>JAHIEG010000011.1 GCA_018901655.1 Nanobdellota archaeon
CCAACTTCTTTTCATTAACCAACAACTGCCTTGCATAGCCATTGATTCTTGTATTAATAAACCATCTAATCCAGGTTTTGCTACTCCTGAAAATTTTTCTATATATTCATTTTCTCCAGGATGATCTTCGAAGTCTTTATTCTTTCCTGCTTTACCTATTTTTAATACTGCAAAATCTACAGGTGGAATATCTTCCATTATTTCCCATTTTTCAACATCTAAACAATACCGCCTTGGTGTTACTATCCAATTATCCTCACAACATCCTGTTAGAATTTTATCATAACCTTTACCAAACATTTGATGTTCATCTGCTCTCATTAAATACTCTCCTTTAGATAATAAAACACCTGCATTTATTGCTCCTCTCATTCCTCGATTTTTTCCAAGATGAATATATTTAACTCTCTTATCATTTACAATATCTTCTGATTTAACCCAATATCCATCCAAAACAGCCACAATTTCTAATTCGTCATCATTAAGTTCAGAATTTTTTAATAAATCATTTATTGTTTTTTTAAGCAAAGGATCCTTGTAACTTGGAATTACGACACTCAAAATAATTTTATTCATACTCCAAAATACCACTTGAATAGAAAAAACCAACCGATAACGGTTAATATTACTATTGAAGCGTCAAATACTAATTTAATTGTATAAAATAAAAATTTCATATTAAAAAGGTTTATCTTTTTCCATTTCATTAAAAGTTTGAGATGAAACAGTAACGCCGAAACCATTATTTGTGAGTGTATACAGACAAGCAGCAGCTTGCCGTTCGTTTGTAATCTCTCTTAATTTATTATTAATAATAATTCCTTTTCTTCCAACTCCTTCACCTTCCATTATAATTTTCTTTTCATTAGTATTCATAATTTTTTTTGTTTCAATAGACATCTCAAAATTTGGTTTATCAAGAAGTGTCCAAGGATTAAATTGAAAACCTTTATTAAAATAATCTTCTCTTAATTTTTGCCAACCGTCTGGATGTAATTCATCTCTCATTCTTTCATTCCAACTATTTGGAGAAGCTATAAATCTTCCTAATCTATCCATTCCAAATTTACCATAAAATAAACAATGAGCCCATTCAACCTTTATAGGTGGTTTTGGTTCATTAGTATTCCAATCCTTATTATTATCTCCATAAAGACCTCCTACAACACCATGATTATCTCTTATAGCTGCTGCGAATAAATCCATACTGTCACAAGCTGTAATGGTTCTATATTCTTTTGCTTGTAATATTCTAGCAACTCTATCGACTGATTCATTTTTCCAAGACAAATCTTTCATAAATTCCTCTGATGGTGGTTTACTATTTTCATATGATGATAGAGCTAATTCAGAAATAGCACCCCAATTAACTGCTAATTTAGCACCATCACGAATATATGCTCCTCCTCCTGGAAAAGCAATTTGAGAATAAAATGCTTTAGCTGATACTTCATCATATATTCCTGTTTCAACAGTATTTAAAACACCTATATAATAAGCCCAACCTTGACCAACACAACTAGAACTTCCATCTTGATTCTTAAAAGGAATAGTAATATTTAATTCTTTTTCAATATCATATCCTTTTTCCCAATCAACTTGAGGCGCCATTAAAGCAATTTCATCATATTGTTTATCTCTTAAATCTAAAGGATCAGGAATACAACCTGTTGCAAATTTTTGTTTTTTAAATAACATATATTTAAACTAATTATTTATTCACGGCGGTTTTGCTCCCGCAAGCCGCCGCTTTATATAAAATCTTCTCCTCCCACCTCCGGAGTTTAGAAGAGAAGTCTATCCTATCTACGGTTTTAAATTGACCGTGGGAGAGCCAAAGCCCTCATAGGCGTATTAGTATCGGACGAAAGCCCGCCTGTATCCGCTTTTTGAAATAATGGATGGTTTTGGAGAGACCATCCAAAACTCTTTTGGCAGATGATTTTCCACTTATCATTTGCACACCTTTAAATATTCGCATTTTGCTGGTTTGTATCCAGCCAATGAATTAAATTTATCAATTCTTGTTTTTTTAAAACGCTTTCTTGTTTTGCAAGTCGGGCAGATTAAAAAATTTATGCCGTTGATTTCCGTTAGACTTGCCAACGAAAGCGGGGTAAAACATACATTACATTGTCTGATGTTGAGCATCAGCTTTCTCCTTTCTTGTCTTTAATTTCAAAGACAATTAAACTGATTGGCGTATACAGATTACATTTCTCATTCTCGCTATCGGCGACGCAAACAGTGCAATCGCCTGCTCCATCTTGGTTTAATCCCTTTGCGGAATTGTGCGGGCGGAAAATCTGATTTACGCAATGTTTGTTTTTCATTTTAATTCCTCCCCTCGTCTTTCGTTTCGCTTCTGTCCCATATCAAGACAAGAACAATAATTGCCAATACTATTAATGCAAATATTTTCATAATTGCTCCTTTCAAAGAACTAATTGTGGTCCCACCTGTCAACTGTTAGCTTATTTAAATAATTTCCGTTATTAACTTCTAAATCTTTATATGTCTTTCTCTTTCTCTTCATCTCCCATTTTACTCTTTTGCCCACTCCTGACTGCCTGAAAATATCATTATTAAAAAGTTTGTCTTTGTAAGTTTTGCCCATTTATTTTAAAATTTGCGTTTTCATTTCTATTGATAAATCATTCAATTCTTTTAATAATTTGTTTTGATTTTTATCAACTTCAAATTGTATTGTCCACGCCTCGCCTCTGTTTTGTTTAATTTCCTCTATTTTGTAGGAATTCAAGTTTATGGCTTCCCGATATGTGAATATAGGCACAAGCACGGCTATCAAAGCCGTTGAAATAGATATTATAAACAAAACTATTGACTGATTTTTAGTAATGCCGTTAGTTGTTTCCATATAAATTTAATTTTATTTCTTAAATATTTTAGATAATGGAATTTCTTTAACTCCAAAATAATAACCAATAACAGCACCAGCAGCAAAACGAATAAATGCAACAGCGGTACTATCTACACTAATGATGAATAAACTAGCACCTGCTAATAAAATTACTATAATAGCAATTATATCTTTTGTATATTTCATAAATTTAATATTGGCTGGATTCGCCTCCATTTAACTACTGCTGGCTATGATAATAAATTATCATCGTAGCACCAATTTTTATTTAAGAGGCAAGTAATATTACTTGCCCCTGTTAAATTAATTAAGCTGAAGGTGAAGGGCTAATCGATGGACTTAAACTTGGACTAACAGAAAGACTTATACTTGAACTTATTGAAGGACTTAATGATGGATCACCGATTGAAGGACTTATACTCGGGCTAATTGATGGGCTAATTGATGAACTGATCGATGGACTTAATGATAAACTAATTGAAGGACTGATTGAAGGACTAATAGAAGGACTAATAGAAGGACTGATTGATTGGCTTGGCGAAGTCGACAGACTTATACTTGGACTAATCGAAGAACTAATAGAAGGACTGATTGAAGGGCTAATTGAAGGACTTATACTTGGGCTAATTGACAAACTAATTGAAGGACTAATCGAAGAACTGATTGAAGGACTAATAGAAGGACTGATTGATTGGCTTGGCGAAGTAGAAGGGCTGATTGAAGGACTTAATGATTGACTTAACGATGGACTTAAAGAAGGACTAATCGAAGGACTGATTGATGGACTCAATGATTGACTCGGTGAAGTTGAAGGACTAATAGAAGGACTCAATGATTGACTCGGTGAAGTTGAAGGACTAATAGAAGGACTTAATGATTGACTCGGTGAAGTTGAAGGACTAATAGAAGGACTTAATGAAGCACTGAGTGAAGGACTCAATGAAGCACTGAGTGATGGACTAACTGAAGGAGTTAATTCACTGACAGAAGACCAACTAAGATAAGTTACTCCTGAAGTATGATGAATAAATAATGTTCCGTTACTGGATATATATAAACTTCCAACTCCTGGTTCATAACCAAGTGTTACATACTCTGCCGCGATTGTTGCATAAGTACTAGAAATTCCTGATCTTATCTCAATATCGTTTGTAAAACGAATAGGATTTTCATTTAATCTATTTGTATACATAGGTTTATATTTAATTTTATTGAATTAGACACGTAACTGATAATCTACCTTTTGCACTTGCTACACCATCTTCATAAGCAGACACTCTTATTTTGGGAAATGTTATACCTAAAGCAAAATGAGCAGGATAAGTAGTAGCAGCAGCAGCACCAGCTATTTTTAACAATGTGGGTGTAAAAGTAGCGGTGCCAGATGAAATATCATATGTTCCAAGCTGAATCCAATTTGTAGAATCAGCTGCTATACTAGTGTTTGTTGAACTGCTATAAGGATGACTTGTTTCTGAAGAATATTGCCCGGCATAACCCCATACTTTTATATAAGCATTATTAAGTGTTTCACCAGCACCAGTTAAATAGTTGCATACTAAATTAAGTTGATCACTATAATAAGTATCAACTATAACGCGGCTTGTAGCAGCTTGTGTTACTGCTTCTGTGGATTCAAGCGTTACTGTATCTAAGACTTTAATTATTTTTACTTTGTTTTGCATATGTGTTTAAGTTTAATTAAATTATAATTTGATCTCCTCCACTATGAAATAATTCTACAATTTCTCTAGTTATTCTATCATCATTTCTAGCTTCTTTTATTCGCCGATTGTTTTCAAGTATTCTTCCGCCAATATCAAAATGCTGACTATCCATTAACGCGATTTTTTGGATTACCCAGCTACAGTTTCCTAAATATTGATTTTTTATAGTGAAGACTTTAAATTGTCTTTGACTGTTAAAAGGACTTTGCCTATAAATAGTTATAGAACCATCAAGATCTTTGTGATAGTCTAAATAACTATCATACTTTTTTAAGATGGTTTTTAACATATTATTTTTTAGGCGGTCTGCCTCTTTTAACTTCTTCTTTTGGCTTAGATTCTTCTTCTTCAACTGTTTTTCTAATCTCTTCAATTTCTTCTGCAACTTCTGGAGATATTGTTTGTTTTTCCTCGATAGGTTCAATTACTGGATCCTGGGTTATAGCTGTCTTTGGAAGTGCATTCAAATCAGTTGAATCAACAATCTCTACGTTTAAACCCCATTTTTTAGCGATAGCAATAATATGATGTGCAAGTCCTACAACGGAGCAATTAAATTTTCCTGTTGGTACATGAACATCTTCGCTATTGAAAGACATATCAAATGCCTTATCATGATTTATTAGTTTCATAAGTTTTAATTCTTCTTAATTTATTAATATCTCCTCCTCGCCTTTTATTGACGAGGAGGAGATTATCTATTAGTTGTAAGCTGAACTCTTATATCGAACGATGTAATCATCTGCAGCAGCAACAGTTTGGCTTGGTCTAATGCAATGTCGAGCTACGACAACAGCAGTAGAGTCAACATCTTCCATTGCAGTAACACCAGCATCAATAAAATTAATGCTTTCAACATCTGTTATAGCACCAATTTTATCTGGTAAGCCAAATGAAGCTACATCAGCTTCAATACAAACACCAACATCTGCTGTATCTGAAGTTGTTGCATTACCAGAATCAACATAAGCAATTGAAACAATTTCTGCAAAAATTTGAGTTCCAGCAGTTGTTGCGGCAGCATCATAATCTACAGAAACAGATTCAGTTACTGATTCTCCAAATTGGTCATAACCAACTGTAGTAAAAACACCTTCTAATGTATCTGAAGCATTATCAGTTAATGTATAAAGCAAATTTCTAGGATAATCTAATCTTGTTCTAACCAAAGTACAAGCAGCAACATCACCACCAGAAATATCTTCAGCAGCAACAATACTATTAGTTGCTACATCTGGCTTCATAATAACATAAAATTTATATGCTTGTAAATCTAAATTTCTATCTTTTATCATATGTGTGTTTTCTAATTAAATGGATTTCCAATCCACAGTTTTCCCTCTCCGACCTTTAGCTAGAGAGATACTTAGACTAAAGCCGAAAGGCAATAATTTTAGTTTATTACCTTCCGTATTTCAATCTAACCTATTTTATTACGTCTCTTAAAGCTGCGTTCTTATTACACGCTGAAGTTGCAAGATTAGCATAGTAGCGAAGCGTCGCCTGCCAAATTGGCTGCGTTGAACTTCGATCTAAAATACTACCGTCCTCTTTCAAAAATGACATTGGAGCCAAATCCTCTACAGATAGAGAAGATGGATCAACAAAATACATTTCATCATAAGGACAATCATAATCTGCAATAACAGGGATTTCATTAAAAGACCATCCAGTAAATCCACCCTTTAACTTCATTTCTGAAGTATATCGTCTATCTGGACTTAAAAGTTGTCCATAAGCGCTATATACATCAAAATGAGTAAGGATATATTTAGGATCGCCTTTTTTCTTTGCTTCCAAAAAAGTTTCGTGCATCAATTCTTCTGTTAAAGATCTCTGCGTTGAATTTGAGCTAACATAAGATTTCCACCAAATGTCAGTTGATCTAGTAAC
>JAHIEG010000001.1 GCA_018901655.1 Nanobdellota archaeon
GGAAATTCTTCTGGGGTTCTGGCCTCTGGAGCCCTGTTGTATTTTTTGATTCAGTGGGCCAGAACCATGAACTAATATCAGTCTATATCTCTTCACAGAAATACCACTAGTCTCTGACTAGTGGATGCACAGGGGTTTATAAATGTTATTTTATAATAACTAACTATGGCGAAGAGAATTGTAATTACAGGAGCATCAGGCACAGGTAAGAGCTCAATTATAGAAATGATACATGATAAAGGATTCTGCGTAGAACATGAAATAGCAAGAGAATTAATAGATGATTTAAGAAGATATGGACACAAAAATCCACACAAAGAAAATAGAGATTCTTTTCAGAAGGAAGTATTGCATAGACAATTAGAAAGGGAAAAAAAATTAATTGATTTTGAAGGAATTGTTTTCTTTGACAGGGGTATAATCGATAACATCGCTTATTATCGATTAGATGAAATGGAGCCCCCAGGATATTTAAAAAATTTGGCTAGGGATATAAGATATGATTACATATTCTATCTTGAGCCAATCTCAAAAGATAAACTACAAAATAGAAATTTGAATGACAAGGAAAGAATTTATGTTGGGCAGTTAATATTAAATGAATATTTAAGATACGGATATAATCCTATAAAAGTGCCCGAATTAACTCCAGATGAAAGAATAAATATGATATTTACTAAGTTGTGTTTATGAGAGATGATGTAAAATGATTAAGGTTATAGCTTTTGATATGTGGCAAACACTAGGCACGTATAAATTTAATCTCTTGGAAGAGGCTCTTAAATTGTCAGGATTGAATATGTCTCTAGAAGAATTTATACACCAAAAAGGCAAAATCAAAATAAGAAAAGATCTAGATGATAAAGGGCGTTTTGTAGATAAAATAAGACAGCTTGGGGTAACCGATGATTCTAAATTGCAAAAAATAGAAGAATTGTACATTGATGCACATGAATCAATCTTCCTCTATAATGATGCGCTTGAGACACTAAATGGTCTGAAAAAGAGAGGAAAAATTCTTGTCATTATCACCAATGTCGATGCTTATGCACATAATAAAATTATGAAATTGTTTCCTAGAGAATTATTTGATTTTATTTTGGCATCACATGAAATAGGCATCAAAAAGCCGGATAAAAGAATTTTCTTAAAACTCATTGAAAAATTCCCTGTAAGATCGGAAGAGATTTTAATGGTAGGGGATAGTGATGAAATGGATATAAAGCCAGCAAAGCTGTTAGGTTGGAAAACAGCGTTTATTAGCAGAAATAACAAGAAAAGCAAGTATGCTGATTATAATTTAACAAGTTTAAGAGATTTATTGCAGATAGCCGAATAAATTAAGATTTTTCAAGAAACTCATGTTAAATAACTTTTTTGTATATAAAATATTTATGATATTTTCAATTTTTTATCTGTATAAATATTATATGCCTTTTCTAATAGTATCTTTTGTTTTTTATTAAGATTTTCAAATAGTATTTTTTTGTTTTTTTCTTCTAATGCATCTACTACTCTTATAAAATGACTCGTTGGGATATATTTTTTAATCTTAAAAAGTTTCAGTAGAAAAGGCATACCCTTTTCTTTGTAATAAAAGTTATTAACCTCTTCTTCTGAATATTTTTGTTTATATAAATCAATAATAGCAAAAAATATTATTTTATCTGTAATATCTTTTAATTGTTTGATAGAGATCTTCAATGCGGCTCCGGTAAAAATAGAATCATCAATCATTAAAACAGGATAATTACGTTTTTTAAATTTACTAATACTACACTTTTTAATTATAGGTTCATGCATCTTTCTTTTTAGAAGATTATCAGTAAATTTTTTTCTATTATAGAGGTAATTATATTCTCCGACAATTAAAGGTAATTTCAAGTTTTTAAAAATTTGTTCTGTTAATATTAATGAATTCTTTTTGCAATACTTGTTTATTGGTGCTTTTGCTGTAGTATAAATGATATAATTTTTATTCTTCTTAATATAGTTTTTAATAATTTTTGTTAATTTATTGGCATATTTTTTTATAATTATTGGATCTCCGAATTTAAATCGAGAATATTCTCGAATTATTTTTTTGTTAAGTTTTTTATACAAAATTATTTTTTCAACATCAATATTTTTTATAGAATACCTTTTAAGTATTCTCTTAATAATATCTGTGGTATGGATTTTGTTAGATATTTTTAAAAGTCTAAACTTAATAGAAGGAAACTTTGATTCAAGTAGTTTTTTAAATTTTTGTCTTCTTTTAAATTCGATTTTATTATTTTGAGAAATAACTACCATGTCTGGCTTAATCGATTTTAAAATTTTATCATTATATGCTGATAGATAAGATGTAAAAACATAATCTACCGATTGAAGGCCCGCAATAATTTCAGCTCTTTGTTTAGCAGAAAAAATTGGGCGTGTTGATCCCTTTCTCTCTTTTACATTTTTATCATCTGCCAAACCAACTATTAAAATATCACCAAATTTTTTGGATTCCCTTAAATATCTGATATGACCTACAGTTATAATATCAAAACTACCACCAATTAAAACAGTTTTTAATTTTCCAAAATTAATTTTCTTTAATTTATTAATTGAAATAATTTTTCCCATATAATTTACTCCTTAGCATTACCGAATAATTAAATATAATATGTATAGATATTTATATATACTGATAAAAATGCTCCAGAAATAATTCTTTATTCATGTCATTGAGTAAGTAAACTACTCAAACATCCCGAGTGTACCACTTTTAAATTCTATAAAACCATTCTAATTATGAGCTTTAAACGAAGACGATATGAGAATCAAAAAATAGGTAAAGAAAGAATTCAAATATTAAGAGATATGAAAGAAAAATATCCAGAGTTTAAAGAAAGATATGATGAATTAATAAATAAGATATCTAAAAAATATCGAATACCAAAAGGCTTTTAAACCTTGGTAGAACATTATAAAGTGATATAATATGAAGACACCTTCACAAACAATAGAGGGAATAAAGGAAACCTTGATGAAAGATAGTAAGATTTCACAGCCAGAATGGTCTAGATTTATTAAAACAGGAGTAAATGTAGAAAGACCACCTTCGCAACCAGATTGGTGGTTTATTAGAGAAGCAGCTATATTGAGAAAAGTATCAATTCATGGACCAGTTGGTGTACAGAGGTTAAGAACAGCATATGGTGGAAAGAGAAGAAGAGGACATAAGCCTCCACATCGAAAAGATGCAGGTGGTAAAATAATTAGAACAATGCTTCAACAGTTAGAAGAAGCAGGATATATTAAAAAGGTTGATAAGCCTAAGATAGGAAGAATGCTTACAAGTAAAGGTCAATCATTGGTTGATAAGTGTGGTAAGTAAAAAAATACATATGGATGGAGCAAATAAAGAAGTCTTGAAAAAAGCAATGACTAAAGACGCTTTAGAAAGATTATCACGACTTAAAATTTCAAGTCCAATAACAGCAACACAACTTGAAGCATATATAATTCATGTTTACCAAACAGGACAAGTAACAACTAAGATAGATGATGAACAACTAAAGCAAGTTTTACAAGTTTTAAATCCTAAAAAAGATGTTAAAATAATAAGAAAGAGGAAATGAATATGGGAGCAATAAAACATTTAGCAAGAAAATTAAGATTGATTGCAGTTAGAAAGAAGAAAGCTGCTCCTAGATGGGCTGATTTAAAGAAATTTGGAAAACGAGCTAGATCAAGAAGAATTAGAGTTCATAAGACAAAACACTGGAGACGAAGCCGTCTTAAAGTTTAATTCTTTTTTTGACATTATTAATATTTTTCTTAACTTTATTATATTCTTTTTCGTATTTTTTTCTATAAATTCCAAATAATCTTAAAATATTTTTAATAGCAGGGTGATCTAATATTTTATCTAATTTATGCATTTTTTCCATTATAGCTAATAAACCTAAAGTAAGTAGCCCATAAGTTATCGGTGTTCCTATTTGAAAGCCAGCTTCATACACATAGCTTCCAGAATTAATGATTATTGTTTCAAATATTAAATCAGCTATAGTTGCTATTACTGCTAACATTAGTGCAGCTTCTTTGTTGTATTCTTTTATATTGGATATTCCCCACAATCCAATAATTATTGATACTGGTAACATATTTGCTGTTGGTTCCATGTATATTTCTCTAATCCACATTGCTAATGCAATTAAAATTAGAATATAAAAAATACCATTTGCTCTAATTGGCATTTTAATTTTATATGCATTTATGAATACAAATCTTGCTATTACTCCTGCTGAGAAAAATAAAAATACTAATTCTATAGGAACTAGATCCATTATAAAATAAATAGATTCACGATAAGTCCAATTTCCTACAGACGTTCCAAGATATTCAATAATAAAATCTGCTAAAGCTAAAATCAAACCAATTATAGAATAATTTAATATTTCTCTAAAATCTTTAATTCTGAAAAGAAACATTAGTATTGCTAATGTTATTAAAATTCCAACTACAGTTAATATTGTTAAATATCCGAACATAACTAAACTAATACTGTATAGCTGGTATTTAAAAAAATTATTTTATTTTTTCATTTAAATAGAGAGCTAATCCTGCTATAAGCACCCCAATGATGAAAAAATCTTTGTACGGTATTACAATATTATAACCCGTATATCCGCCTAATAGTAATAAAAGTGTATCAAATATTACATCTATTGCTGCTCCAAGTGCACCAGCTATTATTATTATTGGATTTCTATATTTTAGGAATAAAGCTACTCCTAGAAATAAAAAGAATATAAATAAAGCAGTATCTAAAACATATACAAATGCTGTTAAAAGTGTTAATAGGGCAAATAAAAATACATATTTACTACTTTTTTCTTGTTTTTGTGGATTAGGGTTAAAATAGTCTTTAAAATAAATTGTTAACACAGCTGTTGCAAATCCCATTAATACATATAGTAGTACCATTTCTAGTGGAGTATTTAGAATACTTATAAAAGTTTCTGGCCATGCCCAATCACCTCTAAGTATTCCTATTTCTTCAACAAATAATCCAAGTAAACCTGTAATAAATGCAGATAAAATATAGATAAGATATTTTCCTTTATTATATTTGTAAAAAATTAAACCACATGCTATTATAGAAAATATAAGATAAATAAATAATAACATATTGATATTGGAATAGAAGCAATATATAAAGTTTTTGTTTTAGTTGTTATCTTTAATATGTAATTTTATGAATATTTCAATTAAAGAGCAAACTTTAAATACATTAAAACCACGAATAATTATAAACATAAGGTAGATGTCTATGGCTGATGAAAAAATATATACAATTCCTATGCGAAAAGCATATAGGGGAGTTAGACAAAAAAGAGCAAAGCGAGCTATTGCTATAATTAATCAATATCTTATTAGACATATGAAAGCAGATAGTGTTAACATTGGTAAAACAGTTAATGAATCTGTTTGGGCAAGGGGTATACAAAAGCCACCAAGAAAAGTTAGAATTCATGCTATTTTAGATAATAAAGTTGCTTATGCCGAATTGGTTGGAATTGATATTAAAACACCTTCTCAAGAACAAGTTAAAGAAAAAGATAAAAAGAAAATAGATAAGAGAGAAAAAATAAAGGAAGAAAGAAAGGAAAGAAAGAAGATATCACTTTCAGAAGAATTGGACGAATCAGGAAGAGTGGGAGAAGAAGTAAAGGAAAAAGAATCTGTTCCAAAAGTAATTCCTGAAAATAGTGCAAAATAATTATAGAGAATAGATAACGTTAATTGTTGTATATAACATCACTTTTATATATGCATTCTTTTAAACAATGTTTAATGAAAGAAAGAGTAGTTTTTATTGATATTGATGATACGATTGTTAATGGGGCAATTGCAGAAGGTATAGGTATTGCGGCATTAAGACAAACAAGAGGTAGTGTAAAAGCTTGTGCAACTTTGAAAGCGCTTCAAGTTAAAAGTGGTGCTTATTTGTTTGGAGAAACTTGGGCGCTTAGAGTTCTTGTAAAATCTCTTAAGAAAGCAGGATTTACTAAAAGTGATATAGAGAAATTTTCTGAAAGTTATATTGATAGAAAAATAAAACCCGGAGCAGAAAAATTTTTGAGAGATGTTTCAGAAAATTCTGATCTTGTTATATTGACAACTGGATTTAATACTGGTTTAGAAATGCTGGAAAAAAAATATAGTTTGAATTTGGTTGGAAAAATATCAAATGAACTTGTTTATAATGGAAACAATGAAATTGTTTCTTCAAATATTTTATATAATGATAAAAATATTGTAAGAAGGGTTTCAGAAATAGCTTCAGATTATGATACAGGTGTTGTAATTGATGATCGGCCTGGTAGATATTTTGAAATAAATGGTCATAATGATATGCTTGTTTACAAGAGTATTGTTGATTTTAAGAAAAATCAATGAATAAATCAAAACTTAAATACTTCTATTTCTCTATTGACTTTATGGAATTCATTAAATTAGCTTTTAGTGGGGATTCTAATTTAGGACTATACGGTTTTGCTACAGAAACAAAGTGCTTATTAGGATTTGAACCACAGAATAAAAATAAAATTGAAAAGGTACTTGGAGTTAAAGTATATCATAGTACAATTGCTGAGACGAGATTTGCTGGAATACTTGCAGTTGGAAATGATAATGGTCTATTAGTTCCAGGTATAACTGAACCTCATGAGATAGAAAAATTAAAAAAAATATTTTCTAATGTTCAGGTTATAGATACAAAGCAAACAGCTTTGGGAAATTTAATCTTATGTAATGATAAAGGATGTTTAATTGCAGAAAATTTAGAAAAATATAAAGATATGATTTCTAAGTGTTTAGGAGTTCCAGTAGAAGTGGGTACAATAGCTGGATTAGATATAATTGGATCTGCTGGAAAGGCTACAAATACTGGCTGTTTGGTTCATAGAGATGCAACAGATGAAGAGATTAAAAAAATAGAAGAAGTATTAGGAGTAAAGGTTGATGTTGGTACTGTTAATTTTGGAACACCATTTATAAAAGCTGGTGTTATAGTTAATAGTAAGGGTTTAGTGATTTCAGAGAAATCAACTGGACCAGAAATAGATCGATGTTTTGAGGTGTTTAAATGAGTCAAGAAAAAATGATGCAGTTTCAGGTTCTTCAAAATAATTTGAAGCAGCTTGAAGAAAGAGAAAAATTGTTAATTCAAGGAATAGACGATTTAGAAAGAACAAAATTTGCTTTAAACGAATTGGGTGGATTGAAAGGAAAAGCATACATACCGGTTGGAGCAAATAATTTTATTGAAGGAAGTATAGAAGATAGCGAAAATGTTTTAATTACAATTGGTGCTGGAATAGCTGTTAAGAGACCAAGAAAAGAAGCTTTAGAAGTAAATGATAAGAGAATTAAGGAATTTAATAATGAAGCTGAAAAAACATTGAAAGAGATGAAAGTATTAGGTTCTAAACTTTCTAAACTTCAAGCAGAATTACGAAATAAGTGAGAATAATGTTTGGTCTATTAAAGAAGAAACTTAAGGAAAGCGTTGAAAAGATTTCTAATGTAGTTAAGGCAAAGGAAGACCATCCAACGATTGAAGATATTGCTGAAAAAGTAGATGAAGTAGTTCATGAAAAATTAGAAGAAATTTCTTTAGAATCAGTTGAACGAAAAAAAACACTTGAAGAATTAGAAGCAGAAATTCTTGAACTTGAAAAGAAATTAGCTATACCTGAAGATATTCTTGAAAAACCAATTGAAGAGAAGACTGAAGTTGTAGAAAAAAATGAAGAAGAAGTTAAAGAGAAAGTAATGGAAGACGTTAAAGAGATTGTTGATGAATTAGAGAAAGAAGATCAATTTGTTGAAGATATTAAAATAAGTGAAGAGTTAGAAAAAGAAATAAAACCTGAAATTGTTAGAGAAATTAAAATAGAACCAAAAAAGGAAGGAATATTTAAAAAAATCAAAAAGAAAATTACTGAGAAAGAGTTGAAAGAGTCTGATGTTAAGGATATTTTGTGGGATTTACAAATTTCTTTAGTACAATCTGATGTAGCATTAGAAGTTGCTGAAAAAATAATTAAAGATTTAGAAAATAATTTGATTGGTCAGTCTGTATCAAAAAATAAGATTGATGATATTGTTAAAAGTTCATTAAAAGATTCTGTTAAAGATATACTAAATGTTAAAGAAATTGATTTATTATCTGAAGTTAAAACCAAAAAACCTTATCTGATTACTTTTATTGGATTTAATGGATCTGGTAAGACAACAAGTATAGCAAGAGTTGGATATTTATTGAAACAAGCTGGCTTTAGTGTTGTGTTTGCAGCAGCAGATACTTGGAGAGCAGCGTCGATTGAACAACTTGAAGAACATGGTAATAATCTTGGAATAAATGTAATTAAACAAAAATATGGTTCAGACCCAGCAGCTGTTATATTTGATGCTGTTAAACATGCTAAGTCTAAGGGTATTGATATTGTACTTGCAGATACTGCTGGAAGAAGTCACGCTAATGTTAATCTTATTGAGGAGTTGAAGAAAATCGTTAGAGTAAACACACCTGATATGAAAATACTTGTTATGGATGCATTGACCGGTAATGACGTGGTTGATCAGACTTCAATGTTTAATGAGGCTGTTGGGGTTGATGCATTAATTCTAACTAAGACTGATGTTTATGAGAAAGGTGGAGCTATTCTTTCATCTGTTCATAATATCAAGAAGCCTATTCTTTATTTAGGTGTTGGTCAAGATTACAAGGATCTGAAGAAATTTGATTCTGATGAGATTGTTAAGAACTTAATGGAATAGATTTAAATTCTTTAATTCCAAACCTTAATTAGTGATTAAATGGTTGAATCAAAACATTATACAAACGATAACAAGACGAAATGGATAATTGCACCTAAAGAAGGAATTCATGAAAAATATCCAAATGCAATATGCTTAGGCGAGGATCATAGAGAAGATATTTTACAATGGCTAAAACAGGAATATTATTTTGAAAGAGAGGATGGAGTTATTTATGCTGTTCCGTTCACTGATAGGAGAAGAAACTATTATAGACAAGTTGCTTCTAAAGTTGTAAATGATATGACAGATCAAATAAAGAATTTTGTCTGGAAAGGAGATAACCAATAATTTAAAAGCCTTGAATATTAATTCTAATTATGCTTGAAAAGTTAAGTTCTGGACTTAAAGAGGCATTAAGAAAGATAGCTAAAGCTGGATATATTGATACTAATACAGTAAATGAGTTAGTTCGAGATATTCAGAGAACATTAATTGCTTCTGATGTTGATGTTAAACTTGTATTCAAATTAACTGAATCGATTAAAAAAAGATCTTTAGGTGAAAAGCCCGGTAAAGGAATGACAGCTCGAGAGCATATAGTTAATATTGTTTATGAAGAACTTGTTAAATTTGTAGGTGAGAAGCCGGAGTTGATGCTTAAACCAGGTAAGGTATTGTTTATAGGTTTATTTGGATCTGGTAAATGTGTTCATCCTGATAGTTTGGTATCTTTGGATGATGGTAGACTTATTTCAGCTGCGAATTTGTATAATGAATATACTAATTATAATAAGCAGATATTAGAAGATGGTGAAATAATAGACATATCTAATAAAGAACTTTTTGTGCCTTCGTTCAATCCATATACATTAAAAGTAGAGAGAAAAAAAGTAACTCATTTGTGGAAACTTGAAAAGGACGAACTTTTGAACGTATATTTGGATAATGGTAATGATTTTTCCGTAAAAGTAACTGTAGAACATCCATTTTTCGTGATGAGAAATGGTCAAGTAATACAAGTAAGAGCTGACATGTTAAATGTCGATGATTTTGTTTCTGTTCCTAGAAACTATATTTGTAATACGCACCAAGTTTCATTATTTTCATATTTGAAAGATCTTAATTTGGATGTATATATATCCCCAAAAGAAGCTAAGGAAAATATATTGAAGATTTATCCAAATTTAAAAATAGCCAATAAAAATTTATTATATACTAAAAATTACTGTAAATTTACAATGAACGTTAAAGATGGAAAAATACCTATTGAATTCATAAAAAACGAACACAGCTGTTATAAATTAAAATTATATAATGCCACAAAATTAATCAGTTTCCCCAATTATCTTACGTCTGAATTTGCAGAATTTTTAGGTTATGTATTTGGAGACGGACATCTAGATAAAGGTTATGTAGAAATTTCTAATGAAAATAAAGAAGTTATAGATAGGGTTATAGAACTATCCAAATCCCTTTTCAATATAATACCAGAGATTAAGAAAGATGGGAGAACAAAAAATATGTATAAAATAAGGATCGTTTCAACTACATTGGTTCATATAATGAACAAGATGTTTGGTGTTCCAATTGGGAAAAAAGGCAAAAAATTGAAAATTTCTGAACAAATATTCAGATCTCATGATAGAACAGTTATTTCATTCTTACGTGCATATTTTGACTGTGATGGTTATTCTGCACAAGGTACAAGAGAAATTGAAATAAGTTCTGAAAGTAAGAACATGATATCCGGTACAAATCTTCTGTTAAAGAGATTTGGAATAATGTCTACAATATCAAAGAAGATAATCAATAAGGTTCCATATTGGAGATTGTTTATAAGAGCTAGATATGCAGAATTGTATACTGATAAAATAGGATTTATGATTATGGATAAAATGAAAAGGGCATCTGAATACAAAAGTATAGGTATTAAACAAGGTTGTGGAAAGCAGGATTTAATACCAGTTGGAAGCTTACTTGAGGAAATAAGAACTTCTTTGGGATTTTCTATAGGAGAATTGCAGAACGTTTGTAATAGTTATGGTCAATATGAAAGAAATGGGATGATCTCAAGAGAAAGCCTGGCTAAAGTAGTAGATTTATATGAAAAAAATGTTAACGGAATACATTTTAAATTTTTAAGTATTATAAGAAATAATACAATTTTACTTGATAAAGTATTTTCTACAGAAGCTATAAATTCATTAATATATTATTATACTCAAAATGCTTTTATTGAAGAAGATAATGGTTTAATAGTACTTACTAAAAATGGATTAAGTTTTTTGGAGAATATTTCTAATTTTGATTCAAAAATTGCTATTGAACATCTTAATAATTTGTGTAATTCTGATGTTTGTTGGTCAAAGGTCGATAAAATTGAAAATTATAAAAATGAAACAGGATTTGTATATGATTTAACCGTAGAAGATAATCATAGTTTTATAGCTGATGGAATAATAGTTCATAATACAACTTCAATTGGTAAACTTGCTAGATTTTATCAACGAAAGGGTTTGAAACCAGCATTAATTGGTTGTGATGTTCACCGACCAGCTGCTATGGATCAATTGAAACAATTAGCTGAACAACTTGGTGTTCCTTATTATATTGACAAAGTAAATAAGGACGCTGTAAGTATAGCAAGAGCAGGACTGAAAGCTTTAGAAAAAAATGATATTTTAATATTTGATTCGTCAGGTAGAGATGCTTTAGATGGAGAGTTAGCTAAAGAATTAAAAGAATTGGGAGAAGTAATAAAACCCGATGAGGTTATTTTAGCAATACCAGCTGATCTTGGTCAAGCTGCTGGAGAACAAGCTTCTGAATTTAATAAGTTAGTTGGAATTACTGGAATATTTTTAACAAAAATGGATGGAACAGCAAGAGGTGGTGGAGCAATAACAGCTTGTTCTATAACAGATGCTCCTGTTAAATTTATTGGTGTGGGTGAAAAAATGGATGCTTTAGAAGTGTTCGATCCGGAACGATTTATTTCTAGATTGGTTGGATTTGGAGATCTTCAAGCTTTAGTAGAAAAAGCTAAAGAATCAATGGAACCCGAAAAGGCAGAAAAAATAGCTGAACGTATGAGTTCTGGTAAATTTACAATGGATGATTTTTATGAACAACTTAAGGGTATGGGAAAGATGGGTTCTCTCAAATCTATGATGGATATGATACCTGGCATGGGCGGTATGAAACTTCCTAAAAATTTAGACCTTAACAAACAAGAAGGCAAGATGAAGAAATGGAAATATGTGATAGAGTCTATGACCAAGGCTGAACGTGAAGATCCAGAATTGATTGATTCTTCTAGAGTAAGTAGAATTGCAAAAGGATCTGGAACCGATGAAACTGTAGTAAGAGAGCTTCTTAAGAATTTCAAACAGTCTAAAAAGATGATGAAAATGATGACTGGAAAAGGAATGAAACGAGGAGCCATGTCTAGATTTGCTAAAAAGTTCAAAGGAATGATGTAACGTTAATCGTTGTATGTCGCATCACTTTTATATATCAGTTTATACAAAGCTTTTGATATGCCAATAGGGATACTTTACACGAAAAACATTCAGTGTGAAAATAGAGCTTGTAATAATGGATGCCCATTACTAAAAATGGCTCAGGATAATAGTCATAAACTTGGTGGATTTCCTGAAACTGAAGCTGGTAAATATCATCGAAAAATTACAGTTGAGGGTGAAACTATTTTAGACGTTGATTACACAATGATCGGTTCAGGTATTTTAGAGATATCTGGTCAAAGACAACATACTCCTGATCGTAGAGAATATTGCCATCTAATAATTAAAAAGAGCAAGGACAATGGCTCTGAAAACTACCTTCCTGATATTGATGTTTTCAAAAAATTATCGCCATCAGTGTAAGGTTTAAATGTTTTTGCTTCTAAGTAATTCTATGCCATAATTTGATAGTACTGGTAAAAGACCAACTAAAGTCGAATATTATTTAGGAATTGCTTCTGCTGTTCTTAGAAGAGGAACATGTTTGCGAAGAAATTATGGTGCAGTTATTGTTAAAGATGATATGATTGTTGCTACAGGATATAGTGGTGCTCCAACAGGTTCACCAAATTGTATTGATCATAGTGTATGCCCTCGCGAAGAAGCAGGAATACCTTCTGGTCAAAGATATGAATTGTGTAAATCAATTCATGCTGAAGAAAATGCTATAATTCCTACATCAAGAAAAGATCTTGATGGATCTATTTTATATCTTTCTGGAGTAAATGCTAAAACTGGAAAAACAATTGAAGCAGAACCGTGTATTAAGTGTAAACGATATATAATTCAAGCTCGTATTGAAAAGGTTGTTATGAAAACATCTGGTTATGAGTTCGAAGAATATTGGGTTTCTGAAACAGTAAATGAAGTTGTTGATTTGCAACAGAAAACAATGGATGAGTTTAAGCCAAGAAAAGTAGATGATATTAAATAAACTTTATAAACGTTTAAGACACAATTTGTTTTGATTAATATGGTAGTAAAATCACATGGAAAACATAGAAGAACTAGAGATAAGCTGAGAAAGAACACTAGAATTACTGTTAATCAATATCTTAAGAAATTTAACATTGGTGATAGAGTTGCAATTGTAATTGAATCAGCTTCTATGGAATCTATGCCATGTAAGAGATTTCAAGGTTTAACTGGAAAAGTTATAGGAGAGAGAGGAAGAGCTTATTTTATTGAAATTAATGATTGTGGAAAACCTAAAAAGGTTTTAACAATGCCAGAGCATTTGAAGGTGATTAAATAATGTATCATCCAGCAAAAGTTATTGAAATATTTTCAACTGGTAAGGATATTAAATCAGCTGATACTTCTATTCAAGTTACATTAGAAATGTGGGATGATAATATTCTTACATTTCAAATCAATTCTAAACTTGGGAAAATAGCAAAAGAAGGAGATATTGTAATAGTTGATTATGGAATGAAGTCTATTAAAGAACCAGTTCCAAAGCATGATATAGTAAAAGTTTTGAAAGGAAAGAAAGGAGAAAAGATGTGGAAAAAATATCAAGACTTTTTAAGAAAAAATAAACCAAGTGCTAAAACTTCAACTCCAGTTATTTCTAGACCACCTGTTCAGTATATAGGATAGCTTTTTATACTTAGAATTCTCTAATATTGTTTCACGAAAGGGTGATAAATATGGAAAACAATACAATAAAAATTGGAGATGAAATACTCTATAGTAAAGATAGACAGTCACCACCAACAGTACCAGGAAAGATTACAAATCTACGTCATTTAGACGTGTACATTGATGGCGATATGAATAGATATACTGGACATATTAGAAGAATTGATGAAATTACACGATCTGAAAAATATTAATTTAAATTTTCTTTGACACGTAAAATCCGTCTTTTGAGTAGCCAAGGCTGTAGAAGTATTGTTTATTTAAAGTTTTATTTACTATTATAATTATGTTTGAATCAATTAAAAAATTAGATGCACAAATGGCTAGATTAAAGGGTAGAATTTCTAGATCTGAAAGAAAACTTGATGATGATAAAGCAACATATAAGGAGCTTAGTGTTGAAAAACAATATCACACATTTGTTAAAGATGTAGAAACAAATGGTGAAAAATATAATCTCAATGTTCCAGGGATAGTTGAAAATTTGGATATGATGAAAAACTATATTGATAATACTTTCTTTGACGATGCAGAGAACATTTCATCAGATATTGAAAGCGAAATTTACAATAGAAAATTTCAAAGATGTTTGATTGAAATATCATCAACCAGAACGAAGATATTAGAAGCTAGTCGCAAAGAATTAGATTTAACAGGCGTGCTAGATATATTAAATAATGCTAAGCATGAATTAAGAATAAAAGAATTTGATTCTGCCATGGAATATGCAAAAGAAGCTTATGATATGGTAGATAATCTTTTGAAGGAATTTACAGTGGTTTAGAAACATATGGCCCTTCTTTTTTATAGCCTAATTTGTAGAAGTATTCTCGAACACCCACACCAGAAATGACAACCATCTTATTACATTTTAATTCTTTAGTAATTTGCTCTGCTTCAATCATAAGTTTTTTACCATATCCTTTATGTTGCCAGGTTGGTTCACCATTTATTTTAGCCATTCTCCCATAAGTGTGTATTTCTCTAACAATTGCTGTTTTGTTTGTTATTTCTTTTCTAAACGATTCAGTTGGTATTCTTAATCTTAAAAGTGAAACAAGTGCTCCATTATCATCTTCATAGCTTAGGAAGATTTCTTTCCCACCCGACGCTTGATAATCTTTTCTTTTTAATTTAAGTTCTCCAATTGTTTTTCCATCTTTTTCTAAATATCCAACTTCCCTACACCTTATACATTTGCATTTAATATTCAATTCTTTTAATTTGGTTTGAATCTCATCTCTAAGATGAGAATAGACGCATTCAGATGCGATATATTCAGCTGGAAGGTCTCTCATAATTCTCATTATTCGAACATGATTTGGGATAAGTTGTTTTATTTTAACAATTAGGTCTACAATTTGTTCAGTAGAATATGGTTTGTAAACCCCTTGGTTATACATTTCTTCAAGTTTGGTTCCACGGATTACGAATGTTGGATAAATTTTAATTTGATCAGGTTGATATCGTTCGTCGTTGAATAAAGTTTTAAACATCTCTAGGTCTTTATCAGAGTTTGATCCAGGAAGTCCTAACATCATATGGTAACTGATTTTGAATCCTGCGTTTTTTAGAAGTTTAGTTGCTTTAATTACATCTTCAACTGTATGACCACGTTCAGTTATTTTATGTATTTCATTATCTAAGGACTGGACACCTATTTCAATTCTTGTACATCCATAGTTTAACATTTGATCAATTGTTTTTTCATTAATCATATCTGGTCTAGTTTCTAAACATAGTGCTACTATTCTATTTTCAGCAGTTTCATTTACTTTTTGCGCTTCTTCAAGTGAATTAGATACAAAACCATTTGCTCCATCAAAACAACCTTTGATAAACTCTTTTTGATAATCAGTTGGGTAATTGTTAAACGTTCCACCCATTATTATAAGTTCTATTTTATCTGTTGGGTGTTCCATTAATTTGAATATTTTGATTCTAGATTGAACTTGTTTATATGGATCATAATCTAAAGACGATGCTCTTAGAACTACTGGAGAAGTTTTAGTATAGCTTTCTGGCACTCCTATTTGAGTTGGGCAATATATGCATTTTCCGTGTGGACAGGGGTATGGTTTAAGCATAACAGCTAATGGCACTATACCTGATAGTGATCTTACTGTTTTTTTCATAGTTTAATTTAATTGAGTAATCTATATAAATCATGATAGATAGAATATTCTTATGGTAGATTACATTGGGTTGTTAACAGCTTTTATAGTAAGCCTTTATTCTGGCTATGAAGGACAATTAATCACGTTAGCAATTTACACGGTTGGTATGGTTTTTTATGCAATAGTTATATGGCATTTTTATAGAAGTTTAGCAAAAAAAGAGATATTTCAAAAGAAAGGAATTAGTAGTTATGTTTTAAAATACTTAGTATTGTTTCCTTTAGTTGCTTCTGTTTGGTTTTTGATAATTTCAATGTTTTTGTTTTTCTTAGCAAAGGGTTTGTCAGTAGATCAAGTCTTATTGGCTTCAATAACAATTGTTTCATCTGTTAGAGCAGCAGCTTATTATAATGAAGATCTTTCAAAAGATTTAGCTAAGATGATACCATTTGCGCTTCTTGGTATTTTTATTGTTGATCCAAGTTATTTTTCATATGAACTTGTAATTCAAAGAATTGATGTATTGCCATCTTTAATGCCTTTAATATTAAGATATTTATTGTTTGTATATATTTTAGAAATTACATTAAGAACCTTCCATAATTTATTACATAGAGAACCTAAGAAAAAATAATTCTTATGCAATTAAAAGAAGTTTATGACGAGATAGCAGAAGATTGGAATAATAAACATCAGTTTCCACATCCAGCGCAGCTTATTACATTAAAAAATTGGAAAGGAAAGATACTTGATTTAGGTTGTGGGAATTGTATTAATCTTACTATTTTTGAAGGATCTGAATTATATGGACTCGATTTTTCTGAAAATATGATAAAAGAAGCTGAGAAATTTTGTAAGGATAATGAGATGGAAGTTCTTTTGAAAGTTGGAGATATATTAAATACTGGATATCCTGATAAATATTTTGACTATATCATATTTTCTAAAGCCATTCAACATCTTAAGAAAAAAGATCATTTTAAGGCGATGATAGAACTTAGGAGAATATTGAAAGATGGTGGAAAATGTTTTATCGCTTGTTGGAACAAGAAATATGAAGATAATCTGGATAAGAAAAAAGAAGCAATGATTCCATGGATACTTGGTGATAAGATTTATGAAAGATATTATTATTTTTTTGATGAACAAGAACTTATTGATTTAATTAAAGAAACGGGGTTTAAGGTTAAAGAAAAGTTAAGTGAATCTGATTCTAAGAACATATGTTTGGTTATATCATAAACTTTTAAAGCATTGGGTGGGATATTCTTAGTATGGCTTAGATAGTGTAGCTCGGTTAACATAAGAGATTGTGGCTCTCTTGACGGGGGTTCAAATCCCCCTCTAGGCCCCATTATGGTTTATTTTATTATTGATTTATGATAGGAATAAAGAATAAGACGTCAATTAAGGGTTGATAGTAAATATCTTAAGAAGACAGAAAGAAAGATTTCTATTTGGCCAGAGCTCGGATAATATCTGCTCTAGCAATTATTCCAACTAATTTTTTACCTTCAACAACAGCTAATCTTTTAATGTTTTTATTATTCATTATTTCAGCTGCTTTAATTATATTTTCATTTGGTTTAATGATAAATACTTTCTTTTCCATAAAATCATTGACTTTTACGTTTTTACAATGTTTTTTCATATTTTCAATGTTGGGGGTTTTAACAAGTTCAACAATTAGTTTAAATGCAGTATTACTATCAAATCTAATTTTAGGTAAACAAACATCAATAGTTTTAAGAACATCTGATTCAGTTACCATTCCTTTGATACAATTATTTTTATCAACTACTGGCATTCCGGATATTCTATATTTAGAAAAAATACTAAGAACATCTTGAAGATTATCGGTAGGTTTTACAGAGATTACTTTTTTGGTCATAATTTCTTTAACAAGCATAATAGATTATTTACGAGCCGTAATATAAATGTATTCTCCAAACTGCCATTCATCTCTATCAACCTTAATGTCTTTAAATCCAGCTTCTCTAAATACTGTTTTAATAGTTCTGTTATGATGTAAGAAAGGATGAGTAGTTATTGTTGGTGCAATTATTGCTAGGAAACTTACTTTACCATTTTTCTTAAGTGATTTGTTTATTTTTTCTAACTCTTTTTCTGGATTGATAAAGTAATTAATTGCAATTGAAGAAACAACTCTATCAAACATTCCTATTTTAAATGGGGAGGCCTTTGTTAGTTTAGTGTAAATTATGTTATTATGTTTTTTCCCAGATTTCATAGCTTTTTTTAATTGTTTTTCTGAAATATCGCCAGCAACAACTCTATAACATTTTTTAGCTATCATCCTAGTTGTTATTCCTGTTCCACATCCATAATCTAAAATAATGTGATCATCGTCTATATCTGCACTTTCCACAACTTTTTCTCTGTGCTCTGTTCTAACTAGTATTCTCAGAGCATAAATATCAAAGATAAAACCAATCTGATCAAAATATTTTTCTATAAAGTTTCGATCAGTTTGTAGTTTAATTATTAGGTATGCCGGAAGTCCTAAAATTATCATTCCTAATGCAAATGCTAATATATTAATTGATGGTTCGTGTGTTATCCATAAAAATATTAAATAAAAATTGAATATGATAACTGCAAGAGGTCCAATTATTCCAAATGGTGCTTTAAAGTATCTTTTTACTTTAGGTTTGCTAAATCTTAGTTTTATAACACATGCCATTATAACTGAATATGTTATCAAAACTAATGGAACAAGTAGTGTAAGTAGATACTGATAGTTTCCAAATGCTATTAGAGTTATTACAATTGTTATTATTGTTTGAAATAAAATAGCAATATGTGGTGTTCCTCTTTTTTTATGTATTTTTTTAGCATCAGAAATAAATACTTTATCTCGGGCCATAGCAAATAATAATCTAGGTGAAGAAATAATCCACCCAGCAGCTGTACCAATGATAGGAATAAATATAATGAAGGCAAATATTTTACCAAAGCTTTCTCCGAATAAAACTGATGCAACAGCTACAAGTGGTGCTTTTTCTTGTGAAAATGTTTCCCAATTTATAACACCTAAACAAACTGTAGTTAATAATATTGCTAAAATCGATATTATAATTGTAGAAATTATTAATGCTTTTGGTATTGTTCTTTGTGCATCTTTGACTTCTTCAGCTAGAAAGGTAATTGTTTCCCATCCAAAGAAGGTTTCAGCTATAAAAAATATTGCAAGAAAAACTGTTGAATTTGGAAATACAAAAAACGGAGTAAAATTATTAATATCGATTTGAAACATGCCCGGTATTATAATTACAAGAAGTGCAGCAATTGTCATTACTCCAAATATTAATACCATTTTTGAACTTTGTTTTATTCCACTATAATTAATTAAGTTGAAAAATAATATGAAAAATAAAGATACTATAAGACTTGTTGTAAATTCAGCTCCTGGAAGAAGATAATAAACAGCACCAACAATAAGCATTGAAGTTGTTATATTAGCAATTATCCAAGACATCCAACCCAATATAAATGATGGAATTTCTCCAAAAGCTTGTTTAACAAATTCATATGTACCACCTGCTTTAGGAAACATGCTAACTAATTCTGCAAAATATAGAGATATGAAAATTGCGATAACTGACATTATTGCCCAGGATAATAATGAAGCAGGACCAGCATAATGAGCACCTAAAGCAGGAAGAAAATATATTCCAGTTCCAACTATTGAATTAATTGTAAGAAGTATGAGAGTTTTAAAACCAATCTCTTTTTTCAATTGTTGCATAAAAATAATTATTCATTTTGTTATATAAAGAATATTTGATAATTCAAAAGAGCAATTATATAACCAAAAAATAAAATTATTAGAATAATTCCTTGTTTTTTACCATATGTTGTAGCAGAAGTTAAGAATAGGAATATCATACTTGTAAATAATAAAAATATTGCTAAAAACTTAGAAACCGGACCTATAACTATTGGTGCAATAATAGCTGCTGAACCAAGTATTAAAGTCAAATTAGTTACAAGTGAACCAATTAAATCACCTATAGCTAATGATATATTCTTTCTTTTTATTGCTATAAGAGATATTGACAATTCTGGCAATGTTGTTCCTATAGCTAATATACTTGCCCCTATCAATGATTCTGCTATTCCAAACAATGATGCTATTTGTATTGCGGAATCTGTTACAAATTTAGCACTTATTATAACAAGAATTATTGAAGCAACTGCATATGCAAATGTTTTAACTGTTTCAACAGTTTTTAAACCTTCATATTTAATTTTCTTAGGTTTAAGTTTATAGCTATTTTTGTATATACTGTAAAAGAATAATACAAATGTTGTTATACAGAATAATCCAAAGAGAAATCCAATTTCATTTAAAAACACAAATGCAAGTGAAACAGCAGATATAATTGCTATTGTTCTTATAAGTTGTTTATAGTCTTCTTTGCTTGTCTTAATAGTTACAAGTATAGCCATGATTCCAAAAATCAATGTCATATTAATTATGTTTGCACCAAATAAATTTCCAACACTTAGTAGTCCTTCTCCCTTTAAACTTGATAAAATAGCTATAGAAAATTCTGGTAATGATGTAATAATAGATATAAACAAGAAACCGATAGCCATTTGAGTTACTTCAAGTAGTTTTGCAAGCCTTATTGAATACAATATTGACATTTCACTTGATTTAATAAGTATTATCAAACCTACTAGTAGTATGATGCCTTCTATGAACATACTTTTATAATAGAGTTTTGCCTATAAATAAGTATGGAAATTATATCAGCAATAGGCGTCTTAACATTATTTAGTATTACAATATTTTTAGGTTATATTGGAAATTTAATTTTTGAAAGAACAAAGATACCTGATATTGTTTGGTTATTACTTTTCGGTTTATTTGTTGGTCCAATTTTTAATTTAATTGATACAACTATGTTTGTAAAGATATCCCCACTATTTGGTGCAGTTGCTTTGTTGATTATTCTTTTTGATGCCGGATTAAATATGAATTTTTATACAATGATTAAAGAATTTCCAAGAGCTACCACATTGGCTATTATTGGAATGATTAGTTCAATGGCGGTTGTTGGTTTGGTTTCAATTTATATGTTTAATTTTGATATTTATACCGGAATAATGATTGGTGCGATTTTAGGCGGTATATCATCGCCAATAGTTATTTCAATTGTTTCTGGACTTGAGCTTAATGGAAAAGTTAAAACCATTTTAGAACTTGAATCGATATTAACTGATCCGTTATGTATTATTGTTACAATTGCTTTAATTCAGTTAATTGTTTCTTCATTTGCAGGAAATATAGTTCATGATATTATTGCTTCTTTTTCAATTGGGATAGTTATTGGTTCTATTGTTGGTTTAATTTGGCTTTCGATACTTCATATTTTGAGAAAAAGACCATTTGGTTATATGATTACTTTAGCAATTTTGCTTATATTATATGCTTTTGTAGAAACAATAGCGGGATCAGGAGCGATTGCAGCTTTATTTTTTGGACTTGTTCTTGGGAATGGAAGATTAATAACTAAAGTTTTGAAATTTAAAAGAACTATTGGTATAAAACCATTTATTAGAACATTTCATAGAGAAATGTCATTTTTTATAAGATCGTTCTTTTTCGTGTTTTTAGGTTTAATAGTTGAAATAAATATGACGTATGTTATGTATGGTGTAGTAATTGCAGCAATATTGATATTGTTGAGGATAATTGTTGCACAAATAAGTATGATTGGTTCTGGAATAACAAAAGCTGAATTGAATATTATGAGAATAATGACACCAAGAGGATTAGCAGCAGCAGTGTTAGCACAATTACCACTTCAAGCAGGAATTGTTGGTGGTAATTTGATATCAAATATCGTGTTTGTTGTTATTTTAATAACAGTACTTTATGCATCATTTGCAATTAGATTTGTTTATAAAACACCTAAGAATCTTGTTGCAATTGGAAAAAAAGAAAATATTCGATATGCTAAAGAGAAAAAATCAGCTGTGAAAGAAGGTAAACTTCAGAAAGCAAAAAAGTTAAAAAAATAGAAACCTTTTTAAAGGTTAATTACTTCTATATTAATACGCTGTGGCGGCGTTTAAGTAAGACTTGGCACTATAAAGCTAGGAATGAAATACTTATTTCTGTTCACAGTAATAAATGGGGCCACTAGTTAATATTTTTGGCTGATGTAAGTAAGGATGTGCAAACATTTCTGTGTTGTTACAGATAACCCGCAAAATTAATTCCGGTTGATCCCGCCGGAGATCACTGTTATCAGGTTTCGATTTAGCCATGCGAGGTGAGAGGGTTTAGACCCTCGCCGAACTGCTCAGTAACACGTAGTTAACTTACTCTTAGGTGGGGCATAAACTCGAGAAATTGAGGCTAATACCCCATAACTGTTTATAGCTGGAATGCTTTAACAGTAAAAGTTCCGACGCCTAAGAATAGGACTGCGGCGTATCAGGCTGTTGTGAGTGTAAAATACTCACAAACCTATAACGCGTAGAGGCCATGAGAGTGGGAGCCTCGAGATGCCTTCTGAGACATGAAGGCAGGTCCTACGGGACGCAGCAGGCGCGAAAACTTTCCAATTCATTAACGTGTGAGAAGGGAAGCCTGAGTGCTTATGCATTGCATAAGCTTTTCTTTAGCTTAAATCGCTAAAGGAATAAGTGGTGGGTAAGACAGGTGCCAGCCGCCGCGGTAATACCTGCGCCACGAATGGTGATCACGATTATTGGGTCTAGAGCGTCCGTAGCCGGTTTAGCAAGTTCCTGGTGAAATCTAACAGTAAACTGTTAGGCATGCTGGGAATACTATTAAACTTGAGATCGGGAGAGGTCGGAGGTAGTCCATGGGTAGGGGTTAAATCCTTTAATCCATGGAGGACCACCGGTGGCGAAGGCGTCCGACTGGAACGAGTCTGACGGTGAGGGACGAAAGCGTGGGGAGCAAAGCGGATTAGATATAAAAATGAGGAAACATTAAAAGCACAGAAACCTTAATGTGACTATGTTAGAATTCCGGGTAAAACAGTTTTTGAAGAAAAATCAAGATATTAAAAAAATTGATAAACTGTTTACTTGTCGAGCATCACCATATCAAATTAAGATTCCTATAAATATTTCAACAGATCTTTGTAGATTATTAGGAATAATACATGGTGATGGAAATCTTTCATCAAAGAGAATACATATTACAGACAAATGTAAAGAATATCATACCAAGGAATTAAAACCTTTGTTTGAGAAATTATTTGGAATAAAGTTAAATCTCTATCATGATGTAAATAGGAATTCATACTATAGTCATATCAAAAGTAGTATCTTATATAGATATTTTATAGATGTTTTGGAATTACCAAAAGGTGCAGTTAGACAAAATTTGATTTTGCCAAGTTTTATGCAAAAATTAGAAAATAAATTTATTGCATCTTATATTGGAGGAGTATATGATGCTGAATCAAATATAAGCAAGAGGCAAGCTCAAATTAGTTTTTCAACAACTACAAAGCAAATATTTGATTTGGTTAAAAATTTTTTAATCATAAATAATATAAAATATAGTATCTATATAAGATCTCGAAGAATTAATAAAGAATATGAAATTTACATTTATGGAAAAGAAAATATTAGGAATTTTTTAAGATATATTAAAATATCACACCCAGAAAAAATTAAGCTTTTGAAAAGGTTTCTTCATTTTTACTAGATACCCGTGTAGTCCACGCTGTAAACGATGTCCGCTTGATGTCACAAATCTTACGTGGATTTGTGGTGTCGGAGCGTAGGTGTTAAGCGGACCACCTGGGGACTACGACCGCAAGGTTGAAACTTAAGGGAATTGGCGGGGGAACACACAAGAGGTGGAGACTGCGGTTCAATTGGAGTCGACGCCGAGAAAAGAAAGCAACTATTATAAATATCAAACTTGGTAAATAATACCGGGATTGATATGGGTGTTTATCAAAAGTGTTTAAAAAACAAAGAACTTGCAGCAAATGTTCTTTTATCTTTGATTGAATTTGAATTTAGTTTGGTAAGTGACGATACGCCAACTTTGCTTCAATCACATGTCAATAAAGAACAATTAATTGCTGTATTCAGAATCTGTAAATCTCATAAATGGACAAAATTTAAGAAATTGAAACTTAAAGGCGAAAATTTTTATTTTCGTTTGACTATTGATGGATTAAAAGAAATATATGAGATAGCTGGTCCATTTGTTAGTAAAAAAAGAAATATGTGGACTAAATTAATTACAGAAAGGGCAGGAAAGAAAGGAGGATATATGAAAGAAATGCCTTCGACTGAAAAAAGAATCATCGATCTACTGCAAACGAATCATGACTGGTGGACAGTAGAAGGTGTATGTTTAAACTTAAGATTAACACCAAGTACAATAAGAAAATCATTTAGAAAAATAGATAATAGTTTTATAGAAAGGAAAAAAATCGGAAGATCGGTTTTGTGGAAATTAAAATAATAGGTGTTTTCTCTCGAATCTCACCAGGGTTGACAGTAGGATGAAGGTCAAGCTAATGGTCTTACCAGACAAGCTGAGAGGTGTTGCATGGCCATCGTCAGCTCGTACCTTGAGGCGTGCCGTTAAGTCGGTTAACGAGCGAGACCCACGCTATCATTTGCTACCATATTTTATCTTGGAGTAATCCAAAATGTAAATTATGAGCACTATGTTAGGACCGCCACTGATAAAGTGGAGGAAGGAGTGGGCAACGATAGGTCCGTATGGCCCGGATACCCTGGGCTACACGCGGTCTACAATGGTTAGGACAATGCGATGCAACTCCGAAAGGAGAAGCTAATCGCCTAAACCTAATCTTAGTCCGGATTGAGGATTGTAATTCATTCTCATGAAGCTGAAATCTCTAGTAAGCGAAAGTTAATATCTTTCGCTGAATATGTCCCTGTTCTTTGCACACACTGCCTGTCAAACCATGCGAATGGATTTTTGGTGAGGCTTTGCTTTAACAAAGTCGAGCCAGAGGTCTGTGAGTGGGGTTAAGTCATAACAAAATACTCAGTAGAATTTTTCGATTATTCCTTAGTGAATGAAGAAAAGGCAGCAAGCTTAATGCTTGTACGAGGTGAAATGAAAGGAAGTAATTTTTCTTTGCTGGTATTTTATGAAAAGGTAGCCGTACTGGAAGGTGCGGCTGGATCACCTCCTATATTTTATAATATAGATTATCCGGTGCTAGTTAATTACACAGAAGTTGCATAACATCCTTACTTACATTTGATAATTTTAAAAAAATTATTTTGCAGATGAAACTATTTCTATTACGTCTCTATTTTTTAAACGATATTCTCCTTTAATTTTCATTTTAGTTCTAACATCATATGCATATAATAGTCCTTTTGCAAGATCAGTATGTATTTTATTTGCAAAATCCATTACAGTTGAACCTGGTTTCATTAGGAAAACATCTGGTAATATGTTTCCATTTTTATCGCCTAATCCTTTTATTCCTCCTGGAAATATTGCTATGTATTTTAAGAAATCAAATACAGAATCATCTAAAGTTGTTTGTACTCCTGTTGTTTTGTATTTTTCTAAAACATTTTTCTTAATAAATTCTAAACCTTTTATTTGTTTTTCATTCATATCTTTATTTATTATTTCAAAAACTGCATCTCCTGGGTTATATTTAATCCATGTTTTTTTAGCTGCTTCTCTTAATGCTAGTTCTGATTCTGCTGAACATGGTTTGAAATAATAGTTTGGAAATTCTTTTTTTAATCTTTCATAATTTTCATGAGCTCCTGGGATATCAATTTTATTACAAGCAATTAAGATTGGTTTTGTTCTTTTTCTTAACTCGGTTGCAATTTGTTTTAATTGTTCTTCTGTCCATTTAGTTGGATCGAGCTTTGGTATTTTTAGTTCTTCTAATACATCATCTATTAGTTCTGGTTTAACTCCAAATACATCTAATTGAATTGCTAATTGTTCTGAAATTTGAACTTCTTTGTCCTGATTCATTTTTCTTGATAATTTGTTCCATCCTTTTTTTAATACTCCTAGATACCACATATCTAATTCTATTTCTAAAAATCTTACATCATTGGCTGGATCGTAAGAACCTGGCTTATCTAGTTCTCCTTTTTCATTAGCTGAACCAGAAATATCTATTACATGAATTAAAACATCTGCTCTATTAAGATCATTAAGAAACTGATTACCAAGTCCTTTTCCTTCATATGCGCCTGGTACGAGTCCAGCTACATCTATTATTTCTACTGGTACATATCTTATTCCTTTTTCACAATATCCAGTTCTTGGATTACACTGTTTATTAAATTCTTTATCTACGCATTCAACTCTTACAAAACCTGTTCCGTGATTTGGTTTAATTGTTGTAAATGGATATGATGCTATTTCTACATTTATTAAAGTTGCTGCTTTAAAAAACGTTGATTTACCAGTTGATGGTTTACCAACTATACCTATTAACATATTAGAAGTATTGAACTTAGATTATTAAATCAATATGTTGGTTCTGAATTTACTTTTTTCATTAGTCGATCTATTTTTGAATCAATCCATTCTATTGTCTCATCTGTTGGTTCTGGACCTGAAAATTTTACTGTTAGAATATTATTTTGATATGTGATACTTTGTAGAATATTTTCATTATGTTTTATTTCATCTGCTTTAAGATACCATATATATTCATCTTCAATTAGATTGCTAATATCATAATTTTTAAGTATTATATGATATTCATGAAAACCCGGGTTTTCTATTACTTCTGCTTGTTCTAATGGATTATATAACATAATTATAATTAAAAATTAAAAGAATTTAAATGGTTAAAAATAATAGAACCCCCAAAGTCACACCAACTTGATGTATAAAATAACCTTAAGAATTACAAAATTTTATTTACTCATCTTCAGGTTTTTCTTCATCTTCAGATTCTTCGTTTGATTCTTCAACTTCTTCCTTTACTTCTTTTGTTTCTGTTGATTCATCAGCTTTTTTGACTTTTGTTGCCATTGGACCTTTTTCACTTTGTGATTTTTCGAATTCTACTAGATCTCCTTCTTGTGGTGAATAATCTCCAATAACTTCATTTTTGTGGAAAAACAAACCTCTTTTTTCACCAATATCGATGAAACCAAAGTTTTTGTCATCTAACCACTTTTCTATTTTTCCTTTCATAAATTAACCTCCTTAACATTGCGAACTTTAATTTTTAAGTTCACTGTGTGTTAATTGGTTATACACACTTTAAATAAGAAAGATTTATGGTGGACTCAGGGGAATGTGACTAAAAGGTACAAACCCCCTTTTTAGATAATATCAATATGATGTTTAAGCTTTCTATGTTCTGGAACAATATGTAAATTATTAAGTTCATCTGTAAATTGTATTTCTCCCCAAAGAATAAATTGATTCGGAGTTGTTATTGTTTGACAATTGTCTCCATTAATATCACAAGATTCTCGTGTACTCTCTTTTTCAACCGTATTATCACATAAAACATTAAATGTTAATATTTCCGTTGTATATGGAATTAAACTACTTTCTCTTCCTATTATCGTATTTTCAGTAGAATCAAAAGTTACTTGACATACTTCTTCAACATCATTAGCAAACGCGGTTCTTATATCAGCATTTAATATTTTGTAAGTAATATCATTGAATTGATAATTTTCAAGTTGAATTCCTATTTCTGTTGTTTCTCCTATGTTGATAATTGTTGATATTATTCTTTGAGCTGGTGCAGTAGCAGGGTCATCATCTGTATCCTCACTACCTTCTACATTTGTTAATTCGTTTATTTTCAAGTCGTCTTTATGAACTGGTTTACAAACTTCTTCTTTGTAACTTATTATATCAGAATATCCATTCTCTCCGTTAAGTCGTGCGTTGGACCATAACTCTATATCTTCGCTAGTTTTTAAAAAACTAAACACATAATCTTTTCCAATAATTGAATCAAGATCAATAGTGCATTTTACCATGTAAAGAAAACTATCACCAAACTTTTCTGTTTCAAGACATAATTCAGAGAAACTAAACATATTGTAAACCTGTTCTTCACATTCTACAGTAGTCATTCCGCTTTCAAGACATGACATATACTCTTCACGTACAATAAAATCTTGTTCAAGCGGCTCATTTACATCTAATCTAACTGAAACTCTTTCAGTATTTTTTTCACAGTTCAGGATTGTAGTATCTACCTCTAAAATTATCTCATCTGTTAAGTAAGTATAATCGATAAGTTTTCCATAAAAATTATATTCTATCGCATTCATAGTCATTTCTGTTCCTGTATTTCCACCTCTTCCTGTGCTTTGTTCTTCAACACAACCACTGATTAACACTATAGAAATTAGAACAAGTGTTAATAAAATTTGTTTTTTCATCCAAACCAACTGAACATGCCCTTAGCACTATTTTCTTTTTTTTCAGCTTTCTTAAGTATCTCTCCTGCCTGCTCTTGCAATGATTCGGCTTGTTCTACTAAAATAGATTTAGCTGGTTCATCAACTTGTTTAGAAATCTCTAATAATAAATCTGCAGTTTTTATTAATCTTTGTCCCTGACTTTTTAAAAATTCAGCATCTTCTTTTTCTTGTTCTACAACCATTCCGAAGAACCATTTAAACCTATAGCCAAATCCTCTTTCATCGATTTCTTTTTCAAAAGTATCTGTATCTGTACTAACCTTTAATATTTCTTCCTGAACTGTTTCAATTTCTACGGCTTTTTCCCCAACTACTTTTGATTTAATTGTTTCTAACTGTTTAACTCTTGCAACAGCAACTTCATCTACTTGTAGAGTCTGTCCAGTATAACTAACTCGTAATGTCGCATATTTCCAGCTATCATCTATTGATATAAAATTTATTACAGCACCAAATACGGGTTTTGCTTCTGTAAGAGGTAATGTTATTGTTTCTGATTTATCTTCAAACAATACTTCAAGTTTGATTGTTTGTTCGTATTTACTTATTCCCCAAAGATAAATTTTCAATGGATTATTATTCTTATCTAAATAATCTACTATTTTAACTGGCTGTCTTTCCTGCAATTTGAACATTTCTCCCAATTCTGCATATGTCCCATAAATAGTTTCTTCCGAACCGATTGGTTCTATTATAACGCCTTCACTTTCTTCTTCTACAGGTGTTATTTCACTTTCTTCTTCAATTAATGAATTACTTGGAGTTTGTACTCTCAAACTCACACGATCTTTACTTCCAAAAGGAGGATTTAAATCATAGAAAATAGAATCTATAGTAATAAACATTGTATTTTTGCCAGAAAGAACACTCTTTGGTTCTGTTGTGCTAACCCAATATTCTAATACAACATTTGTATCGGGATCAATTGCCTTTATCTTTGCTGTTTCTCCACTAACTTCAGAAATCATAAAACGATTGCCACTATAATCATACAAATATTCCATCATTGGTGCCTGATAATAATTATAAACATAACAATTTTCATATACTGGACCGTCTTCTGCTGAGCACTGATCAACTTTACTTTTAAGAAGACAAACTTGATAAGCACTTTTTATACAAGTATATTCATTTTGACAAATTACCCCATCACAAACTTCATTAGGGATCATTGTTATAGATGTAGAAAGCATGTTATTAGCTTCATTTGTTTCAATTACTTGATTTTGTGGATCAACAGTTGCAATAATATCTATTGTTCTTACTGTTTTCAATGAGCTACCGTCAGACAAATATCCATAACCTGTTTCTGTACATGTTTCTCCTGGTAAAAGTTCTGTACTACCACATACATTATCAACATAAACGCTCAATTGTGGTATCTGTGGATTTATTCCAAATGTTTGTGTTGCCGCGCTTCCAACATTACTAACTTTTATATAATAATATATTTTTTTAGGATTATCGTTGTTATCAAATGTATATGTTATTTTTTCAACCTTCAAATCAGCTGCTGTAGTATTTTCAACACATACTGCATCTTGACAATTACACTGAGTAAATTCAATCCAATAATATGGGTCTCCTCCTGCAACAGTTCCACAAAAATAATGCAAAAATCCATATTCTCCAGAACCACTACTATATCCACACTTATCAGTCAGTGTTTTTACATAACCATCATCATAAGAAACCGTTATTGATTTTTCTGACTCTACACAGCTGGTTATTTCTTGAGCAAATACAGAAACGGAACTTAACGATATCAAAATCGTTACTATTATAAAACAAATCATTAAATTATTTATTCTCATAATTAAAATGCTATTTCTATGCTTATATAAACTTCTATTTAGTTCGGTCAAAACCTAACCAATCTTAATTTTATAAACATTACTCTATAATTCTATTCATGGAAATAGATAAGAAAACAATTAAGCTATTATCATCAGATACCAGAGTAAATATTTTAAAAAGTCTATCAAGAAGAAGAAAAACATTAACTGAGTTAGCTTCTGAGTTTGATTTAGCTAAATCTACTATTACTGAACATCTAAGTAAATTAGAAGAATCAAATCTAATCATAAAACAAGAAACTGGAAGAAAATGGATTTATTATGAACTATCTTCAAAGGGTGAAAAATTAATAAAACCTAAAACTCCAACACCGTTCGTAATTTTACTAACATTAGGAATCATAATCATAATATTTGGATCAATGAGTTTAGGAATAATGGACTCAGGTTCTTCTCAATTTCAATCAGCTGAAACAACAGCAAAACCATCTATAGACGGAATAGTACACGAAGAAGTTAATCAATTTAATCCTTTACCTATTAGTTTGGTTGTATTAGGTTTAATTGTTGTAGTATTTAGTGTGTATAAAATTAAAAAATTAAAATCTTAATTTTGATGAACTCAGGGTAATGTTACTAAAAGGTGTGGTGGACTTAATTAACAGCCACATAATCTTTTACAACATTGTTCTATTTCTGCGTCTGCTCTAACCATTTCTTCTTTTAATCACATTATATCTAATTCTTAATTGTTCTTAAATAACCCGTATACTCACAGTTTACTATATATGATAAATGTTATACTATAAGTTCATTATATATAGTAAATGTTTATCTATTTTGTTATAAACTGTGAGTTTACATGTATAAATTCGTAGTTTATTACTACTGCAGTAATAAAAGCATAACTTTATATATTATTACCGCTATAGTAATATTATGAAGTACTATGAATTATGGATCATTATGTGGAGATGGAAAAAAGAGTTTTCTGTAAAGGAATTTATATCAACTTTTCAGACACCTAGTCCAAATAAGACATTATTTGATATGACTAAGAAAGGATTTATAGAAAAAACAGAGAGAGGAAACTATAAGGTGGTTTCTCCTGAACAATTATTTAAAAACAGGGTAAATATATCAAAATTTTATGATTTTTTAAAACAGATTAAGTTAAAATATAGCTTAACAGGCCAGGATGCAGTGTTCTTATGGACTAAAGGCGGATATCAGGTAGGCAGATTCTTTGGCTTTTATCCTGTTTACGTAAAAGTTTTACAATCAGATTTGAACAAATGGAAAGAATTATTAAAAACTAATAATATGAGTTATCATGTACAGGGAAACGAATTAAAAGAAACATATTTTGGAGCGTTTTATATGTTAATTCCTGAAGAAGATTTCAAAACAGAAATAGCAGATAATTTCTCAGTCGATCCGTTGAAAGAAACTATAAAATTCTGCAAAGATAACATATATCAATACGAACCTGCGTTGGAAATGTTAAACGAGATGTATAACTTAGGTATGGAAGTGAGGTACAGAGAAGTATGAAATTTGTTGAAAGAGAAAATGAGATTATAGAAATAATAAGAAAATTATCAGATTTTAAAATGGTAGTAGTTGGTGGTTATGCTGTTTCAGCTAGAGCTAAGCATAGATTTTCTGTTGATTGCGATATTGTTATTCCTAAAGATGAATTGGAGAAAATAGTTGAACTAGTGAAAAAAGAAGAATTTGAAAAAACAATAATTAAAGATAATCTTGATAATGAATATGGTGGAGAATTTATCAGATATGTAAAGAAAATAGAAGACCTTCCTGTTAGTGTTGATATATTAGTTAGTTCTTTGGTTTGTAGAACAACAAGTGCTTCCTGGAGTTTTGATTATATTCTTAAAAATTCAGATAAAATAATTATAGCTGGAATAGAGAGTTCTGTTGAATGTATGGTTCCAAATAAAGAATTATTATTGGCCTTTAAGATCCACTCTGCTAGAAAAACTGATCTAAGAGATATTATTATGTTAAAAGACGCTAATTGGAATGCTGTTAAAGATCATCTAAACAGAGGGGATTCAGATGTTTTGAAAAAACAAATTGGATCCATGATCAAGGAATTGGACAGCGAATATCTGGCTGATTCATTAAAAGGAGTATTTCAGTTAAAAGAAGATGTTGAGAAAATAATAAAGGATACCAAAAAGAAATTAACTGGTTTATTAAATAAAATAGGTGTTAATGATGAGCGAAACTAAATGGTGTGGGTGAACTGAGTAAATATACTAAGTGGACTCAGGGTAATGTTACTAAATGGTGAGGAGGACTAAACGCGATATTCAGCAAGGATATTCGTTACAATAATTTTCTATCATTTCTCTACAAGGTGGTGTAGAAGTGTCTTCGGTTATCATATCACAAATTTCTAAAGCTCTTGCTTCATCTGACCTCCTTGCTATTACAGCGATATTGTGAAAACACATATCTTTTGCTTTTGTAATTAATTCATTACAAAAATTTACACCTGCTTCTACATCAGTTTCAGCCATTTTTGTACCTATTTCCTGTAAACAATTCTCTTTTGGATATCCTTCAAAATAATTATTGCAGACATTCTCTGCTTCATCGAAATTATTATTAGTTATCGCTGTTTGTGCTTTTTGTTTAATACACGAATTTGCTAGACTTTCATCAGATATCATATTACAAATTTCAATAGCTTTATCTAAACCATCATTAATATATGCTACACCTGAAGCTTGCATATAACAATCTGGGCATATGTCTAAAATTTCTCCCCAGGTTTCAGGATTTTTACAATCAGGAACTTCTACTTGTTCTCCTTGTATTGAAGTATAGCATTTTTTCTCAGATGTTACTATACCAGAGCAATATATATGTGTACCACAATCCAAGCAACCAACTGGATAATAATCAAATTTGAAACCTATGCAGCCATATTCTGTTCGTTGAATATGCGGTGGACCAGGACAGAAACCGCAGGTACCACCAGCATCTTTAGGATAGAAAAATGCTATTAGAGGTATAAGAATTATTATTATTAAAATTAAAATCAGTTTATTCATAACAATAATTAGTAGAACTGTCTTATAAAATTAGGGGATTTGTACAAAAAGTAAGTGGACTCAGGGGGATTTTCACTCAATGTAAATTATACTATCAAGATTTGAACCCCCAACCCCTCGCTGTTCTGAAAACAAATTGTTTCTTGCAAAGCGAGTGCTCTACCAGGTTGAGCCATGAGCCCGGTATAAGTAATTATAAGATAATAGAATTTAAAGCTTTGGGTAAAAAGAAGAAAGGGCTGTTGACCCTAAAATTATTTTTTGCTTAAAACAATCTCTATACTAGAGACATTTAGTTTCTCGCCTTGATCGTTTGATACTTGTTCTGTACCTATGGTTACGTTTTTAATTATTGTATCTGTTACAAACTTGTTTCTAACTATTTCAGCTATATCGACAGCATGAGAAATTGCTCTTCCCCTCGCTCTTAATAGCACTTCTTTTTGTCCCTCGTTAAACTGTGTTACGCACGCTAGTACGTAGGACATTGCCGGTATAAAGATAAGTAAAATAAACAACTTTACTTAATTCTTCCCGACAAAGACCACATTGTCCATATCTGTCATACTACCACCTCGAACTGATTATTTACAACCACAAAGATCTTTACATTCTGCTTCCGACCTTATTTTATATTTAACAACCACATAGTGCTGCACAATTTGCTTCTGTATTAATATTGTAATAATTGTAACATAGTGCTGCTAAATTGTCGTTATCTACTGCGTCGTCTAAATTGCTCTTTGTCCATATTGTCGCTGTTTGCCAACCAGTTCCTGGATCAAGGCCATTGGTTCCTGATGTTGTAGCTGTTTCTTCTACTGCATCTTTGTCTGCATCAAAATTTGTTATCATTATTTGATTCGTTGATTTAGTACAACCTCCTCCAACTAGTTGAGAACAAGCAGCACTTTTTGCATCTCCAGATGCTGATGTAAACGCATCTTGATTAAATCCTGCTAAAAACAAAGCTACAACTCCTAAGAGTACGATTACAGATACTGCTACGACCACTAAAAGGTTTATTGGTAATTCCATTCCTTTCATTTTTTTTGTCATTTTTTATCACCTATGAATATAATTAGCAATTACATATTTCAATTCCTGTTTGATCACTATTAAAACAATAAGTTATTAATTCATCAAGATGGTCTGTTACTTTATCTCCTTCTTCTTGACCACATTTAACTTCATTTATTGTTATATCAGCTGCAGTTACATCACCTGTACAACCATTTAATGAAATGAATTTTTGACATCCGCTGTTTTTAGCTGCATCTAATTGTAATCCAGATGAACTTTGACCAAATACGTTTGTAAACATTGCTAAACTTGCTATAAGAACTACTATAGCTATTAGAAGTATAATAAGCATGTTGATTGGTAAACTTGAACCTTTCATAACAATAATTAAGTAGAACCGATATATAAAAGCTATGTAACTATGTGTTTTTTACCAATGTTCTTTATGATTAAGTGGTAGCTGTTTCTACTGTACACGTTGAAGAGCACCCATCTCCATCAACATTATTTCCATCATCACACCTTTCTCCTATTTCTTTAATATTGTTTCCACATATAGTAACAGATTTAGTTTTTTCATTATTGTTTTCATCTGTTTCTAAAAATTCTCCTGAAGGAAGTGATGTAGAGGTAGGATCTACAATTATTTTAACAGTTCCACTTTGAGAAACATCGGCACAGGCATCAAATTTATTTTCTCCTTGGGCAGCTATGTATGAAATTATACCACCACATAGTTTAGTAGATCCCAAATACATATCATATTTAACATCAGATACTTCTAAATTTCCATTATTTTTAACAGTAAACTTTACAGATATTGGATCGTTAATTCCGATTAGTTCTATATCAACCGCTTCTAAATCATAATATTTTAATTCAGCTTTGATTGGTTTTAAATTAAATTTTAATCTTAATTGATCAGTTGGCGAATCGCCAACTTCTCTTTCTTCGCTTGATAGATATATATTGGATTCGGTATCTGTTATTATTACTTTAGGATTTATTGTAAATATATTTGCATTCTTTGAAACAGTTCCTTTAGTTATAAATACATTTATATTTTCAGAGCTTAAATCAGAGTTTAATGAATTAGTTGTACCGTTTAAGATTGCATCTATTCTGAAATTTATTTCATTTAGATCATTGTTTGTAATTGTTCCAATTCCAGGATTTGATTTATAACCACATAAAATAGCAACCTTTACAATGTTTTTAATATTGGCATATGTAAATCCTGAAACGCTTGTATCATCTATAGCATCAAAGAATTCTATAGAACTACATTCGGAAATATGACTTGTTACACTAAACGTTGAATCACTAGGAGTAAACCATAGAGAGTTTATAGAATATTGTTCTTTATCAATTAGTGCTCTTCCTTGAGTTGCTAATCTAAAATAAGATAAAACAATTGTTTCATCAATTATTATTTCTGACTTTGAAGTTGATTCAAGTATAGAATTGGTAATTTTTATTTCTTTTTTTCCACTTACAATAAAATTAGTTTCATAATCTTCTAATTCTAAAACATCTACATCGTTTCCACCTAAATCTTTTATATTATTAAATTCAATACGTCTATTTCCATCTATAACAGTTTTCGTTAGTCTATTGTTTATATCATTTTTTAAATTTATTTTAATATCGTCTAATGTAGGAGAACTTTCACTCCACTCATCGTTTCCACATCCAGTGGCTCCCATATAATAGGTTGAATATCTTAACATGTAAGGAATTGATTCTACATATAATTTTCTATAAAGTTGAACATCATTTGCAAAACTTACTATTTTTCCAGAATTTATTGCCTGTCCTGTTTGTACTGGTTCAGCTTGTGTCATATATATTACAACAAATGTAGCAACTAGACACATTCCTAATATCCCACCCCATGCTAATGCTAATCCTTTTTTCATATTAATCAACATATAATTCTAAATTTACTGTTGTACCATCTACTAACCATAATCTCGTTGTTGACTTCTGATCGGTATTTGGAACAATTATACCATCCTCATTATAAATCCCACCAAGTATCATTTCAGGATCAGTTATTCTTAACAAATAATTTTTTGGTTGATTATTTTGATTTTTTCTTAATTTAAAATAAACATCGTTAAGTAAAGTGTTAGTTAACGCCGCAACATCATATGTATTTCCTTCATAACTAACTATACACCCTTCTTTAACAGTACACGGATCAGGTTGTTGTATTGCAACTAATGTAAATAGTTTTTTCATTGGAACTCCTGATTCTGTAGTTTCTAAAATTGCTAAAAGTACTCCGTCGTTTTTTAATGGATTTTCAAATAATTTTATTTTTAAATCTCTGGTCCAGTTATCATCATCGCCAAATTTATATGTCATAATAACTGCCCACAACATTCCAGATATTAATAACATAGTTACCAATAAAACAAATAGCATAAAAATATCACTAAACATTGAAACTCCTTTTTTCATAATTTAACCTTCATATTAGCAAGTTTCACTTCTCCGTCTATCATTTTAATAGCAACTACATAATTTGCAGTTGCATCTTTAGCAACACATTTTTCTGTTGAAACTACACGACCTAAAGACGGCCCGATAGTATAAATCCATAAGTTTTCTGTATCTAAATTTTCTAATAGCTGAATTGTTATTGTGCCAGCATCAGATTTAATATCGCACGCTCCTTCTCCACCTGTTTTTAGACTATTTATTTTAGATTCTAAGAAAAGTCCTTTTATTGGATAACCACTTACATCTGTTTCAACTAAACAACCATTTGATAATAATGTATCTCCTAAGACAACTGCTGTTTTGTGAGAATCTTCATAACATATAATTACATTGTACTGTATGAATATGAAAAATATAGATAAAACCCCAACAATTGCAATAGCGATTGTTATTAATTTTAAAAAATCTTCAGTTAATTCCATTAAGCAATAACCTCAATTTTACAGCCAGTGTCTGTAATTTCTTTTTTAATCCAAATTTGTTTAACATCTAAAAGTTGTATATCTAGATCTTCAATTTCACATGCTAGTGATAGTTCTGTTGGCTCTGCTGAAGCAAATTTTGTTTTCATCTCAGCTGCTTGTGAAGGTGCAATGTGTAAATAATAATAATCTGTTTCTAGATCTTTTTCTATTTGTAATTTATGGTTTTTACCAGAAGATTCAATCTTTATTTTAAAATAACCAGGAGCATCATTTGCTGTAGTTAGTGCTACCTTTATACTATCTTGTAATATTATTGGTTCAGCATATTGCATGTAATCATATGTTCCCATTATTATACCATTTTGAGTAAATAGTATAGCAAATATCATTAAAACTAAAATTGCTTCTGCCAAAAGTTTAATTATATCTTTTGTTGTTTCAGGCAATTAATCATCTCCTGTAAGTTTTTTCATTTCTTCTTGAAATTTTCCATATGTACAAGTATCTGTACCTGCTTTCATTTTTTCAAATGTCATATCTTCAAATGGATAACCTGGCCAACTAATTGCAGCTTCTACTAATGATTGACCAATTGTAACAACATCTAAATCTATAGTTTTTCCAGCAAATGTCTTTAGTGATTCTTTAGCTGTTATTTCAACTACTTTACCTCCTATTTTAAACGTTCCCATTGATACTAATGATAAAGCAACATCTGTATAATCACTTATTGCCCAAATTGCTGCATATCTATTAACTAAGCTTTCATCTGCAAAACAATAATTAGAAGCACCACCTGCATCGCATTTTTCCATTGAAATAAAAATAGTGTTTTCACCTTCTATTACCTCATTGGTTTTCCATATTTTTGCTTTTGCAAAACAAGGACTTACCACATAAAACCGTGGATGTTCTGGAACGTGCATCAATGCTATTTGTGGACTACCATACTGTGCAAGACTATTAACCGGTCTCCAAACTCTTACAAAGTAATTATCTGCTTCTTCACTCATATAATGTGGATCTTCTGATTCTGTTACGTGATCATAAAGACATATTGAATTTCCTTCACAATATTCTGTCATTGCTTCTCCTACAAATTGTTTTAATACCCAACTATTTGGATTTACCATTGCAGTACCATCTATGTAAATCATTTTACCTATTTCTTGACTAGCATATTGTCTAGGAAGAGTTGTTGGTAATGTGTCAATATCTTGTGTTAAAAAGCCAAGCATAATTCCAAGTTCTTTTATAGCTTCTGGGTCAGTTGGGTTATCTTTCAAACGAGCTGTAATTCTTCTAAAGAAATCTTCATTTCCTACAGTTTCAAATCCTAATTTATCAACATATACAATTCCAGGAACATCAGAAACAATTGTAGCATCATCAAGTTTTGTTGCAAGATTGTTATAAATCTCATCAAATTGAGATTCTGAAATATCTCCAAAATTATCAAGTTCTTTAACCTGTTCGAATATATTTCGCTTTACTGTTGTTGGTGATATAAGATACTCGTCAAAATTATTTTGCATTTCATTTATAATTACTCTGTCAACATTGTATACTGATTCTTTTGGTAATAACCACATACCACCATCTGGCATATCATTTACAAAAGAAATAATATGTGATTGCTTTATTTCACTTGCTGATGTTAATTTGAATTTTTTCATTATTGATTCTTTTACCGATTGTTTTGATTCTATTATAGGCATTACTACATGTTTATGAAAATCGTCTCCAACATTTAAATCCGCAGCCATATTTAATACAGATAACTTTAATGCAAGAGCTGAATCTGCATCAATAGGTGTTTTTTCTAACATGTGAGTTGGACTTATTCTCTGAAATAATTTTTTTAATTTTCCACCTTCTTTAAGAGGATTGTATACATGTTTATACATTCCAGTTTGTGTTATATCAAAATTAGAAAGTTTTGTCCAAGTAGAAACACCCTCTGTATCAAATTCATATATTTCTTTTATTAAATCACGATTAGCTTTATTTATACTGGTATCAAATGCATAATCATGCATTACATCATATGGAACATATGTAAGTTCTTCAAAACCACTTCCTGCTTCTGCAGCAGTTCTTGCTAATAAACTATCGATTATTTCTCCTTTAGCATTTTTTTTAACAAAAAGAGTTTTTTCGATTCTAACAAAATCTGCATCTGTTACAAACATTCTTACTGGACGGGGAGTTTTACTTAATCCTGCCTTGCCTGCTGGACTAAATAATACTTCTTGTGCATCTTCTGCAAGCCAACCACTAAGTTTCATACTTTCAAGTGCATTAAATGCATCTGCTTTCCCCATAATACTAATAAATTCTTCTGCTTTGCCACTTTGTTTAAATTCTTTATATGCAATTTTCAGAGCTGGATTATTATCTATCATATTCATTGTTTTCTTTGAATTCTTCAAAATTTGTATAAATGATGATCTTTCTTTAAGAATCCTATGAATTGTTGTTGTTGCAGATAACCCCATTTTAACTTTAGCAAATGCAACATACTTAATTCCTCTTGCTGCAGCAGTTCCTAATCTCAAACCACCCCAGAAAAATAAACTTGATGCTGCACCACCTGACCATGGATAATTTTCTGTCCACATCCAAGCACCACCATTGAAGAATCCTTCTGGAAACTGTTCATAATAAATTTGATATTCTGGAAAGCCTCCCATAAAAGATTGTGTGTAAGAATAGAATGAATGTTGTTGACAAAGTGATATTTGTTTTTCAACATAAACCCCCGGATCGTTTGGAACACCATCACCGGTATATGACTCATAGTTTTCTGCTACGTCATTTATTCCTATTCTTAACTGTTCTGCTGTAACACTTGCTAAATCATTACATTTTGGTGATCCGAAAACATTCCAAAAAAGTAGAAGAACAAATACAAAAACAACAACCATCATTACTATTTGTGTTGTTATTTCTGTTCCTTTCATGGGCAATCACACAAAGAATATATTTGGTCTTCTGAATAATCACCATTTGGTATAACAAAATCTGATAGGAAATTACCATCATCGCATTCAATAAAACCTATTGTAGCAGGATTACAATCATTTGCTAAATATTTTCCACAACAACTTTTTAACTTACTTTGTTCTCCTAAACTTCTTCCAGGTTCTGTAACTGTTCCAGATAATACTAATAATAATGCTACTAAAACAACAATAACAAGTACAATTGTAATCATTTTATTAATCGCTAGATCCATCTGTTTCCCCTCTTTTTGATGTACATAGGTCTATACATTTTTGTTTAAATGTCGGATTTGCAAGAGTTTTAGTACTACTAGTAGGATCAATATCACTTACTCCAAGCGCGGTTCGACATTGTTCGTTCATATTTATTGTTCCGTCTGTTGTTTCAAATTCAGAATGTTTATAGCTATCTCCAAACCAAAAAAGACAGGCCTGACTAAAAGATATTTTATTTCCAGTCATATCTCTTGCACTTGCACTAGTGGTAGAAACCCATACAAACACAAGAACTATAACAATTACTACTACTATAATTGATGTCATCATCTTTTCTGGCATAAAAGAGATATGTATTTACCTATTAATAAAAACTATGGTGTTTGAATATTAAGAGATTTGATATCTTTAACCTAGAATGGTATTTTAAATGTTATCAGATTTGATATTTTTGAACCTATAGCTGTTAAAAAACCTGATTGAATTGCCATAAAAGTAAGTACAACAACTAATACAAATACTGCTAAAACAATCATTAATATTCCCGTTCCTTCTGCTAACCCTTTATTTGATGCATTTACTTTGATCACATTTATAATCTCCTATAAGATGATTACAATCATCATCTATTCTACAACTACAGTGTATTTCTGGAAGATCAGAACAAAAAGAACCAAGTTCACTATCTATACAATAATCTGGTGAATTTTCACATGTTTCGATTTCTTCTGTTGGTTCTGCACTAGTATTGGTTAATCCTCCAGCTAATCCTGACCAGACAATAGCTACTATAATAACTAAAATTATTACAGCTTGTGTTACTCGTATAGCCATTGCTTTCATAAATATAATTAATAGAAGAAGTTAATAAAGATTAAATTTGTTTAACTAAGTAAAGAACCGCCATTTCCAGTTTCAGGTGGTATTGGAGGAATTATTTTTGATATTATAATTAATCTTTCTTTGGCATATATGTCATTACCAAATCCGTCACGCGTAGCGACACCTGTATCTTCTGTCCTATATATATAATTTGTAACTATCATTCTATATTCTTTATCCTTATAAATTTTTTCATTTGAAATCATATTGTGTGGTATTATTTTATACGGAGTTTCTATTGTTGTTTCTCCCATAGCCCAGTATGGACCCGTTCCCGTGACAGGTCGTTGTGGAAAACAAGAATATATATTTTCTTGGAAGCACGATGTTTCAATTGTTACACCATATGAAGCATCAGTAGAATAGATATTTCCAGCATCAATTGCAATCTTGAATGCTTCTAAAGTAAAATCTGCTTCTGCTGTAAAATTAATATCAATAATTTTTCTCATATCTTGTATAAATAAACCGGCATAATTGTCTCTATATGAGAATTTTTTATTATTGATATTATCTGATAGTGTAGTTAAACTTGCTGTACCAATATCATAGTTTTCTAAAAATGATTGATAATATATTCTATATCCACTATAACCAGTATCTCTATCTATTGTAACAATATAGTGATTTCCAAAGATAGGTGGGAAATTGTCATTATTTTTAATTATGCATTTTTCTGAATCTGTCCATCTTGAGCCCTCTTTTTGAGTTCCTGAATTTGGTACTACACCATTTGCAAAATTTACATTACAATATTTATATTCACTTTTATCTTTTGGTTCTTTCATTAATCTATCATTAAGACAATCTTCGTCATCTTCATTAGAACATTCATCATTTCCAACCCAGTTATTATCAGGATGGGCACAAGTTTGGCTACCAGAATTATGAGATTCGTCTTCTATTGTAAGGATTCCGTTAATATAACGTCGTTCATTTGCAAATATTACATTTTTTTCTGTACCGTCATAATTTTTAGTTTTACCTTGCCACACACCACAAAAATTGTGATCACCAACTTTTAATAAATTAAAATTTTTATTTATACAAACTTCATTTAGAAGATCACAGGTTGCACACTCGATATCATTTGGTGGACCAGCTACAGTTTTAAGTTCATAATATCCTATTAAACACTGTTTTCTGCTTTTTCCACCACCTGGCTCATTAACACAGTAATAACCGTCTTCATATTTACCAAGACCCATTTTTCTACTGCCAGCTTTGGTAAAATCGCCATCATAGTCTCCATAAAGTATCATATCATCATAAATATTTTTTGCAATTGCACAGCCGTAATCTGAAATAGTTGGATCCACTGTATCTTTTATATAATCTACAAAATTGGTTACTTCAAGATCTCCACCGCCTCCTTGACCGTCTTGACCTCCAGTACCTGGACCACCATCAATATCAGGTCTAATACCAAGTAGACCTGGAATATCAAGAGCACTAACTTCTCCAGTAAAACCAACACTAACTAATATTACTACTAAAACAACAATAATTCCAGCCATTAAACTTTTCCAAGTTACTCCTTTCATAACAATAATTAAGTAAAACCAATATATAAAACTATAAAATTAACCACCCGGAATTGCTGCACAAGCTTGACTTAGGGCACCCATCATACTAGCAAGAGGTACCCAAAATAATATTCCACATACTATCCATCTAACTACAGCACCGCCAGTTAATTTATTTATTAAATATATAAAAATTAAAAAACCTATTAATATGAATATTGTTGTACTAACCATTTTTAATGTTTCTTCTGTTGTTTCCATAAAATCACTACCAAGGCACTAAACTACCTATTGTTGATATTATTGCTTTAGATATTCCTGAAAATATACCAGTATATCCAGTAGCAGATAATAACATTTGACCCATAACATCAAACATTGTTTTGCCCATTCCACTAGTAAAAAGTGGTAAGACAAATTTAAAAATAACAAGTACAGCAATTAAAGATATTATTATTATCGCTACTAATTGAACTGGTTCTGGTCCTGCTTCTCCCATATTAATACCTCATATTGAAAATAACTTTGTCATTGCTTTTAAAAAGCCTGAAAATATCCCTGTTTCTAAATGTGGATACATTACTATAAACAAACCTACAGCTATAAGTATAAATGCAAATCCTATTATTATTTTTGTTACCATTGAAATTGTTTCTGGTTCCATATTATTACCCGTTTAAAGTTACTTCTGTTCCTATTAAATTAAATAATATTTCTTTTCCGAATAAAATAAATAGAGCTGCAATAAACAGACCCACAATTACCCAAAATAAAATCATTTGACTTTGACCCATATTATACCACCGGATTTAGTAGTACACCCAATGAATCTCCAAATACGGAGAATGATATGTACCAACTAATAATATATACAAGTATTCCAATTATTAAAACTGACCACATGCTGTTTCTAATTCCAATCTTATCTTCACCATATTTAATCTGATTCAAAAACATTGAAAGTAAAACTCCCATTTCAACCATATAAATTCCTACAATTAATTGAAAAACTGCTGGACTAATTGGAGGTGCTCCACCCATTGCCCAAGGAATTAACATTAAACCTTGTGCAGCAGAAACACCTGCGCCTGATTCCATTATTCCACCAAGAGTTGAACCAAGTTGTGATAAGATTTGTAGAATAACAACAGCCATTGTTACTGTTACACCTGCTACCATTGGAGCTAAGAACATTGCTAAAAATTGCATAGATGTTATTGTTTCACCAAGAATTTCATCAATTTCTTCTTTAACATTGTGAACATTTTTAAGATAATTAGAAACTACAATCATAGAAGTTGAAGCTGTTTGAATTGATTTTTTAGAAGATTCAATTATTGTTTGCATAATTGATTGAATTAAAGTTGAAGGATAATAATAAATTGCACCAACATCTTTGTCAAACAAAGCTTGTTCAAACGTATAACCGAATTTTTTCATATTCATACTTATTATTTCAAACAGTTCAGCAATCTTTAGACCTTTCATATTTGATCTTGCTTTATCAATTGCTAATTCAATTGGCATTCCACTTGCTAAAACATTTCCTAATTGGAATAATGCAACTGAAAACTCATCTTCAATTTGTTCAATATCTTTTCTTATTTTCATTTTTTGAAAACTATCTAATAAGCAGTATGAACCAATTCCTATTGATAAAGAAAATATTACTATCATAGAATATGCTACAGAAGTGTATGTATCAGGATTGTTTATTCCAACAAAACCAAATATCAATAAAGGTAAACTAATTCCTATTGCTACAGGTAAAACTGGTATGTTCATATTTTTAAATTTAAAGTATCCCATTTTTGGAATTCCTTTTGCCATTGAAACATCTGGTTGTGAAAATGTTGGAGGTTTAGATTGTAAAATATAACTTGTGAAAAATAATAAAGCTAATGGTAATAACACATCATATCCTAAAAATACAAAAATCGGTTTTACCTTTTCTGCCATAAAGATCATAACAATAGGAAACATTACTAATCCCATTACTGGTAATAAAACTCCCATTGCATGTATCATCATCATTGGCATTCTTAATCCAGAAGCATAGTGTTTTGCTCTTTCTCGAGTTCCATTAAGTATAACACTTATTGTTTCATCAAAAATAATATTTCGTCTAGAAGGTTCAACTGCAACTCCTCTTAATAGATGTAAAGCTTCTGCAAATTCTTTGTTCTTATCTTTCCACTTGTAAACATATTCAAGTAATGCTGCGTCCGCAGAAGAATGAACTCCAACTTCAATATCCCAAATTAATTTTTTAAGATCCCATGAAAGAGGTCCTTTAAGATGTTGTGCAGCAAATTTTAATGCTCCTTCTAAATTTGGAGAAGTTCGCATGTAAATAACCATATATAGAACAGCAAGAACTGTATCTGAAGACATTCTCATTCCCATAACTTTTGCTTGCATTGTTGGATAATTATAAAGATAATAAGCAGTTCCTGCAGCACATATTAGTAAAACTATACCAACTGCTCCTCCTATTCCTAGGAAAATTAAACCAAAAGTTAAAGCAAATAATAATAAACCTATTATAACAGAAAATGATAAAACTCCTTTTGGAGTAGCATGCATGAAAGATGCTTTAATATTTTCTTCTAACTTATCTGCCATCTTTTGATCTGGTTTTATTGGAAATATTTTTTCAGAAAATGCACAAGATAATTCAAACCAAGTTTTTGGTTTAGTCTCTATTTCAGTTAAAAACTGTTTATATTCTCTTGTTTTAAATGAAGAACTGGAACTTCCTGTTGGCATTTCTATTCGAGATAATTTTTTTATTTTTTCAATCTCTTTAAGTCTTTTTTCTTTTGCTCTTTTTTCAGCTTCAGTTATTTTTTTACTTTTTTTAAATGCCATTTATTTCGCCTGTTTTTTAAACCATTCGAGCCACGAATTAAATACAATTTTAGGATCAACTTTTCCAACTTCAGACATTGATTCATTTGATAATTGGTGGAACATTTGATTTGTTTTTATCATTACAGGTGCTTCTAATAATTGTCTATTACCTGTTTTTCTTGAAATTTCAACCATTTTTTCAAGTATATCTGCTCTTAATTGAATGTTTTCCCAAACTAAATTCCATCTTCCTGCCCATCCAGGAACTCGTTTAGCAAGTTCATTTAAAATATAAGATTCGCCATTTAGCAAAGTATCAGTAGGTTTTAATTTATCTTCTTCAGAAGAATATTCCATTAGGTTTACAAATCCTCCTTCTTCTGCTGGATCTTTTGTCCAATGTTTTCTAACCTCTGTAAGTTCAACAACTCTTCTAAAATTATGAACTCCATCAGCTGTTTTTAATCTATTACAAACTACAACAAAATCTGTTGCTTTAAAACTTGTTGGAGGAACACCTAGGTCGTTTACAACTCTATCAAATACTCCATATGCAGATTCACCATGTATTGTACCAGCTACAACATTAGCTAATGCACCGATTCTCATTGCTTCATAAAGTGCTTTAGCTTCTGTATTATGAAGTAGCAATCCTCCAAATCCGCCAATAAATCTTTGAGTTGATTTTACTTCTAAATCATAAACATATTCAGGTTTTTTAAGATTGATAACATCAATAAATTTTACTTTATCAACGAAAAAATCGCCATGGGCAAAATCATGCAATTCATCGCTGCACTTTACCTCTTCAGTTATTTTTTTCAAATAATCTTTTGAGCAACATTTTGTTTTTCTAAGATGCCTGTATTTTCTTGGCAATTTTAAATGATTTTCCAGTTCTTTTGGATCAAATGAAACCGAATCGTCTTTGCTATGTGAAAACGATTTTGATGTTATAAGAGGATTTTTATGAGTAAATCCTATCTCATTTAAAAAACATTCAATATATCTTCTCTTTTTTATTTCTGCTGTATAAAGAATTCTTTTTCCTTTTTTTCCAGGTTCTCTACTATGTAATCTACACACAATTTCTAGACATAATAAGGCATATGCAACATCTTCAACAAGTTTTTTTGATGTTGAAAAATATCTTATCATATCCCCAGCATTTTTTGTAGCTGAAAATGATCCATCACCACTGTACATCCCTCTTAATAAACTACATATTTTTCTTTTATTCAGCCCATAAAACATCTGTGGAATTCTTTTATGAAATGATGTTTTTCCACAACCAAGATAAATAAATAAATCAGAAAGCGGTTTACAGCATATAAACATCTGTACTGAAGTTCCATATCCCTTTATTTGTCTTTGAGATATTTTTAATCCAAGTTCTTTTTTACAGATATCTTTAATATCTTCAATAATTTTTGCTTTTGAATTAGTTATTTGAATTTTATTTTTATCTATATTCCCCTCTGCTAAATAATAACCAATCAATCTTAATGTATTTTCATTTATTGGGAATCTTGCAGGAATGCTATTTGAAGTGCCTCTTTTTATTCTCAAATTATTTATATCATATTTTATTTTAGCTTTTTCCATCAACTCTAAAAATGAATTTATAGGAATTCTTGTTTTTTGCGTAGACAATAAATATCTGTAAATATCAGGAATTTTACATATTTTGCTTACATTTTTCCAACCAAGAACTTTAATTGCCTTTCTAATATAAGGTTCAGCATTTTCCAAGCGATAATCTTCTTTAAAAATTTCAAGAAGATTGATATAATCTATATCATTAAACCCACAAGGAATTTTTGAAGGAATTATTATTGGGTCCCCTGCTTTTAATTTATCACTGTTTATAGCTGCTATTTTAAAATTAACATGAGTAAAAACACTATGATCAGGAGTAACAACAACCTCTCTTCCACTATTTGTGATAATCTTAATCAGTTTCTTTCTTTTTGGATGCTTTACAAAACCTGAAAGAGGCTTTAATTCCACTTTATTATCTTTAGTCAAAGTTGGAAGATTGAAAGATTTTATATCAATATTTTCAAAATCTTTAATAGGAAGTCTTTTTGTTATTCCCTTATCAACAACTACAACTTCTTGATCTCCTCTCAAAGAACTTCTTACTTCTCCTATAAACAAACATGAATCTCCTAATCTTAATGCAGTTCTTAATGCTTCTTCTGCTGGAAGTTCTGTTTCAATTTTAGTAATAACAGATCTTGATTTCATTCTTTGAATATTATATCCTAATTTTCTTAACGCACTAACAGGTAATTCTAAAGTGTCCTCCACCGTAATCATTCTATAATATGGTAATATTTGCAACATCATTGAACCTAGAAGTGATGATTTACCTGAAGATCTTGTTCCTGCAACTAAAAATGTTCTTCCATATGATTCAGTAAACCACATTAAACCACCAAATAGTGGATCAAAATAACGAGTATCTATAAAGAGAGGAAATGTCCAAGGGTTATCTCTATGTCTTCTTAATGCAAAACCTAAACCATCTGGAGAAAGTTTTGGATTAATTGCCGCAACTCTTGCTATTCCACCTGGAACCATTAGTTCAGTATCTAAAACTGGATTAGCTTCATCAAGTGGTCGTCCAGATAATAATTTAAAACGAGTACTCCATCTTTCTGCATCTTGTTTTGTTGGAACTAAATTTGTTTCGCATTCTCCGTAGTCCTGATGATTAATATAAATTGGAATATTACCAAGTGGTGAATTAATGTAAATATCTTCTATTTTATTATCTGCTAAAAGTAATTCTATTATTCCTAAACCTGCAGTATATCTTGTAAGTATTCCAGAAAGTTTTGTAATTTGAGAAGAACCAATTGGTATATCCATTTGATCAGATAAATCAGTTAATAAATCAACTGATAATGTATAAAATAATTCTCTCATCTTTTCCTGTTCAGTAATTTCTAATTCTTTTGGTCTTCTTTCTTCTAATATTCTTCTTGCCCCATCTAATAGTGTGTACTCGTTTTCTCCCAATTTAAATTCTGGTGGAATAACATGATAAATATGTCTTATTTTTCCAGGAATTCTATATATTTCAACTTTAGAATCTCCTACTGAATATTTTTCTATAAGCTCTCCTTCTGGTCGTTGAGACATATACTTCGTGTACATGAAATTTGGCCTAATTGTTGGCTTAAAAATTCTTCTATAAATTGTTCTATCTCCAGCATGATAAGCTGTTAAACTTGGTCTTGCAATTTGAATTAATTTACACTCGTCTAAAATATCCTGAATTGGTAATAATGAATTTTCTAAAAAGTATTGTATACATTCTGCATGTTCTGAAGAATTCATCATCTTTGTTTTAAGATGTCTAATTTCTCTTGTTAAAGATAAATATGCTCCTATTGGATCTCCTCTCATTTGTAAAGCCATTAAATCTTGAATCCAAGAATACCATTTTGGAATGTATGCTTCACAAGATTTGCTTCCTATTTTTTTAATAGATATTAACTTTTCTTCTTTTATGATTTTATTTATTGCTTCAGCAATTTCTTTCAAATATGTTGTTTGAAGAGTATCATATTCATATTCCCTGGTTTCAGCAAGAATAATATCAGTTACTTTCTTATTAACTATCAAAGAACCTATTACCCTAGCCATTACAACATCAGAATCTTCTAAAGTAAATCCAAAAATAGAGCCAATACAGTTCATTCTCATTATTCCATCATTTACTTCTATCTCAAAAACCATGAAATCACTTATATTTTATATATACTCCGATATTAATATATTAAGTAACCCATATAATAGTTTGTGATTAAATGCCTGAGAAAAAAGATATTCAAGTAATTCTATCAGAAATGGTTAGAAGAATGAATGACCATGGTCGAAGACTTCGGGCTATGGAAGAAAAAACATCTTTACTGGAATCCAGAGTAAGTTCGTTACAAGATATGATTTTGAAGAATAATGAAAAAGCTAAGAAAAATGTAAAAGAAGTTGAAGATGAATTTGAAAAAATAAACACTACATTAATGAAAATTGATAACGATATTACAAAAATTAGTAAAAATATGGAACGCTTTGCTCGAAAATCAGATTTGAAAGAAGTAGAAAATATAATTTCATTATACAATCCATTGAAGACAAGCTTTATAACTAAAGAAGAACTAAAAAGAATATTGACCAAGGGTGAATAAATGGCAGTATTTCCTTTTATGAAAAAGAAACCACAAGAACAGCAAAAAAATTATATTCCTGTTAATATGGTTCAACAATATGCTTCTCAAGGTATGCCTGAAGGTAGAATTATTAATGAATTAAAAAATCAGGGTTTTAGTCCTTCTCAAGTTGATTCAGCTTTAAGATCAGTATTAAAAAGACAAGTAAGTTCTCCAAGACAAGAAATGTCTCAACGATCTAGAGAAATGAATCAAGATGAGTTTCCAACTATGCAAATGGGTGGAAGAGCACCTTCACAAGAGAGAGAAATGCCACAGGAGAGAAGACAACCAATGCCCCAAAGAAGACCAGAGGAAATGCAAAGACGACCAATGGAAGAAATAGAAAGAAGACCAGTTGAACAAAGACAACAATTACCAGTTCAAGAACAACAGCAAATGGAAATACCTTCAAGAGCAAGTCCAGCACAATATACTTTTGAAGAACCACAAAAAATGCTGGGACCCGGATTAGAAGATATAACTCTTGAAGAAATAATTGAAGGAATTGTTTCAGAAAAATGGCAAGTTTTTGAAGAAAGACTAGCTAATTTTGAAGAACGAGATTTGCAATTACAAGAACAAATTGAATCAATGAGAAGTTCGATTAAAGATGTTGAAAAATTAGTTGTATCTAAAGAACAAAATATGAGTGGTCAGTTTAATGAATTTAGTGGTTCAATGAGTGATATTCAAGGAAGAATTGGATCAATTGAAAAGGTATTTAAAGATCTTGTTCCTGAATTAACAGATGCACTTAGAAGAGTACCTAGACAATAGTTTAATTTCTTACAATTTAGAGAGGTATTCCCCTGCACTTGGTATGGTATATAGAAAAGTCATAAAATCGCAGTAAAGAATCAGTGATATATTATTTAATTTCCTTTCTTACTTGGATCAGCAACCATCCATACAATAGCTAATACAACTACTGCTAAGAACATGTATGACATTATTGCTGAATCTGTTAATTGTAATGTTGGCAATCCTAATAATTCTAATCCACCTGCTCCAATAAATATTAAAGTTACAATTATTAAAAATCCAACTGCAAATAATAGTGGATATTTCTGGAATATAGTAACTTCAACAGGACCTTTAACATCTCTACCTTCTTTATCTTTACCTATTACTTGTTCTCGAGTTGGTTTAATTCCAGCTGTTTCTAAAAATACTATGAATACCAAAACTCCTACAATCATTAAAATCATACTTGAGGACATTTTAGCTATAACATCAATTAATTGATTAGGTACTGAAAATAATACAAAAAATGCTGAAACTAATGCAATTATTGCTCTAGTACCTTGTGATTTTGGAATACCACCATCTCCTGCTTGAGATAATACTCCATAAACTATCGCAAAAGTTAAAAGCCATAAAAGTATTTGTGGAAATCCTAAATTAACTAACATGCTAATATCCATTTTACTTACCTTCTTTTCCTTCTTTCATTAATATCCAAATAGTTACAACCATGATTGCTACAAAGAATAATATAGCAATTGTTGGATTACCAATTGTAATGGCAGGAATGTTTAACAGTCCTAATCCACCTGCTCCAATAAATATCAAAATTAATAATACAATTAAAGCGATTCCAAAGAATTTTGGATGTACTGCAAAAATATGTGCTCCATCTTTCTTTGCACCAGATATTTCTAAAAATATCATTACTATAAACAGAGCAAAAGCAATTACTAATCCAGATACCATTATATTTTCAACAAATTGGACTGCTGGTCCTGATGCTGCTGCAAATAAAACCATAAATGCTGCTACAATTGATATTGTTCCCCTCACTACTTTTGATTTTGGCATATCAATATGTGATAGAATTCCATAAACTACTGCCATTGTTAATACCCATAATAAAAGTAATGGTATTCCTTCTGCTCTTAAATTCAATATTAAGTCTTGTAATGCTGCCATGTTATCACTTTAGTTTATGTTGTTTATGTATATAAGATTATTGTTTTTTCTGAGATGATTCAATTGCTTTTTGGACATCTGATAAGGTATTCATTCTAAATGCTGCCCAAAAGATTATTGCGATAAATATTATTCCTAATAATAAAAGTAAATTTTCTGCATCTCCAACAAGTGGGATTTTTCCAGGTATTTGATCTATTACAGACCAACCAATAGTTAATAGTAAAAATAAAACAACTCCACTTAATATCACTTTTTCAGGTGTTGCAAATGGTTGTTTACTTCTTAATCCAAAAAGTTCTAGTAAAAATGCTATAAAGAACATTGCTATAAAGAACCATGTTATTGTTGGTAAATAAGCCCAAAGCATTGTAATAAATGGTGAATATGATATTGCAAAAAAAGTAATTGCTAAAGAAATTATAACAATAACAGATCTATTCATTTTTTTAGGTGTAGCTAATTCTAGTACTCCAAAAACAATTGCGAAAACAAATAAGAAAGGGACAAAAAATTGCATTATGGGATCCAAAGCAAGTTCAATTGCCATTTAACCACCTAACTCTTCTATTGCACGTTTTAGTTGTTGTTCTTCATCTAATTTTTGACTATAAAGTGCTTTTAAAGTTGCCATTGTTCGTCTATCATTTGCTATCTTTGCAGCTCTCATATCATCATCTAGTCTTTTAAGTGTTTTTCTTGTATAAGTTAATTGATCTTCAAGTGCGTCAATTTCTTTACCTTTATTTGCTTTTTTACCAACACTTTCAAACCCTTTTGATATTAATCCACTTGTAACTTTTCCAGCTGCTGGATGCCAAATTACACTTATGAAAAATACTATAAAGGCTAATACTAGTACTATAGTAAACCAACCTGTTAAGAGTGGTATTAATATTGATCCATACCAACCTCCCCAAACTATGAAAATATAAGTAATAATTTGAAACAGATAAGAAAATCCTTTATGTTCTCCAACTATTCTCAAAACAGTTCCTTTAGATACAGCATAAATAAACATAAGTAAAATTACATGAGGAATCAAAATCAGATATAATAATTGGTCTGGAACTGTAGTATATTTAGCTATAATAGAAGGATCTATCTTTAGCAAAGTTTCAAAAATTAATGTAAATACATTAAATGCCATACAGATTTATTAGAAGTTCTAATATTTAAAATAAAATTAAGCATATGCGAGATCTTTTTCAAGATTATAACTTCCTGTTTCATCCACTAGTACATGTGCCAATTCATATATGCCTTCATTCAACTCTTTATTTTCTTCATCTTCTTTCAAAAGTATTTTTTGTAAAACTTGTTGATATTGTTCAGTTCTTGTGCTATCAATATCTTTTAATATATCTTTTATATATTTTACACTTGCCCCTCTTCCATTAGAATAACCTTCATAAATAGCTGTAATTGGACTAACTGCTCTACCTATTAAACCCCTAACATCTAAAGTAGAACACATTTCCCAAAACATTGCTGGCTGTCCACCAGGTAAATAATTACTAACTAATCCATCAACAAGACTACCTTCACCAGTAGTACTATTAAATGGTCTTAAAGCATCAGTTAATTGTGAAGAAAATGTTTTTTTCTGTCTTTCAAGTAATCCCATTTTTTCAAATGCATTATAAACAGTATCTACAGGTCCTTCCATATGAGGCAATTCTCCATATTTACCTCCATACATTGCATTCCTTATTGCTTCTGATAATTGTTGTGGATTAAGTTCGCTCATACTTATATTTACTACTAGATAGTATATAAGTCTATGCTTTTTTCACTAGATTCGCTCTTCGACAGAAAATATACCTAAATCAAGACAAAGTTCATATATGCTCCACGACCAGATTACAGCTTCAAATGCTCGAACATAATCTTTTTGTTCAATAAAATGTTTTGCATCTGAAATATAGGCTTTCATATTAATAAAAAGTGATCCACCTTTAGTATCAAAATATTCTATCTTTTTTACAATTGGTTCAATTCGTTCTAACCACTTATGTGTCTCTGCAATCAAAACTTCTTCTGTGTTCATAAAATCTCCAAAAACTCTTTTTCCTTAAAATGTAATTTACCTGGTAATATTAAAATAGATGGTGTTTCTATATCTTTTTCAATAAGTTCAGAAACTGTTTTATAAAAAATATCATCTCCAATTTTACCTGCTATCATTTTAGTTGATCTAGTTACTAATTTATTATCTAATAATAACTTTAAAGCATTTTTAACAGGCATGTAAATATTCATTTCAGCATCTAAGTCTAATAATAATAAAGTATGTAATCCTAATTTCTTATTACCTTCTATAGCGTCTTTAACAGATTCAAGTTTTCCAGAATATGGAATGGTAGCTGTTCGACCCATTTTATACAATTGCAATCCAGTTTCTCCTATTGCTGAAAATATAGAAGTATTATGAATTATCTCAACTCTGATTCCTTGGGACCTTGCTTCTAAAACAAGATCAGCATGTGTTGTCGCTGCGAGTGGATCTCCTAATACGAAAAGTGCTACATGGTTTTTTTTGCATTTTTCTAAAAATTGTTTTTGATTATCTTCTAAATCACTTCTTCTTAACTGTTTAATCTCTTTACCAACCATTCTTTCAAGATTTCTTAAATCACCTGACCATTTAGAAGTATAAGTTTCAATAAAACAATCACATGTTTTAGCTACTTCAACTCCTTTAAGTGTGATTCCTTTCTCATCACTAATTCCTAATCCTATCAAATAAAGCATAGAATAAATTACAAATTAAAGTATAAAAGTTTAGATATTATAAATTCCAAATGGATTTACAACCATGAAAATCTAACATTTTGGTGGCGGAATTATATTCGCCCACTTCTTTGGATCTATCACATCATTTTTCAATGCAGGCATCTTGTGAACTCTTCCAATAGCTTCTAAAGTTTCTGTTCCATTAAGTATGGTTTGTATCTGCTGATTTGGGATTCCTATTATTCTACATCTACTTATAAGATCGCTATAAAAACGATCATAATAGATTGCACTTTTTCCAGATAAACAATATTTAAAATCTACTATTGCTTGTCCAATTTCAGTATCCCACGAATTGAGTGATCCTTCTACCATACATATTCCTGGTGCTATTGGTAATGTATATGCTTGCTGAAAAGTACCCTTTTCTTCTAAAAATGAGGTTAAATCACTTGTTGCAAGTTTATGTAAAATTTTATCAAATTGCTTATCATATCTATCAAAATAAAGCACTATTTTATTAGTAGCATCGGCGGATCTACCGTCTTCTCTAGACCATTCACCAACATGATGTAATTTAATTTGACCACCTAATCCTTGACACGATTCAAATATTTCTTTAATTGCTTTTTTGGGTGCGTCTCCACTCATTCCACCCATGTCGGGAGAAATATATATTCTTATCAAATCCTCTGTCAAGAAATTTGAGCCAAAAACATAACATGGGCCAGTCATCATACCGAAAGAGTTGGCATTAGTTCTTTTTGCAATTTCGGTTGTGTATTTATAAATATCATTTTCAAAATTTGCTAAAGCTAATGGACGAGGAGGACCTGCTGTTCTGTCTGTATCAAATTTCTGATATAATTTTTTTCCAACAACTTCTAACTCTTCATAATCAAATTGCTTAATTGTTTCTCTGACTTCTCTATAACTAACACTGGGATCTTCAAACCATGAAAGGATCTCTAGATCTCGTATATCGTCCATAGGACTATCATGATATGACATACTTATATTTACTACTAGGTAGTATATAAGTCTATCTATATAGTTAAATAAAGAGTAAACACAATTTAATTTATGGTTTACGAGATTATCGGAAGCAAAGAAAAGGCAGTAGCTATTATTGGGTTCGGAACTGAAAACATAAAGGAATTAGCTGAAAAGATAATGAAACAACATAAAAATGTTAAATCTGTTTTAGCTAAAACTGGTCAAAGAGAAGGAGTATTTAGAACTCATCCAACTAAACTTATTCTAGGTGATAAGAACACTGAAGTGATTCATAAAGAAAATGGATATTCAATTAAAATCGATCCAAGAATTGCTTATTTCTCACCTAGAGAATCAACTGAACGATTAAGATTAAGTAAAATGATTAAAGCTGGAGAAAAGATTCTTGTGATGTTTTCTGGCGTGTCGCCAATTGCTATAGCTATTAAGAAAGTTCAACCCGATTGTAAAATAACATGTATTGAAATTAATCCAGAAGCTGTAAAATACGCTGATGAAAATGTTAAACTAAACAAGATATGTGGAATCAAGAATATATGTGGCGATGTGAGGGAAGTTAAATTAGAAAAATATGACAGAATTATTATGCCTTTACCAGAGACGTCTTTAGAGTATTTAGACTTAGCTAAGAAACATTGTAAAGGAATAATTCATCTATATGGATTTGCTAAAGACCCGAAGGAGATAACAAGTAAGATAGAAGATAAAATAATTAAGATACAAAGAGTATTACCTTATGGTCCTGGAATTTACAAAATGAGATTTGATATCGAAATCTAACTAATCTACACTATATTCTTTTTTTAGGATTCTTCTAAACTGTGGACTTCCATCTTCTGCTCCAGTTCTAAGTGTATAAAATCTTGGTTCCATTTCTTCATCTGGTCTTAACATAATTTAATTAACATAGGAAAGAATTTAAACCTTCTTTAAATCATAAACCATGTGCCATACATTCGGTGAATATGATTTAACCTTTCTTGTCCTCAAAACTTTAACTTGTTTTGGAAACTTAATTTCTTCTCCATCTCTAACGTTACGATGGAAATGAATAATCGCTCCTTTTTTAGCTATTTTCAACGCGCTTGGTAAGAAGTTTTCAGTATCATAAAGATGTCCCATAACAATTCTATTAGCCGTGTTCTCAAGCAAGCTAGCGAAATCTCTACAATCTCCTTCTAATATCTCAATTTTATTTTCAACTTTATTAAGAAAAGAATTTCGTTTAAGATATTTAATTGCATCTGGATTCAAATCAATTGAATAAACTTTCTTAGCTTTTTTAGCTAATAGAATTGAAAAATATCCTATGCCTGCAAACATGTCAACAACTATCTCACTCGACTTAACAGATTTAATCATTATCTCCTTTTCCATTTTATTTCCTTTAGACCACATTACTTTAGTCACATCTAAAAAGAATTTAGCACCATGTTCTTTGTGAATAGTTTCAGTATTTTTAGATCCAGCAATTACTTCCATCTTTGGTTTTCGTTTAACTCCGTCTATACTTCGTTCAAGAACAACGGTTTCAATATATGGTAATATTTCTAAAATGGCTTTTCCAATTTTCTTTCTATGTTTGTATAATTCTGGTTTTAATTTAACTATGAGTATCTTACCAAGAATAAAGTAAGACCTCGGGGCTAATCGAAGGTCTTGAGAAGGAATATTATCTTTTAGATTGTCTATAAGTTTTGTATAAAACGACATAATTCTTTATGTTCTCTTGCATATTAAATATTATACTCATTGGTAAACACCGGGCTTTTTATCACCATATATTCCCTTCAATTCTTTAGGATTTAGTACAACATATCTAATTTCTTTTTTCTCTTCCATTATAATCACATTAAATTTATCACATCTTGAGGATTATGTGTTTCATAGGTTCCCCCCCGATTACTAATTATATATGTTTCTAATCCACCAATTAATTTTGATTCTATTGTTTCACCATTTTTTCCTTTGTATTCCCCAGGCATTTTTCTTCACCTCATGAACATAATAAAAAAGGGGGAGGGGTCGTTAAAAGTGACAATACATGTGAAATTCCTTACATGTATTTAATTGATCCTGCTTTCCAGATTGCTTCTATTGCTAGAATTGCAACTGCTGGTGCTGCTAATACTGCAATGTGTCCAACGATTGGTGCTAAGTAGTCACCCACGTATGGTACACCTGCTAATACAGCTCCAGATGCTCCTACTGCCATCAAAGCGATTGCAGCAAGCATGAAAATTTCTATATCATCTTTTCCGATTGATCCCATGCCAAATGCTCCTAACAAACCTACTACAAATCCTAACACCACTAATAGTGTTCCTGCTGAAGGTATTGTTCCAACCATCAATCCCTCTATTACTGCGATTAACATTCCTAGTAGGAATAGATAGCCACTGAGCTTTATCCATTGATTTCCTTGTTTTTTTGCCATATTTTTTCTCACCTTTGAGCATAATAGTAAAGGGGCTAGTGGGGCCTACTTAAAGACCCCTAATAAAACAAATACAACACCAATTAAGGTGACTAATAAACCGATTACGCTAAACAATGTCGTTCCCCATGTTACAGCACTTCCTATTGAAATTGCTGATCCAATTCCTAAATTAAATGCTGCAGCAAGTAAATACGATGCACCACCTGCACCTAACCATATAAATCCTTTGTCGCCTTTCTTTTTAATTTTTCCATATTCTGCTAAAATTGGGGCTAATAGCAATGCGATTCCCATCCATACGAATGTTGCTTCAAACATTTTTTCACCTAATAGAAAGGTGGTAAAATTTGTTCTTAAAGGTAGCTTCGACAATCGTATTACTTCTCTCAAATATAGAAATCTTTATATATTATTAATTTGTGTATATAACACCCTTATAGAAATAAATTATATTTTTCTAGATAATTTATATAAAAGTTGGTAGCGGGGGCACGATTTGAACGTGCGACCCCTGGGTTATGAGCCCAGTGAGCACTCCAGGCTGCTATAGGCAATCTAGTTCGCTAAAACAAAGACTTCCACCCCGCTATACCTAGAGTTTTGAAACAGCCCCGCCATATTGTAATTTTATCTTATATGAATTGTGTTTCAAGCTTTTAAAACTTGTTGATATTCTCATTCTATGTATTTTATTATTTGACTTATAATTATTTTCTAACCAACATTTTCTTATCGGAATATTCAATGATTTTGTAATATTTTTTTAGGTTTAGAACTCATTATACTCACAGACAAACATTTATAATTACGTTATTAAATAATAGATGCTAACTAATTTACGTGAGTTAAATGACAACAATTTTAGGAATTGATGAAGCAGGAAGAGGATCAGTAATTGGCCCAATGGTTATAGCTGGATTAATGATAGATGAAAAAGATGAATTTAAATTAAGAGAAATAGGAGTTAAAGATTCAAAATTACTAACTAAAGTTCAAAGAGAATTTATGTTTGATAAAATAAAAAATATTGCAAAAGATTATGTTATATTAAGTGTATCTGCTAAAGAAATAGATGAACTTAGAAAAACAATTAATTTAAATAAAATTGAAGGACATAAAATGGCTGAAATTTTAAAAACCTTAAAAGCTGATAAAGCTTACATTGATACTCCTCAAGTTTCAACAGGTAAGTTTAAAGATTTCCTATTTTCAATCTCAAAAACTAAAACAAAAATGATATGTGAAAACGGGGCTGACTTAAAATATCCAGTTTGTTCAGCTGCATCTATACTAGCTAAAGTTACTAGAGATAGGGAAATTGAAGTGATTAAGAAAAAAGTTGGATTTGATTTTGGAGTTGGTTATTCACATGATAAAAAAAGTATTGAATTTGTACAAAAATGTTTAAAAGAAAAGAAAAATCTTGAATATTTAAGACACTCATGGATAACTGTTTCTGAACTTGTTAAAGAGAAGGAACAAAAACGATTAGGAGATTTCTAAAATAACATTTATATTAAAGTAAATACATAGTTAGTTCATAATAATTGATTAGGGTGTTATAATGGATTTGATTAACCTAAAAACTACTATTGATAATAATATTGATTTTGACAAATCTTTTAAAAATGAGAAAGATTTCTGTGAATGGATAAGAAAAAACTATAAATTGTTAGGATTTTCAGAAATATGCGAAGATAATAAAGATTCTACACCAGATTTTGTATTTTCTATCAATGGAACAAAAATTAGAACAGAAATAGAAACAAAATCAAGCAATTTTATTTTACACAAGCATGATAAAAATAATATAGATTTAATATTATGTTTAAAAAAAGATAAAGAAATCTATGATATTGATATTATTGAAATAAAAAACTTCGAGTTTATTGATCCCACAAAGATTTTAATTAATCTAACTGATTATCATATTGAAGAATTAGACAAATTAGTAAAAATGGGGGTGTATCAACACAAAGCAGAAGCTATTCGTGATGCAATTAGAAAACTAATCGAGGGACGTTTATGAAAAAAATAATAATTTTATCTCTTCTAGTAATATTTTTATTTTCCGTAACATCAGCTTTCGCAGCTGTTTGGTGGACCGGGACACCCGATTTTTATATAAATGAAACAGCTGACTACGATACCCCAGCAGTTAAAGTAAACACAACAACAATCACAGATAGATACAACCAAAGTTCAAATACAGCTGAGATGGATTTTCCTTATGCTTCTAAAGATGCTAATCTTATTTCTTATTATAGGGGTGCAGATGTAACAGATGAAACAGGAACTAATGATTTAACAAATGTAGGAGCAGGTTTTGTAGCAGGTAAATTTGGCAATGCTTTTGATACAGATGGAGCAGGTAGTAATTTTAATGATTTAACTTTTACAAGTTTTGAAAATGCAGGAGCAATTACAATAGTTGCTTGGGTTAATCCTGATGTAACAAATGTAGGAGCACAAGCTGATTATATTATTTCTTTACCAGATGGATATGGAGCAAATGGAATAGATTTAGCACAAAAAAATAATCATTTTCAATGGGTATTAATAACGCATTCAGATTCTACAGTTCAAGAAGGTTCAACTGCAATAACAGCAGGAACATGGTATATGCTTTCTATTACTTATGATGGAACAAATTCAAGAGGTTATGTTAATAATGTATTAGAATTTACAGACCCTTTAACATTAGGAACAGGATTAAAACACACAACTGGAGATATTTATATTGGAAGACAAAGTGATTATGCTGGAGTGTTTTTCAATGGACAGATTGATGAAGTTAAAGTCTATAATCGTGGTTTAACAACAGCAGAAATAACAGTTCTTTACAACAATGGTAAAAGATATATAGACACAGCTTGGGCAGGTTCAGCTTCTAATTGGACAAGTGATACACAAACAATGACAGCAGGAAACAAACTTTTAAACACTACAATAAATTTAACTTCAAGTGCAACAGCTTATTTAACTAAAGTAGAATGGTTGTCTAATGGAATAATAGTTGCTTCAAACGAAACTGATATAACTTCAACTGGATTAGTTACTTACTCAACAGCAAACGGATTAGATACAGGAAGTTTTGATTACATAAACGATAGTTATACTTTTACAATAAGAACATATTTTACTGGAGATGGAACAACAACACCAAAGGTAGATGATATAATAGGTTATTATGAAGAAGGAGAAACAATTGTTTGGCAAGGTGGAACATCAACTGATTGGAATGTCGGTTCTAATTGGAATACATCAACTGTTCCAGGAACAGTTAATCGTGTAATATTAAATGCAACTTCAGAGAGACAACCAAATTTAACTTCAAATTCTTATGCATATAATATTTCAATACCATATGGAGCTAGTCTGAACACAAGTGGTTATAATCTGCAAGTTGGAGATGATATTTCTGTTTCTGGATTGCTGAATGTTTCTGGTGGAAAATTAATAATGAATGGCGATTCTGATGGAGATTGTGAATTGAATATTAGAGACGGTGGCACAATGTATTTGCTTAATTCAGGAAATGTGACAAATGGCGCTGCTGATTCTGCAAATTATCAATTTTATATTGCAGATGGTTCGAATATGAGTGCAAATGATTCTTATATTCGTAAAGCAGGATGGGAAGATGTAAATTATCACCGAGGAGTTGATGTTTATTCTGACAGTGTGAATATGAATAATATGACAATAAGTGGAATGGATTATATTGGACTTTATTTTTCTGATTCTAATAATGGTATTTATAATAATATTACAATCACTTCAACTGATAATGCAGTTTTTTTAAATTCAAGTTCAAATAGTAATAAGTTTATTAATAGTACATTAATTTCATCTTCAGATTATGTAATATATATTGGCAATAGCAATTCTACAAATTTTACAACTAGTAGCATTTCAGGTTCATCTGGAATTTTTATAAATTCAGGAAATTATAATTTCTTTAAAGGAATGGCAGCAGGCGTTACAAACAACGCGTTGTATTATAAAGGTTCTGATTCTATTTTTCGAAATTCTAATTTTACTGGTTCAACAAATCAGTTAAATTCTGACGGAGGAAATAATAGTTTTATAAACTCAAATTTTACAGGAACAGTATCTGACGCTCTTTATGTTTATAGTACATCAGGAAACAACAGCATCTATAATGCAACATTTTCTTCAGATATAGGAGCAGGTGATTATGACATAGAATTTGACACATCAGGAAATAATCTTACTTTGGTTAATTGTTCTTTTAATGCAAATAAAATTGCATGGACCTCTTCAACATCTTATTTGTTTGTAAAATATTACATTGATGTTCATATGATGAATTCTTCTGATTCAAACAATACCCTGAATGCTAATGTTACTATGAAAGATGTTTTTGATTCTCAATTGTTTAATGAAAACACTTCTTCAACTGGCTACACATCTGTTTATGAAATTTTGGCTTACAAACAAAATGGAACATTAACTGGCAATATAACATCTTATGATTTGCATAATATATCAGCAACAGCAGACCACTATAATGCAAATTCAACAACATATAATGTTACTGCACAGAAAAGTTCAACTGCTGAATTATATTTAACAACAGCGACACCAGGTTTCACAATTAATAACTTATATTGGCTGAGAACATATCAATCTGATAATTATTCAAGATCATTTTTCACAGAAAAAGAAACTGTCAGAATAATAACAAATTTGTCTGGAACAATTGTTGAAGGGCAACTTTATCCAAGGATATCTGTTTATTATCCTAATGGAACTATGGTAGTAAATCAGTTTGATATGACAAATTATTCAACAGGAACTTCTGGAATATATTATTATGATTATGATATCAACACTTCAGAAATAGGTTATTATAATGTTTCAATAGGAACAAAAAGTATAACAAATGCGTTTTACAGCGGATATAGATGGCAAGACAATTGGACAAATTCTTCTGGTATTATTTATCCATTTGAAATAAATCTAACTGTTAACAATAGTGCAGGTTCAGAAAGACACTGGGAAGTAATTGATAAATATATTAACTTTAGTTCTGGTGCTCATGAGAATTCAGTAAGAGTTTGTTTGTATAATGGAACAGATTTGATAGAAATTCCGTCTCAAGTATATAATAAAACAGAATCAGCTGGAGTTATTTCATATGCAAATGTTGTGTTCTTAAGTTCTTTAAATGAAACTCAAAGTAGATCATATAATCTTTATTACAAAAAATCAGATACAGGTGCGATGAATTACTCTACTGATTTGAATTATACAAACCATACTGGTTATTATACATTTGAAAATAAAAATTATAAAATCCAAACAAACAAAACATTTGGAGGACTTATGTATTCTGCATATAATAAATTAGGAAGCAACACAAATTTATCAGGACTTAATCCAATGCAATCAATGCCTGAA
>JAHIEG010000012.1 GCA_018901655.1 Nanobdellota archaeon
ATCAGATGGAACAACTTACATGCTATCAATGAATGATACTTCAAGTCCTACAATCAATACATTTAGTTTATCAGCATCGTCAATTACTTTAGGAAGTTCAGTAACAATAACTTGGAATGTTACTGATAATGATAATGTATCTTATGTAAGAATAACTTCAGGCTCACAAATAATTAATTCAACTTATGCTGCAAATTCAACAACTTACACGCCAAGTTCAGTTGGAACAGAAACAATAACTCTGACGGCCTTTGATGATTCTGGAGCTAATGTAACAAGTTCATTAACATTAACTATTACAGCTGTCGCAATTACAACTAGTTCAGGTGGTGGAGCTGGTGGAGGCGGAACGGTTTCAAATACCAGTTTCGAAGTAATAGCTGATTTAATTAGCATACCACTTCAGATGTCTGGGTCAACACAAAGAATAATAGTAATTGAGAATACAGGAGGAGAAAAAATAGACTTTGTGATTGATTTAGGAACTTTAGAAGAATATCTAATATTATCAGATACTTCGTTTAGTTTAGAATCTGGAGAATCAAGGTCAATACTTGTGGGTATTATAGCAACATCTTCTCCAGGATTAACAGTTGGTAGGATTTCAATTATAGGAAATGGTGTTACAAAATACATTCCATTTACAATGGAAGTTGAATCAGAAATGGTATTGTTTGATGTTAAATTGGATCTTTTACCTGAGTACAAACAAGTAAAATCTGGAGGTACTTTGAAGCAACAGATAACATTATTTAGAATGACTTCAGGAGAATTAGTTGATGTTTTCATACATTATTTAATAAAGGACATGCAAGGAAATCTAATATTAGAAGAATCAGAAACATTTGCAGTTCAAGATCAAAGATCTTATACAAAGACCATAGATATACCTTCTAATCTAAAAACAGGGTCATATGTAACTGGTATAGAAGTGAGATATGTAAATTCTTATGCAGTATCATCAGCTACATTTGATATAATTGAGAAAGAATCTATACTAACGCATACACAAGTAACAGCACTTATGTTAATTATCGGAATATTGATTGTAATTGGCATAATAACAACATTTATATTGCGGATAAAACAAACATATTTAGGAAAGAGGTCAAGAAAGGCGAGAAAATGAAAAAAACATATTTTTATTTTGGCATTTTTGTTGTATTATGTATACTATTTTTGCTTACTTTACCACAGATGGGTTTCACTGAAGCTAAATCAGTAGAAGATAGTTTAGAATTTGAAGTTGACCAGACTTTATTAAAAATTCTTGTTAAAAATGATGAAACAACTAGTGTAAATTTGAGAGTAATGAATGTTGATGATGAGATTATAGGAATTGCTATACAACCATCTTATTCAATGGAAGATATAGTTAGTATTTCTGATATATCTTTTGATATAAAACCAGGACAAACCAAGATAGTAAAGCTAACTATTTCTGGAAAATCGAGAGATTTAGAATATTCTTCTGGAGTATATACAGGAAAAATATTGATAAAGGCCGGTACTTCTATAAAAGAAGTTCCGATAATAGTTGAAATAGAATCAAAATATGTTCTTTTTGATACAAATATTAACACGGAAACAGAAAACAGGAATGTTGTGCAAGGAGATGTTTATGTAACAGAAATAAAACTGTTTAATCTCATGGGACAGGAAACAACAAGTGTAAATATGGAATATTATATTAAAGATTTAGATGATAATACTATAATTACAGAATCAGAATCTGTTGTTGTATCAACTCAGGCAACATTTACTAAAGTAGTTAATATACCTTCTAATCTAAAATTAGGAACTTATATCTTTGCTGTTAATTCAAATTATGGAAGTTCTGTTGGTACTTCAAGTTATTTATTTTATGTTGTTGAATCAGATTACGAAGCATCGAATCTTATTTCAAGTTGTATTGACAATCAGTTTTGTTTAATGGGGTCATTTGCTTTGATAATAGTGATATTTACCATTACTGCATTCATTTATTTGATAATTCATATAAGAAGACCAAGATTTAAATTAAAAGTTAGAAGAAAACATTATTTTAAAATCTTTTCAAGATCCTTATTAGGAAGTTATGAATCATGGATAAATAAAAGAAAACAATTGATCCAAACAGATAAAAGAAAAATTGAAACAGTTAGAAGAAAAAGAGAAAATCTGAAAATAATAGAACAACATAGAATAAGATCACAAAAATTAATGAAGCTAAGGAAAAAAGAGAGTGTCAGAAAAGAAAGATCTAGACACTTTAAAGGGAAGATAATGGGATTCTATAAAGGTTTTGCAAAAGCTAAAGAAAAAATCAAAGAAAAGAGACAGAGATTAATAAAATTAAAGTTAGAGAGATCGAGAGAAAGAGAAAGAAAATCAAGATTAGTAAAACTTGAAAGATTAAGGAAAAAAGAACAAAGAAGAAGACAAATTGGAAAATTAAAGAAAGAAATTATATTTGAAATTCCTCATAAATTAGGTTTAATAAAAAGCAAAGCAGAAAAGAAAGACGTATATCAGAGAAAGAGATTGATAAGGCAGAAAAGAGAACACGAGCGACAAAAGAAAAAGATGGAAAAGCAAAGACAAGAAGAAAATAGAAAAATAGAAGAGCATAGGAGATTAATAGAAAATCAAAAGCAAAATGAAATAAGGAAAAAAGAACAGAGACAAAAAGCATTTGAACTCAAGAAAAAGAGAAGCAAAGAAATTCAAGACAGAAAAATACAGCAGGAAAAACAAAGAAAAAAAAGAGAGATGATAATTAAAAGAACAGCAAAACAATTTAAACATATTCCTTATAAAATTGGAATAATTAAGACAGATTTTCAAAAAAGAGAAATTGCAAAAAAAAGAGAAGAAATAAAAAGAAAATCAGAAGAACTTAGAAGACAAGATGAGAAAGTAAGAATTGAAAAGAAAGCTCAGTTAGAAAATAAAAGCAGGGCAGAAGAAATAAAAAGAAAACAAATGCAAAGTAGAAAATATGAGTTGATGATAAAAAGAAGAAAAACAAGAAGAGCAAGTATTTTGAAAATTAAAAATAATTTAGTAAAGAATGCAAAAGAATTTAATAAACCGTTAGAAAATTATATTAAAAAACAAAGAGAACATAGAAAAAATCGAATAGAACAAGTAAGAAAACAAAAACTAATTGTTAAACGTAATATAGAACAGAGGGTCGTGGAAAGGCAGAAGAGACATCATGAATTAAAAATAATGAAACAGAAGAGAAAGCAAGAATTAAAAATAAAAAAGAAGGAACAGAGAAGGAAGATGAAAATAAAAGTATTGAAAAGTGGAGAAGGCTTAACAAAAATAGGAAGAAATTTTAATAAATCTTTACAGAGTCAAATGAAAAGATGGAAAGAACGAAGTAGAAAAAATAAACAAATTTTTGAAAGAAAGATAAGAGAAAGACAGATGCGTAGAGAAGAGGATATAAGATTAATGGAGACAGGAAAACAAGAAATTAAAAGCAGAAAAATGAAACAAATACGTTTAATACAGTTAGAAAAAAAAGAGAAACAAAGATTAAGGCAATTAGAGATTGAACGTATTAGAAGAAAAAAGGAAGCTAGAAGAAGACAAATAAGAAGAGCAAAAGAAAATCACAGAAGGATAAATAAAAATAAAATAAAGAATTTAAAATCAGGTGTAAAGAAATTATTTAAACCTCCAGTTGTAAAAATTAAATCAAATTTTTTAAAGAAGCTGTTTAAAGGTTTATTTGTAAAAAGAAAACCATCTAAGTCTATTGAAGAATCAGAAGTTAGTGAAGACGAATAAACATTTTAGTAAGTGGTTGTTTTTATGTTATAATTTAATTCCTTTTGTCATTAATTCGATTTTACATTTTTCACAAAATGTTCTTTCTTTTTGATCCATATCTCCTACTGAAGGCGAATAAGCCATTACACATTTGAAATTTCCACAGTGATCCATACCTTTTAGGTGTCCTATTTCATGTATTGCTTCCTTTATTAGTCTTTCTGTTGCAAGCTTTTCATTGGGTGTCTCATCATAAAATTCAGGCATTAATCTTGCTAAAGATATAATACAACAACCTGTGTCTGATTCTTCTAAACCAAAAACAAAGCTAAGTCCTTTAAAATATATATCTTGTTCTGTAATCATTAAAGTTGGAATTTCTTTGTCTATGAATTTTACTTCTGGTATGTTAGAAACTTCTTGCATTATAGTTTCACAATTATATTGTCTTCTCCAGATATTAAGAGCATGTTCTGGTAAAGGTATTTGTCTTATTAGTCTACATTTAATTCCAAGACTGTTTTCGATTTGTGAACATAGAACACTCATTATTTTTTCTGGAGGGTTGCCTACAGGGACAACTCGTATTAACATAATAGAATTTGGTTTTTTAAGATTTTAAACATGGTGGTGTCAATACAGAACAATTTAAATATTGGTAAACATATGATAAAGTAAGTGGGAAGCTGGGGCGGTATTTTGTTTTGTAACAAACCGTATGTTCAGCCTGGGAGAGCGCACGACTGAAGATCGTGTTGTCGAGGGTCCAAATCCCTCCCGTCCCACCATTTAATTATATTTTAACTGATGAATACTTATTCTAACCAATCCTTTTTCTTAATCTTTTCAGGTATGTAAGTATCAGAAATAAATGATATTCCTCTTGATGTTAGAGCAGCAAGTTCTACTTTTCCACCAATATCTTTCCATTTTTTAAACTGTCTTTGCCAAGCCTTATCATCCTTAAACCAGTCATATTCTTGCATTTGTTTTAATCGTTTAATATCAACATCTTTGAATTTAATAATATTCTTTTTTAATCCATATTTTTCTATATCATCTGCAGATAGTCCAAGGTACTTTGCTTTAGGTATGACTAATGTTTCTGCCATATGAGCTAAACTAATTGATCCGTACTTTAAAACAGAATAGATGTATATCCCCCAAGGATCACCATCAACTAAAACATAAATTGGTAAATTGTGTTCAGTGCTTAATCTTTGAAGTAGTCTCCTAATTCCTCTTGTTGATTGACCACGTGAAGCAATAATAATACAATTTAGTTTTTCCCAGATTCTATCTTCGTGTAGTCTTTCCCAAGTTGCCATTTTTTCTAAATAAATAATAAATTTAGCATCAACATCTTTGAATTTAATATTTTCAACATTTGATGGAACAGACCATCCACCTGATCCAAGTTTAGACCAGTTGATTGTATCTCCTTTATCTAATATAACAACTTTACCAGCTGCAACTCCTTCTTTGTCTGCGTTAATATGAAGCTGTTCCCTTGGAACACCAGTAATTAATTCTAAATCTTCTATTGCTTTATTGGTTTCGGTTTGTTCATCTACAATATTAATATCAGTTCCAGGTAAAGTTCTTTTAACTCTATAGTATACTTCTCTGAGATTTAGATGTTTGTTAACTCGTAATAATTCTTTAGCCGTGGTTGCTACTTCTAAGGTTTGAACGAACTTTCGAATATGAGCAACATTAAATAAATATCTTTTTCCAACAGCATTTCCCATTTTAACCATGCCTGCTTTTTTATCAAAAACTACATTAGCGAGCGATCTAACTGGAATATCTATATTTGGATTCTTTCCAATTTTTGCTTCATTCGTTAGTTTCTTCCCGAATTTCTTCAGCTTCTCCAGCGTCGTCAATATCTTCACCTTCTATTTTTTCTTTCTTTACTATTACTTCTAATGATTTTAATATCATTGCATTATTTTCTTCAGACAGATCAGCTAATGCATCTGCAACTGTTGGTAAATATTTTTCAAACAAACCTTTTCTTTTAGCATCTAATTGTCTTCTTTTCTTACCAGCTAAATATGATTTTAATTTTCTTGCGCAATCTTGAATTGCTAATCTAATTTCTTTTGATATTTCTGGATATGGTTCAAGTGCTTCTTTTGATTCTGAAGTATATGGTATCCAAACAGATGCCATGTGAACAGCTATAACTAGTGGACCTGTTGGATTATTTCCTTGGTGTTCAACATGATACTGTCCCCATGCAATACTTTGTACAGCTTTAGTTACTGCGCATGATGATGCTTGATATAATAATGGAACTCGATTTGCAAATCTCATAATTTGAGCTGTGCCTTTTGGATTTAATTCACCACCGTACCCAATGCAAACTTCAATTAAAAATGGCATTCCTCGATAAACAGAAGGCGGTCTTGTTATTGCAGCTTGGAATTCTGTTTTAAGATCTTTTTGAACTGCTTTTTCTAAAACTTGTTCTCCAATAGGAGATAAACAATTTGTAGGAGGGTTCATTATTTTAGATTTTTGTAAGCCTTTTAGTATTTTTTCAATTTCCTGATGATCTAAATGATTTGGTTTATTATTTGGAGATACTTTAGCCATCTTTAAAACAGCTTTTGCTGTACCAGATCCAACTCTACAAAAATCATTAGTTATAAAACTTAAAACAGATTTAGCTTTTGTGTTTTTTGCCATTCTTTCAAATATTCCTAATTCAACTCCATATGGATGTGGTTTGATTGATTTTGCTTCAATTGGTAATTTATCAATTAATCTTGGATATATTATTTTTTCAGAATCAACATAATATGTAAATTTTGCAAAAGGATTAGAAATTGCAGTTTCTTTCATATATTCGTCTACTGATCTATCACCTTTTCTGTACTTCCCTTCAATTTCCATTTCAATGTAAGTTCCATGATCATTGAATGTTTTGTCATATGTAATATTGTTAAGAATAATTGGTTCATTCTTCATTGTATCTATTCTGATTGTCATTTCATGAACTGGTTTATTTGCTGCTGTTCTACTTCTAACTAAAGTTGCTTTACCAGTTGTTAGTTGTGAATACAATAATGCTGCAGATACTCCAATTCCTTGTTGTCCTCTTGATTGTTGCATTTTGTAGAACTTCGAACCATATAGAAGTTTTCCAAATATTCTTGGCATTTGTTCTTTCATAATCCCAGGTCCATTATCTTCAACCGATATTTTAATTCTGTCTTCATTTATTATTTTTAATTTAACTTTAATTTCAGGCATGATGCCTGCTTCTTGACAAGCGTCTAAAGAATTATCAACCATTTCTTTAACAGTAATTAGTAAAGCTTTCATTGGATTGTCAAAACCTAAAAGATGTCTGTTTTTTTCAAAAAATTCTGCTACAGAAATTTCTCTTTGTTCTCCTGCCATCTGTTCTGCTGTTTTTATCGCCACTGATCATAGCCTCTGTAAAAAATTATATACAGTTTTATGTTCAGCGCCCTTTATTAACATTTCTATAGCTTCCTTTGCGCTTTTAATTTGTTGATAAGTTCCAATTATACATATTGTTTTACCATAAACTGAGATTGAAGCTTTAGAATTTAGTTCAATTTCTTCTCTCATCCTACCTTTTGAACCAATTACTCTTGATTTTACCCTTTCGTTTTTCTTATCTCCGTACTGAAGTTCAATTATTTCCATTACTTCTTCATCATTAAACAATCTAAAGGCTCTTACTGGTGCAAATCCTCTTCCAATTGCTTTAACTATATTTTTTGCTTGATATGCTTCTAATCCTTCTCCCTCTATTAGTACAGAATTTTCTTCAAAACTTATTTTTGTATTTAATTTTTCTTTAATTTCCTTTTTAACTTTAGGATCTTTTAATACTCCTACTCTTTCTTTAGGTATTCTAATTGATTCTATCATAGTAATTCCTCTATCTTTTTCTTAACTTCTTCAAGAGTTGTAAATAAAACCCCCTTCATTCCAATTTCTTCTGCAGCGATTATATTGTTCTCCATATCATCTACAAATATACAGTTTTCTGGATCAACATTTAATATTTTAGCAGTTTTTATATATATTTCTAAATTAGGTTTTTTCATTTGAATGTTAGCTGATGTAATAACATAATCAAATAGGTCCTTTGGATTGTATTCTTTTAGTTCTTCATCAAAATCATGGTTAACATGATTTGAAAGAATTGCTAAAATATATTTTCCTCTTAGTGTTTTGATATATTCTAATACATCCCGGTTTATTTGTTGTTTATTATAGCCTGTAATATATTCTTTTAATTCCATTTCGTCACAACCTATTTCTTCTGCAACATATTGCCAAAATAGTGAATTTGATATTGTGCCTATTTTTGCAATTTCCCAGTGCTTTTTGATTGTATCATAAATGTATTTTGGATCCTTATTTATTTTTTTACCAAAGTCTTTTGAAAGTACTTCTAACTGTCCACTCTGTATTAATACCCCACCAAAATCAAATATTATTGCTTTTATCATAGTGTCACCAAAACTATTATTCCTAGTATCCAGCAATATATACTAAATAGCCAAAACTTGTTTTTAGTTATTAGTTTAATTATGAACTTTAATGAAACATATCCAATTACAAAGGATGTAATTGTTCCTACCAAGGTTGGTATAAGTTCTAATTGAGTTAAGGAAGGTGCTTCAAACAAAGCAGCTCCTATTATTGCTGGTATAGCTAATAGGAATGAAAACCTTATAACCTTTTTTCTTTCTACTCCTGAAAGAATGCCGACTCCAATAGTTGCTCCGCTTCTTGATATTCCAGGAATAATTGCTAATCCTTGAGCAAGACCAATTAAAACTGAGTTATTATAATTAAGTTTTTTAGTTGATTCTTTTCCTTTACAAAAGAATAGTATAAATCCTGTTATTATTAGAGCAGTTCCAATTGCTAACATGTTGGTAAAAAGAGATAAAATTAGATTATGTAAAAAGTAACCGACTAGAATGGTTGGTATTATACCAATTATTAGGAACATATTAAGTTTTCCATACTCTGATTTCCAATCCCACTTAATTAATGCTTTTAATGATAGCAAGATATCTTGTCTAAAAACAATTAATAGTACGAATAAACTAGAAACGTGTAATAAAACATCAAATAAGATAGGAACTTCTAATCCAAACACGTTTTGTATAATAGCTAAGTGCCCAGAACTTGATATTGGGAGCCATTCTGTGATACCTTGTACTATTCCTAAAATCAAGGCCTGTATAATGTTCATATTATTAGTTTTGGTTAGAAGGCCTTTAAATAGTTACAAATACTACTAAAATTTAGTATACGCGAGCGTATTTAACTTAAGTATAACTAAAAAAAATGAGGAGAAAATAAATGGCATTCGATAGAGAAAGAAGAGGCGGATTCGGCGGCGGAAATAGAGGAGGAAGCGGCGGCGGATTTAATAGAGGCCCAAGAGAAATGCATAAAGCTGTTTGTGGTGATTGTCAACAGGAATGTGAAGTTCCTTTTAAACCATCAGGCGACAGACCAGTGTATTGTAGAGACTGTTTCGAAAAACACAAGAAATAAATAGGAAGTTTAACAAAGAAATCTAGTCAAAATTTGATTTTTTCTAATATTTTAACATAATCTACTGTGAAGTATTTTGAGAAGTATTTACAGACATTATGAACATCTCGTTCTAAGAACATGTTAGCATTAGGATGAGAGGTTAGAACTGATTGAGACATATCTATTATGTAAACCTTATCACCTACTAGAATATTGTACTCTGATAGATCAGCATGAACTAGACCAGCTTTGTAAAGTTTTTTGATGTTTTTAATAATTTCATTAAAGAGTTTTTTATCTTTTGGTACTTTGGAATCTTTTAATCTTGGATATGGAACACCATCTTTTCCTAAAAATTCCATTACTAACACGTTATTAAGAAATGCAATTGGTTTTGGACAAGAAACACCTTTTTTTCTTGCTTTTTCTAAATTTCTAAACTCCTTTTTACACCATGCAAATATAATTGATTTTTTGTTTTTCTTAATTCCTCTAAATCTCGCATCATCAATTATGTAAGGTTGCATTTGTTTAAAATTAGAAGCTTTGATTGCATAGACTTTAATTGCAATATTTGGTTCTCCAAAAAGAACTTGACTTTCTTTACCTTCTTTTATAACACTTTTAATTTCTTTAATCGTGCCTTTGCTTAATAATTTGTACAACGCCATGATTGCTAGATTGTCAAATACCCCTCCCCAGACTTTTTTTAGATCAGATTGATTCATAAGAACAATATAGAAATGATGTTATTTATTCTAATTCTAATTGGATTTTTCCAGTCCGTTTCAAATAATTAGCTTGTGTTCTGGTATATTTCCAAAATACATCACAACGTTCGTGAGCTTGAACTTCCCAGGGTTCAACAAGTACCAAATCACCAAGTCTTATCCAAACTCTTTTTTTAATCTTTCCTCTAATCCTACCGACTCGAGTTTTTCCATCTTCACAATCTACAATAACTTTATTGTTTCCAGACATAGAAGTAACTACAGCAAACATCTCATTTCCTCTAGGCATTCTAATTCTTTCTATTTCTGTTTGTTCATCTACAACTGGTTTCTTATAGACCATAAGAAATAATCGTATTTCAGCTATATATAAACTATTTATATTCTGTATGGGGATTATTTAGTATGAACAAGGGGGCTAAGTCTAAAGATTCTGAAGAACCAGTGGTTAAAGATGTTGAAGAAACACCTGTAGTTGAAGAAGAAACTACGGTTAATGAGCCGGTAGAAAAAGTTGAGGAGCAGGTAGAAGAAGTTAAAGAAACTTCAAAAAAAGAACTTAGAAAATCAGGACGAACGTTAAGAGTTCAAAGTGGAATAACAGGTGTTGACGAATTAATTGATGGTGGATTTAATCCGGGACAGGTTGTATTATTAACAGGAACTACTGGAACTGGTAAAACTAATTTTTCTTTACAATATCTTTATGGTGGAGTTAAGAAAGGTGATAAATGTCTTTATGTTAGTTTTGAAGAACCAATTGAGAATATTAAAGAAAATGCAAAAAAGGTTGGACTAGATTTTGACAAAATGGAAAAAGATGGAAATATGTTATTTGTAAGATATGATCCTTTTCATGCAGAAGATATTTATGATTTAATTGAGTCTAGTATTAAGAAAATAAATGCAACTCGAGTTGTTATTGATTCTATTTCAGCTTTAGGTTTGTATGTAAGAGATGCAGCTGAGATTCGAAGAATGATTTTTAATATATCATTACTTCTTAGAAAATTAAATTGTACTTCAGTTATTACTTCAGAGATACTTCCAATGCAAAATGCTTTATCTAGATTTGGGGTTGAAGAGTTTGTTTCAGATGCAATAATAGTCTTATATTATCTTAGATCAGAGTCACAGTTTGCTAGATCTATAACTGTTTGGAAAATGAGAGGTTCAAAACACTCACATAAATTACATCCATATGACATAACAGATCATGGAATTGTTGTATATCCAAAAGAAGAAGCATTTGTTAAAATGTGATATATATATTGATTACATATAATTATTATGAAATTAGATAATAAAATGAAATTTTATATTACTTTATCTTTTATTGCTATATTTTTAATTACGATTAGTGTTATTGAAAATGAATCTGGACAAAGTTTACTTTCTGATATTGGGCAGTTTGTTAAAGGTAGTCCATACATAAACCCTGGTGGACCAATACCGATAACACCAACAATTACATGTACGGATTCTGATGGTTTAAATTATTATAATATGGGTTTAACAGCTTCAGACGGTATCGCAATGTCTTTTTTAACTGAAACCAATGAAACCATTTTATATTCTGGTAAAGATTATTTGGTGCAATTGGATGTGATAGTCGAAGAAAATAATCAATATGTGGCGGTTGGAAATATAAACGGGGAATCATTTTTATTAGGATCGGGTCAGATTTGGATAATGGCTGATGGAACTAAGGTTGGTGCTATTAGTGTTATAATGGGTAAGACAGGAGAACCGGGTTATGCTAAAATTATTATTGGAGTTGATTCAATAGAAGAAGATTATTGTCAGTCAAATACAACTGTTGCAGAATACTATTGTGATGGTTCAGTACGAACGATAGACGAATATTATTGTGATGGTGGATGTTCAGACGGAGCATGCTTGTCAACTCCCATAGAATTATCATTGCCAGATTTAATTGTTTCAAATGTTTACTATGACGGACCATCATATATATTTGTAGACTATTGTAACATTGGAAATGGTAGTAGTGCATCAGACTTTTTGATAAAAATACAAAATCAGAGTACTGGTTTAGAATATGGGGGCAATTTTCTTTATAGATTTCCTGTTCCAGCACCAGGGACATGTGCAACTACCGGAGGATTCACTTGCGGAATTCTTGGTTTAACTTGCGGAGATTTGATAAACATTTCCGTATCAATAGACTGGGAAAAAAGGGTAAATGAATCAGATGAAACAAACAACATGTTATCTAAACAAATTGGAACGTATAATAACATCGCAACATGCACAGATTCTGACGGCGGGAATAACCAATATCAAAAAGGACAAGTGTTCTATAAAACATCTAGTGGGAATTTAACAAATGTAGATTATTGTATGGGAAATCAACTACTTGAGTATTATTGCATATATAATACGTCTGGTTTATGGGGCGATGTTAATTGGACAATTCCTGTTTTTTGGGCTAATATGGATTATACGTGTCTAAACGGCTGTTCAGACGGAGCATGTATACAAACAGAAGAACCAACTTTATATTGTGGTGATGGAATTTGTAATGGAGTAGAAACATGTTCTTCGTGTGCAGGTGATTGTGGAGCATGTTCCTGTGCAGGAGACATATATCTTGCTTTGATTCCGGGGAAAACAAGACCATCGCAAACAATAGTTGGAAGCATTAGCGGTCTGACACCATACTGTACAAATGCCACTGCTCGCATTAGAAGTGAAACATGCGCCGGAACAATTGTTTGTGCCACAACGATAACATCTTCAGGAACAGGAAGCTGCTCATTTACTGCTCCAAATTCTACAGGAAATTATAATTATATGGCATGCGTTGACAAAAATAATGACGGAGATTATTCAGATGCAGGCGAATCCTATCCAATAATACTGTTTGTATCCTGGTGCGCAAACTTGGGCGAAAAATGCGCTTCGGCTCCAGAAGGATGCTGTTCTGGGCTGAGCTGTACTGATACCATCTGTGTTAAACCAGGCATAATACCAACATCAATTCCAGAAAGTTCAATCACCTCAGAATCTCAGCCAGGAATATTTATAAGATTGCTAAACTTCATTAGGAATATATTTCGTTAAAGTGAATGTTTTTATAAGACCTAATCTAAATTCTTAATATGGTTAAAAGCAAGGTTAAAAGAAAATCTGGGAAACTTATAAAGAAAATTAATAGTAGTGCGGTTACAAAAAACCCTAAAAAAGAATATGAACATTATAAGAAGTTGAAGATACTTTCTACTCAATTTTTTGGCGAGTTAGTAGATAAGAAATGCATGAAGTATTTTGAACATTTAAAAAAACCATTTAATTCAGCTGACATGGATACAATGTTTAGAACTTATCTTTCAATGATGTTTTTGATTTCTATTGCAGCTTATGCTAGTGCATTTATTTTTACTGGAGTAATGATTTTAGTTTTATCACCGAGTTTAGTTACATCTTTATTATCAATTATTTTTGTACCAATAATAGTTGGCTTGTTAATATTTACTTATTTTTATTTATATCCAAGCCTGAAATCAGATTCAAGAAAAGTTAGTATTGAAACCAATTTACCATTTGCTATAAATCATATGGCTGCAGTAGCTGAGTCTGGAGCAACACCGTCTTCAATATTTTCTGTACTAGCTAAATTCAAAGAGTATGGAGAAATTTCTAAAGAAGCTGGAAGAATTTCTAGAAATATGAATATGTTTGGATTAGATGTTATTTCAGCTCTTAGAGATGTAAAGTCTAGATCGCCATCAAAACAGTTTAAGGACTTTTTAGAAGGATTAACAACTGTAATTCAAACAGGTGGAAGTATGAAGGTGTATCTTAAAGAAGAATCAAAAGAAGCAATGTTTAACTATCGAATTAATAGAGAAAAATATACAGATATGATTTCAATTTATGCTGATTTTTATACTGCATTATTAATTGCAGCACCATTAGTTATGATAGCAGTTCTTGCAATACTAAATACAATTGGTGGAACCGTGTTTGGTCTTCCAACAGATCTTTTAATTAAGATAGGAATTTTTGTTGCAATACCGGTTTTGAATATTATGTTTTTAGCTTTCCTACAAATGACACAACCTTCAATGTGATAATATGATCGATACAAAGTACCACAAATATTTGATAGTCGGTTCAATCGTGTTAGGACTGATGCTGTTTATATTAAATTCACTTTTCATACACATAGAGTATCTAACAGTAGTTTCAATACTTGTAATGATTGTAATGCCGTTCATAATTGAGTATAATAAATATACTTTGAATAAAGAAATTGAAGAGACGTTTCCAGACTTTTTAAGAGATATTTCTCAAAACATTAAAGCAGGAATGACTTTACCTCAAGCTGTAATTGCAACTAAGAAAACAGATTATGGACGACTTGATCCTTATTTAGACAAGATGGCTGTTCAAATTGATTGGGGTATTCCGTTTAATAAAATATTAACTAATTTTTCAAAAGGAAAGACATCTGTGATTAAAAGAACAGTTTCTGTTATTAATGAGGCAATAACAGGTGGTGGAGATATTTCACAAATACTTGATGCAATTGGTACAAGTATGAAAGAGATTAATGATCTTAGAAAGGAAAGACAAAGTTCTACTTATTCACAAATGTTAACAGGTTATATTATTTTCTTTGTATTTCTTGGAGTGATAATTGCGCTTCAATCATTTTTAATTCCTAGTTTAAACTTTTCTGGTTCAGGTTTTGCAAATTTAATGGTAACCTATGGTGTAATGTTTAAACAATTGATTATAATTCAAGGATTCTTTTCTGGAATGGTTATTGGAAAGATGTCAGAAGGTAAGTTAATTTCTGGATTAAAACACTCAATTGTGCTTATAGTAATTGGTTATGTGACTTTGTCTATATTTATTTAATCTTTTTATTCTCTGAATTTAAACTAATCTTATGGCAGATCAGGTCTTATCACATACATTATATTTAGCTATTGGAATAATAGCAATGTTAATGATAGTTTCTTCTGTTTATGGGATGCAAAATAATATGGACACGATTGATAAAGAAGTTAAATTAAATTATATTGTAAGTTTAGTTGAAAATAAAATATTAGAATTAGAAGAGCTGGGTGTAGATGAAGCAAGTGTTAAGATAGACGGATCGGATTATCTAGTAAAGTTTGAAAGTAATAAAATAATTGTTAGTAATTCTGATATTGAAATAATAAGAGACGTTGGTTTTGAAATAAGTGGTGAAGCAATATTGCCAGCGTATTTAATTTTAAATAGTGGACAGTTTCAGATTATAGAAAACCCGGAACCTTTAGGAATAATTCCAACACCACCAAATATAGGAGAAGAGCTGAGGTAATAATATGGGGCAAACAGATTTCATAATGGCAATTGTAATAATTTTAGGCGTAATTTCATTTAGTTTATTTTTTGTTTCAAGTAATTTTTCAACTCAGTTAGAACAAACAAATGTTTTAGAATTAAAACAAAGTGCAGGCGTTTTAGAAAATAAAATATCTAATTTAATAAAACAGGAGATGAACCTATCAAAAATAAGTTTTGAGCTAGCTGAAGGAGTTCCACATGAAGAGATTCCTGTAATCTCATTAAACGGTAATATTGAAAATTTAGAATTTTATGACCAAGATACGAATTTACTTGCGAGTGGAAATCCATTTTCACCTAGCTTAGAATCAGGTACTGAATATTTTTATGCAATTTATGATGGAATTGTAACCGGTATAACTTATAATAATGCTGAAAATATAACAGTAAGAGTATTGAATGAGCAGTCTTATTATGTTTTATCTGAAGAGTTATGTAATCAGATAGATTATAATGTAACAAGAGAAGAATTTAATCATAATTTTAAAATTAAGTTAGGAGACTGTGAAATTGGTTTAGAACCACCACAAATAACCGTAGTTGCTAAAAAAGTTCCAATTATAATTAAATCAGATCAAATCAAAAAAGATTTTCTGAATATAATGGTGTGGTAAATGAAAGGAGTAACTCAAGTAATTGAAGCAACGTTAGGAGCAATAATTATTCTAGGATTACTGATGTTTTTATTCACTACCCAGCCAGTTCAAGAACAAGATGTTCATGAAATTTCTTATAAGTGTTTAACATATGCAAAAGATTTTACAGATTTTAATGACAAATTAAATTCATGTTTACCATCAACATATGATTATCAATTTAAGATTTGTGAAAATATAGATTGCTCGGTCGCTTTACCAGAAAATCAAACAATAACAGTGGTTGATTATATTGACGTTGGACCAAAACTAATTAAATTGTGGGTGTATAGATGAAAGGACAAATTTTTATCGTAGTTTCAATATTAATTGCAGTATCTCTTTTAGGATTAAGTATTGGAATGAAACCAATTGTAGTTGAAGATAGTTATATTCAAAATTATTTTGTTAATGTTAGAACTGAAATCAGAAATACGGTTGACTTAGCTTTATTAGATGATGAAGATGTTTCAGATAAATTAGATGAATATATAGATTTTTCAGAATTGGTTTTAGAAAATAAAGGAATATTACAAGATATTAATTATAATATTGAATCAGATAGTGTTATAGTAAACATTTATCTTGAACGAGGAGAAGAGTATTATAGTGATCAGATAGTGATTCCACTTGGTGTTTATACATGAAAGCAATAAGTCCTTTAATTGGTTTTGTATTAGTAATGGCAATATCAATAGCAGCAATAAGTATAGCAATGAATGTAGGAACCCCTGCAATTGAAAGATCTAAAGAAATTTTAATATATGAAGAAGGTAAGAATAATTTAAAACTAATTGATGGAGCAATTAATGAAGTGCTTCAAGAAGGTGATGGATCGAGTAGGAAAGTTAGTTTGAAATTTAGTGATGGAAAATATAATGTAGTTGATAATCGTATTGAATTTTTTATGATTACTAAACAAGGAATAATTTCACATGAAGAATGTCAATCTAATGAGGACATAGAATGTGTAATTGAAGAAGATGGAGTTTCTATTGACGTCTTGGGAAATGAGATAAGAGCTTATATTGAATATGATTTTGATTTTATTGATGATAAGGAAATTGTAAATGGTGCTGAATATCTTATTATTTCTAATCAAAATGACCAAATTTCTATTAGTTAGATTTAAATAGCTGGCTTTTAATATTTTAAATATGAAGAAGAAGTTCAATTATACACAATCAACATTTTATATTAGTTTAGTGATTCTCTGTCTTGTATTAGTAATGGCTTATCCTTATCTTTCGTCTGTAGCACAGTTTACAAAAGACATTATTGTAAGTCCCGGCGAATTATCATGCACAAATGGACTTGATAATGGAGACTTTTCTCAAGGTTTTTATTGTTGGGAAAAATATGTCAGCGGAATAGGTTCAAGCGGATTTAGTTTTGATATTATTGATGAAGCTGCTGTAATGTTATCAACAAGTAAAGACGGTGTAGTTGGAGGGCTTTATCAGGAATTTAATTTAAATGTAGAAACAATAGAGTTCGATGTTTCAGTTATCGGTCAAACATTAGATTGTATGAGCCACAATTCTTTATTTTTTAGATATCCTGCAGGAATATATTTAGTATATAATGATTCAGAAGGTAATGGTGGTGTTTGGTGGAGAGGCTATTATACTATTGGAGGAAATTGTGATGGTCATGGTGAATATTTACCTGCTGGAACAATTGTTCATAAAGAAATTGTTATTGCTGATGTGTTGCCTCCTGGTAAGAATGTGACTAAGTTAATGTTTTTCAGTGGCGGACATCTTTTTAAAACAACTTATGATAATGTTGTTTTAACAGGAGAGTTCTTTGTTTATCCACCAGTTGCGATATTCAATGTTGACAGTGCTGTAATATATCAGGGTGAAAGTATAATATTTGATGGAAGTGATTCATATGATCAAGATGGACAAATTGTTTCTTGGGAATGGGAAGTTAAACAAATTTTCGAATCAGGTACAATTGTAAAAGACACTACTATTATTAGACAAGAAGTTGAAATTATAAATCCAGTAGAACCACAACCAGAAATAATATTTGCAGCAGAAGAACCACCATCAATAAATCCACCAGAACAAATTAGTGGAAAAATATATGAATATCTTTTTGATGATATTGGTAATTATATTGTTACATTAACACTAACAGATGATTCTGGAGAAACAGGTTCATATTCAATTGGAATATTAGTTATTGAAGAAGAAATAGAGGATGATGAAGATACTCCGATTCAAAATAATTTTGAATTAAGAGTTAATGCAGGAGTAGATAAAACAGTTTATGTTGGAGACATGGTAGTATTTGAAGGATTTGCAGAAGAAGTTGAAATTATAAATCCAGTAGAACCACAACCAGAAATAATATTTGCAGCAGAAGAACCACCATCAATAAATCCACCAGAACAAAGTGATCCTGTCGTAGTATTTTATGAGTGGGATTTTGATGGCGATGGTACAATTGATTGGAGTTCGGGTATAGAATCGGTAATAGATTATGTTTATAATACAGCAGGGGGTTATACAGCTACGTTTACAGCAACAGATAGTTATGGTGTAAGTGCTTCTGATACTATTACAATAACTGTTTTAGAACAACCTGTATCAATAGGTGATGTTGTATCGATTCCAAGTGGTGGTGGAGGAACATATAATATTCCAGATGGGCTTGTTCAAAAGATAACTACAGAAGATAGTGGAACGATTTCGGAAATAGAAAGTGATGATAAAGAGTTGGAAGTAACTGATGAAACAGAAGATTTAGAAGAAACCCCACTTATAACATTATTCTTTATAACAATAGTCGGATTAGCACTATTAATTACTTATGTAATGTATAAGTCTGGAAAGTTCAAAAACATAAAAGTATAATTTTAATAAGCTTGTATTCTCTAATTGTTTTATGTTAGATGTGTTCCTAAAAGAGAAATTGGTAGACAAGAAACCAGAATACGCATTTGCATTAGGAATAGCATTTGCAACTATTGGATTATTGGTAGCAATATTGATATTTAAAACATCTCCAAGCTTTCCAGCGGTTTTTTTAACTGCAATGGCTGCAGCACCAGTTGCATTGAGATTAATTAAGAAACAAGAGGATGGAAAGGATTTTTTTGAAAAATACAAATCACTTATAGCTGTTTATTCTTATCTTTTCTTTGGAATGGCTGTATCTTTTGCAATATGGTTTGCAATCTTACCTGAAAAGTTTGTGACCTTGTTATTTAGAGAACAGCTTTTGAAATTTACAGTTGGGGCTTTTACATTTTCGCAAGCTAATCTGTTTGCTATACTTGTTAATAATTTTGGTCTATTATTTTTCTTTTTCTTAATGTCATTTTTTTATGGAGCAGGAGCAATGTTCCTCTTAGCTTGGAATGCTTCTATACTTGGTACAATGTGGGGTAATGCAATTAAAGCTTTAATGAGTTTACTTAATCCAGGACAAGTTATAATAAATGTTTTAGCAGCATTTCCATACCTATTTCCAGAAGTTGCAGCATACTTTTTCGCAGCTATAGCTGGAGGTATACTTTCTGCAAATATGCATACAAAAAAAGGTTTTGATAAGTATATTGGAGAAGCATTATTGTTATTTTGGGTAGCACTTGCTTTGATAATTGTATCTGGAGTAATTGAGACGGTTATACTCGGAATTTAAATATCTGTTATATCAATTATTATTATGAAATTAGATAATAAAATGAAATTTTATATTACACTTTCTCTTATAGCTATTTTTTTAATAGGAATTTCTGTTTACGAAACATCTTCAGGCCAAACTTTACTTTCTGAAACAGCTCAATATATCAAAGCATACGACGGTCCAATTACATTACCAGTAGAAGGTACTCCAACTTGTACATTTGATTCTGACGGAATGGATATATTTAATTATGGTTATGTTATTATTGATGGAAATAATTATTACGACGATTGTCAAAATTATAATACTGTTAGAGAATATAATTGTGGAAGTTCCCCATTTTATACTAATATAGCATGTCCAAATACATGTGGTTCTGGTAAGTGTAATGCGCCACTTGTATGCGGAGATGGAACATGCGCTGGTGGAGAAGGGTGTTCAGATTGTCCAGGTGATTGCGGAGTATGTTGTGGAAATGGAGCATGTGATAATGGTGAGACCTGTTCAACATGTGAAACTGATTGTGGTTCGTGTTTAACATGTATGGGTACAAGAGTATCTTGTAGTTCACTTACTTCAACTACATGTACAGAACAAGGTTGTACATGGACTGTTGGAAATAGTTATTGTACAGGAACAGGTTGTAGTGGATATACTACATTACAGATATGTAGATCTCATGATGGTTGTTTATGGCATACGGATTCTGGACAGTGTTCAGGAACAGTACCTGCTTGCGGTACATATATTGAATCTATTTGTCCAACAAAATTTAATTGCGCTTGGGTAATGCCTGGAACATTATTCTGTGGCGATGGTTCTTGTAATAATGGTGAAACCTGTTCAAGTTGCGCAGTTGACTGCGGAGTTTGCCCACCAGTTTGCGGTGATGGTAAATGTGATAATTATGAAATTGATGAAAATATTGAAAACTGCCCAAGTGATTGTGTTAAATGGTGCGGAGATACTTGGTGCAATTATGGTGAAACATATTTAACATGCACTGTAGACTGTTCTTCTGCATGTACAGATACTGATGGTGGAAATACTGTAAATGTAAAAGGAACAGCAACTGGAATCAATGCAACAACTGGCTGGGGCGGTTATCATTATGATATTTGTTATTCTTCTAACACAGTTACAGAATCATATTGTGAAAATAGTTTAGTATATCAAACAAATGTTAATTGTTTAAATGGTTGTTTAGACGGAGCATGTCTACCAGCACCAACAATATTTTGTGGCGATGGAATTTGTAATGGAGTAGAGACCTGCTCTTCATGTCCGGGTGATTGCGGAACTTGTCCAACCTATCCTCTTTATTATGATGCTAATTATATGGATTCTTCTACCAATTGTTTTGGAGAAGGTACAAGAGTAGATAATCTAGCATATGGTGTTAATCCAGGTCCATATCCTTATCAATTTACAATTGAAGAGCAAAGAAACTATGAACTTGAAATCAATCATTATCTTTATTCTAATGGCGTAGATCTTAATACACTATTAATACAAGTAGATGGACAAATAGTTTTTCAAAGTGCAACAACAAGCAATTATTGTGGTAATCCAGATATTATTGATTTAGGTAACCTAGAAACTGGTACACATACACTTTTAATGGAGGTTAGTGAGATTCAGAGATATCTTATAAATTATTGGGAAGTTAAAAAAATACCTATTTGTGGAAACGGAGAATGCGAATCAGGTGAAACGCACGAAACATGCATAGGAGACTGTATTAATTATTATGATTCTGATGGTGGTATAGATTATTATACAAAGGGTTATGTTACTGTTGATAATGGAGCTACCAAAACTTGGGACACGTGTGGCACTAATAATTATATTTATGAGAGATATTTAGATGGTGATGAAAAGAAAACAAATTATTATGTTTGCCCAGATGTATGTACAGATGGTATATGTACTCTTGCAACATGTGGTGATGGTAATTGTGATAGCATAGAATCAACAGAAACATGTAGAACGTGTCAAGATGATTGTGGTACATGTCAGTCATTATATGCGGATGTTCTGATTGTAACAAATGGTGCCAGAATAGATAAATCGAATGCATATGAATCCACAATTGAAACTTATAGACAAACAATATTAGCAGTAGATGATTTAACCTCATATTATATTGAATTGGATTCTCCACAAGTACAGGAATTATTTGGTATATCATTGAGCTATCCAGATGATTGGGGCGATGTTAAAAATGTTTTATTTAAAATATATGATAAAGTTGACCCACAATATGTTATAATTTTAGGAGGAGTTGGGGTTATTCCGCAACCGCCAGTAGATACAAGTGCAGAAATACCTACCATACCTGTTTCAGATGATAGATATGTCGACACAAATTATGACGGCCTACCGGAGATAGTAATAGGTAGAATAGCTACGGTAAATGAATCAACTTCTGATGATATAATAGTTAAAGCATTGAATTCAGCAATAGCTATGCATAATAAAAACGGGTTTTCTAAAGTAATGATAGCAGATACATGTATGTGGCCACCTTCATGTGATGGAATTAATGATGCAAATAGGATTTCTCAGACGTTATTTAATAAAGATTGTTCAGATACAGAATTTTGTAAAGAAGCACCAGATTATTGTGGTGATGAAAATTGTACTAAAACCGATGAATTTTATGACGAATTATTGAATAATGATGTTATTTATATATCCGCACATGGATCAGCACATACTTTTGCTACAAGAACAAATAATACTACCCCGGGGGATCAAATTCGGTATAGTGTTTTGAATTCGAATTATCTTTATACAAATCCATTTAACACAAATCCATTCTTCATGACAAGTGCTTGCCAGAGTGGAGACATTGGCTGTGATGTGTATTGCGTTTATGAGGGAATTGGTGCTTATCTTGGTTGTAGTGAAACTTGTGAAGATTGTAGGCTAGAATGTATATCGGATGTTGGTAGCGTGTTTTCATTTTTATCAAATGGTGCTTCTGTTTATATTGGAAATACGGAGTATGGTTATGGTTATTATACCTCAACGTTTAATAGTAAAATACTTGATGGAATGAAGAACGGTTATACTGTTGGAAAGGCAATGTTAAGAATGAAAAGAGATGCATTGATTGAATCTTCAAGTGATTGGGAGAATGCAGTAATTTATGAGATACAATTATATGGAGATCCAACAATAAAATTAACAGGTGTATAATTTGAAAATAAAATTATTATTAATATTCGTTTTGATTTTTATAGTTATGGTTAGTGGTTGTATTCAAGTATTTCAAGAAACATCTGTAGAAGAATTTTGTGGTGATGGTTATTGTAATGTTAATGAAACATGTTCTAATTGCAAGATAGATTGTGGAAACTGTTCTGCACCTTCATATTGTGGTGACAGTGTTTGTGGTATTAATGAGAATTGTGAAACATGTTCAGTTGATTGTGGAGCATGTCCAGCAGTTTGTGGTAACAGTGTATGTGATATTGCTGAATCGTGTTCTGTATGTCCAATTGACTGCGGTGCATGTCCAACTGTATGTGGAAATAATATTTGTGAATTAACAGAAGATTGTAGTAATTGTATAAAAGATTGCGGATGTGCTGGAGATAAATATTGTGATAATATTGGAATTTGTAGAAGCCTTGTTTGCGGAGATGATACTTGTTCTGATGATGAAATAGATTCATGTTGTGAAGATTGTGGGTGTTTAGAAGGAGAAATATGTAATGAAAATATACAAGTATGTCAGGAAATAGTAGAAGACGAAATTGATTTTACAGAGATTGTTAATACTTACATGGAAGAAAATAGTATTGAAGGAACGATTACAAAAATATCAGATGAATATTATGGAGAACAGATAGTAAAACAAGCTTCAATTGACTGTGGTACGTCTGGAATTCCATACCCATGTCAGATTATATTGTTTATTGACAATGATGGAACAATTTTAGAAGAAATGAGAACAGGTTAGTATTTTACAAGAATTGCAAACTTCTTTAGAAACATATTTGGTTTAAGATAATTTTATATAGTTGAAATATCAACAATATAGTAGATAAATCAACAGGTATAAAAATGTTAACAAATAACGAAATCAGAATAATAGAGTGCTTCCTTCCTTATTTTGAGAACAGCTATACTACTAAGGAAATTGAGGATAAATCAGGATATTCACATGAAAGAGTCTATACTATTCTAATGGATCTAAGCAAAAAAGGATACTTGTTAAAAAGAAAAGTTGGAAAAACCTATTTATTTACTGTTAAACTGAAAAAAGATTTATTATTACCATTTATACATTTTTATACAAATAAAAAAGAGCAGTTCTTCAAATCTAAAACTATATCTATAAAAAACCTATTAAATGAATTTATTGAGAAAATATCTAACAATGATCTGATATCTGTTATTGTATTTGGTTCTTTTGCAAAAGGAGAAGAAACAGAAGAAAGTGATATTGATGTTTTATGTGTTACCAGAAAAAAATATGATATTGATAAAATTGCATTATCATTAACGCATAAATATAATAGAAAAATAACGCCTGTTGTTGTTTTAGCTAAAGATTTTGTAAACATGAAAAAAGATAATCCTGTATTTTATGAAGACTTGATTAAGTTTGGTGTTATTTTATATGGAATGGAGCCTCTGTATAAATTAATATATGGTGATAAGCAATGAAAACTCTGAAATGGTATATTGCTAAAGAATTTTTAATAAAAATGCCTTCAATGAAAAGCCTTACTGATAATTTTCTGGAAAAAGCTCGTAAAAATCTGACTACAATGAGCATATTGTTATCTTTCAAAACAAATAAACAAGCCTTGAAGTTATTGAATGTTCCAGAAGATTATTCTCCTAATGAATGGATTGCTACTACAGCTTATTATTCAATGTATATGGCTAGTTTAGCAGCTTTAGCCAGGATAGGATATAAAAGTAAAAATCATATAGCAACAACATTGGCTTTGGAAGAATTTTATGTGAAAAAAGGATTATTAGAAAAAGAGATATTAGAACTAATTGAAAAAGCTAGATTAGAAGTTAGTTATATAGATATGATAAGAACCGCTAAAGATAAAAGAGAGATAGCACAATATTCTCCTACAAAGAAAACAGTTGATTCTGCTGTTGAAGATATAAGAAAAGATGCTTACAAATTTGTTGAAAGAATTGAAAAATTGATATCTGATCTGAGTGAAGAGTAAGTATTGAAATAAATGGAACTTATAAAACAAAATAGCCATTTATTAGGAATATAGATTAATTTTATATACCACTATTACCATTTCTAATCTATGAGAAAAGGTCTTTCACCATTAGTTGCATCGGTTCTATTAATAGCAATTACTATTGCAATCGCAGCAGTTTTAGCAAATTGGGTTTCAACTTATACAGAAGATGCACTTCCTCAAACAAGTTGCGTAGGTGGAAGTATAAGTTTTGTTTCAGCAGATTATCCAAAGTGGACTGTTGGCAATTCTGTATTAGCTGTAGTAGAAGCAAGATATGTTCCATTAAGAAACTTTAAGTTTGCGGTTTTAATGAATGATGATAGTGTTATTATATATGATAATAAAAACGGTTTGTCATTAGAAGCTGGAACAATTGGAACAATAGAGACGGTAGCACTCGATCCGACAATAGAAGGCAATATAAGATCAGTTCAAATTCTTACAAGTTGTTCAGATGTAAAGACCGACTTGACAGCATTAAAATAAATTTGATTTGGAAAGTTTTAATAATACTTATTAGTACTGTTAACTTTATATAACAGTTGTTAACTAAATATTACTATAGTAAACTATTGTTTACAGATGATAATAATGATAATTAAAGATAATACATATAAAGTAATGAAAGTATTTTTTGATAGTCCTGAAGAGAGTTTCTATATTAGAGAACTGTCGAGAATAACACATTTATCGCCGCCAGGCATAATAAAAATTATAAACAATCTCAAAAAAGAAAAATTACTGAAATCTGAAAAGACAAAGACGGTAGAGAATATTTCAGTTATTAAAGATGAGAAATTCATACAGCTAAAAAGAGCATATAACATAGTTTCTGTACAGGAATCTGAATTAGTAAAATTAATAAGAGAAAAATATGAAGAACCAGAGGCAGTGGTTTTATTTGGTTCATATTCTAAAGGTGAGGATACGTCAAAAAGTGATATTGATATAGCGATAATCACAAAAAAACATTTAGATATAGACCTAAGTAGTTTTGAAAAAATATTACAAAGAAAAATAAGTATTTATGAAATACAGCTCAAGGATTCAGAAAAGGAATTTATAAATAGTCTAGCTAATGGAGTAATTATGTATGGATATTTGAAGGTGTTAACATGATTGAAATAAAGAGTTCTTACTACCATGTATGGTAAGAAACTTCTATTTGGCTTGATAAATTAATTTGATTATGATTACTAGTGGTCTTGGAGTTAATCAGTTTACGGTTTCTAAGCCGAAATTAGACCCTTCTTATGAGCTTTCTTATTTATTAGGTGTTTTGAAAGGAGATGCTTGTATTTACAAAACCAAGTATGGGAGAAGATATGAATATATCATACAGCTTGGTGTTAGAGATAAAGAATTTGCCGAATATTTTTTAGATAGTATTGAAAAAATATTTTCTAGAAGAGTAAAAATAATTCAATATCGGGATGATAGGAATAAGCTTTTTTATAGAGTAAGTATGAGGTCAAAGACATTTTTTGAGTGGTATGGTTCTAAAACAAATGAAGATATATATGGGATTGCTAAGAAATTCCCAAATGCGTTCATTAAAGGCGTTTTTGATAGCGAAGGAAATTTATGTTATTTCAAATCTGGAATGCGTTCATATCCTGTTGTAAGAATATGTTTATCTTTGACTAA
>JAHIEG010000023.1 GCA_018901655.1 Nanobdellota archaeon
ATAAATTGCAGTTAGCTTTAAGTAATCCAAGTGGTCATCATCAACATATTCAATACTGGCCAGGATGCCTCTCTCGAAGTCCTCCTCTAATTCAGCCACGTGCCTCTCTGCGCCTATGACTCCAAACTCAACCCATACCTTCTTACCGTCAGGCCTTGTGAAATAACCACGACTGACAAGCTTGGATTTACCAGTATCTGGATCAATTACTACCTTACCAGTATCAGGATCTACCATCGGAATCTTGTCATATATAAGCTCAACGACCTGTCGCTGAGTAATATTATTCAGAAGCTCCTGCACTGTATCCTGTCCAATCACCCATACCTCTCCTGCAATCCTGAATCCGCCCTCATTAAGCCTCCTCTTATTCTCTTGTGCTGCGCCAAGGCCCTCGACCTTGAGAAGCTTGTATTCTTCGCCTTCCCAGGTAATAATAGGTGAATCCAATGGCGGCAGTTCTTCCTCGCCATCCCCTTCTATAGTCGGATCATACATCGGGATATCTTCGTAGGTCTTGCCCTGGTCAATCACGAGATCAATGATCTCCATGAATTTTTCCTTACCTGTAATGGCATACCCGCGGGTAGAATCATCCGGGTCATCAACGATCTCGTCAGTGTCTGGATCCACCAGGAAGAAGCCGCTGTAACCCTCTGCCATTGAAACGCCTTGCTCGGCAATCTTGATATTGCGCTCTAATTCTCTGATGTACTCATTGAGCTCCTTTATATTTACTTCAAGCTTCTCGAGATGCTCTACTTTGGAGGCCAGGCCCATTGCCTTAGAGATAGTATAAGTACCCTTAGGTATAACCTTACCGCTCGGCAGGGTAAAGTCATTGTCAAAGGTTATGGTCTTAGGCTCAGAAGGTGTTTCTCCAGATTCAGTCACAAGATTTATATCAGGTATGGCTGAGTTGGCAGGATTTTCAGTATAGACCTTGTCGCGACCAACCTTATTGATAATCTTATTTACGTCAGCCTCTCCTGTTATAAGCATATACTCACCCAGGTTGAATGGATCAGGTATGCCAAGGATGACTGCGCCATAGCCAGGCAAGGCATCAGAGAGGTCATTAGCTAATCTTATAAGATTATTGCGACGCACCTCTACCAATCTCTTTAACTCCCGCATAGCGCCCTCAACACCGAACTCAACATAGACCCTGACGCTGGTTTCATGGCCTTTCATCGGGATATCAATCTTATATACTGTCCTTAATCTATCGATCTGCGCACGGTCAAGGTCCACATAGCCCTGGGACTCTTGAGTAAATTCACCTGGATTATCATAGTCAGGCACGCCAAACAGGGCCAGCCTCTGGTCTTCCCGCAACGAAAGCCTCAAAATCGCCTCCACTGCATCAGCATCAATGAGCCAGAAATGCTGTGTTTCAACGCCAGAAACATCAATCTCTTCGCCCATCTTTTCAGAGAAACGGCTAAGAAACTCAGGCCTCTTATCAGTGATATATCTTCCATTGGCATGGATGCCGCCGTAATTGACCCTGATTGCCTCTTCAGCTTTGGAGTTTTTACCCATTGCCTTTCCAAGAATATCCACGCTGATATCATTGATCTGGACCTTTGGCATGCCCTGTACTGGCTCCTCTGGAATAGCATCCTCATCTTTCTTATAGGTCAGGTCAATGTCTTTGATAGCAGATTCGATTTCAGGGTTAGCTGGAAATACTATAAGGTCATTTTGCTCTGCTATTAAGAAAATATCATTTACAGTTACATCGGAAATCTTAGGCTTGCCATCGATTAGAGAGAGGAAGGTGCCGTTTTCAGTGATATAGTAGTAATTTTCATCGGCATCCTGGGCAAGGATTACGCTATTGCCATCCTTGTCAGCCTGGGCCAGGTTGGGCACGAGTTCATCAATAAGGATTGTGCGCTGGTCCTCCATATCCTTAAGGGCCTTATCTGCTCCTTCTTTGCCAAAGGTGATGTATATCTTTACATCCTCAGCATCAAGAGAGTCATAGTTATAGTCTAATGTATAACCATTATCAGCTAATTTCCTTAACTGATCAGGCCTGAGCTCTACATAACCCTGGGATTCCTTATCTTCCGCGAGATTGCCAAACAAGGTCTCTCTCTGGCCCTTGTCAAGGCGTAAATCTAATATCGCATCAATAAGCCCCTGGCCCTTAAGCCAGAATTCTCCATTTACAAGGTAACTATATGCATGGCCGCCGCCTTGATCCATCCTCTCTTCAAAGTCCTTCTTGGAGGCCTTGCCCATAAACTTACCCAGCATCTCCATGCCGGCAATCACTGGCATATCTCCTTTTTCAACAAACACGTCTGTCAGGTTGATATCAGGGATGTCAGATTCATCTTCAGAGTTAGGCGGGAAGACCACATAGCCATCCTTCTCTGCCTGTAAGAAAATATCTTCTATGGTTATATCAGAGACTCTTTCCTTGATGAGGCCTTGACCTTCAGGTCCGGGCTGGAAACGATAAGTACCATCTCCAGTAATATAGAGGTATCCCTCGCTGTCTTTAGCAAGGATTACGCTATCCTCCTCGTCAAGGATCATAGTAATGACTGGGACTAATTGTTTGGTCAAGACTTCCCGGTCATCTATAGCGTCCTGAATAGCCGTCCCTGCGCCAGCTGCGCCAGATTCAACATATAGGGTAATAAAAGCTCCTGGAATTTGAGCACTGTTCTTTCTAGTCAGGTCCCGCATCTCATCTGGCAGGACTAAACCGTAGAGGCCTTCTATATACTCAAGCTCGAGCAACTCATCCAGCTGGACCTGTGTCAAATCCACAAAACCATTGGGCTCATAGCCATCTATATAGCCATCATTGTCTAGA
>JAHIEG010000013.1 GCA_018901655.1 Nanobdellota archaeon
AAAATATGGAAAAATCAATTGTAAACATAAACTCAGTAGGAGTTTCATATAAATCAGGACCTGTAAAAACAGCAATGATAAACGGAAATGGCTATGCCTCTTCAACAGATCTTTCAAGTCTTCAAAACATGTCAAGCGATTTAACAAGTTGTGTTGATCGAAATAATGAAAGAGTATACAAATTAATGAGTGATTAAAATGTATAGCACATCTGTAAGTTCAAAAATAGTATTTGAAAACAATAGTGAACCAAAATTAACAAAATTAGATATCAGTGTAGATGGATATAATGAAGAAAAGAATCTTAAACGACATAAAAAATATTATACAAAAGAAGAATTTGAAAACGAACTTGAATATCATATCCTTGACTGGAGAATTCCTCTATGGAATACCATGTTCTATGACATGGTAGATCGATTCAAAAGATGGAAATATCGAAGAATGTAAGTTGCTCTTAGGAGCAACTTTATATTCTAAGAACCTAATTTTATTATGCAAACCCCATGGACAGATTTAAAAAAAGAAATCGCTAAACAAGTTAAGAAGATAACTAAGATTGATGTTTCAAATCTAATAGAAGAACCTAACATACTTGGACACGGAGACTTAGCCCTACCTTGTTTCGCACTATCTAAACAATTTAAAATCTCTCCTAACGAAATATCAGAAGACCTGGCTGGACAGATAAAAATAAAGTACTTTAATAAAATTGAGTCTCTTGGACCATATGTAAATTTCTACATCGATTGGAATTTATTTGGTAAAAACATTTTAAAAGAAATTAATAAAGATTATGGAAAAACAAAGATTGATAAAAATAAAAATGTTATGGTCGAATTTTCTACTGCTAATACAAACAAGTCTCTACACATTGGTCATACAAGAAATATTGTAATCGGAGACAGTCTTTCAAAAATAATGAGCGCTGCTGGATTTAATGTAATAAAAGTAGATTATATGGGAGATATTGGTTTGCACATTGCTAAAACAATTTATGCTTATGATCATTGGGGAAAGGGTAAAGCTCCAAAAGAAAAACCTGATGTATATATTGGTAAACTTTATTCTATGTTTGCAAAACGTATGGATAAAAAACCGGAACTAGAATTAAAAGCAAGAGAAGTTTTAAAGAAATGGGAAGAAGGAGATAAAGAGACTAGAAAAACTTGGATTAAATTAAAAAAATGGGCACTTGAAGGAATTAATGAAACATATAATCGTTTTGGAATAAAATTTGATCACGTTTATTATGAAAGTGAATTTGAAGAAAGTGGTAAAAAATTTGTAGACACGATGTTAAAAAAACAAATAGCGTTCAAGGCTGAAGAAGGTCAAATAGTTGCCAATCTAGAAAAATATGGTATTCCGAATTTTATTATTCTAAGGTCAGATGGAACAAGTTTATATCAAACGAAAGAACTTGGTTTAATTGATGAAAAATTTACAAAATACAAGTTATTCAAATCAATTAATGTTGTTGGACGAGAGCAAGAATTATATTTTGAACAATGCTATAAAGTAATGGATTTATTAAATCATAAAAGCGCAGGAAAGTGTCACCATCTTTCTTATGGACTTGTAATGGGAACAGAAGGAAAAATGTCTGGTCGAACAGGAGAAGCAGTATTTCTTGATAATTTATTAGACGATACTAAAAAAATAATTATGAGAGTTGTTTCCAAAAAATATAAGAAAAAAGAAGCAGAAAAAATAGCTGAAGATGTTGCAGTCGGTGCAATCAAATATGCTTTGATAAAATATTCCCCAGATAGAAGCATCATGTTTGATCAAAAGGAAATAACAAAATACGAAGGAGATACTGGTCCTTATTTACAATATACTTATGCAAGAGCAAATTCTATTTTAAAGAAAGCTAAAAGAATTCCTAAAAACTATGATGCAACCTTATTAACAAATGAAAGAGAAATTGGATTAATAAAACTAATAGCAAGATATCCTGAGTTTATAGAAAAATCAGCTAGAGAACTTAGACCACATCATATGGCAAATTATGCTTACATGTTAGCAGAAACGTTTAATAATTTTTATCAAACTCTTCCAGTTATAGGAAAAGATGTTGAATTAGAAAGTGCAAGGTTAAAACTGGTTGACTCAGTAAAAACAGTTCTAGGGAACAGTTTAAGCCTGTTGGGCATACCGCTCCTAGATAAAATGTAAACTATTTACAAAGATTTGAAAGTTTTTTTCCATTGCTCAGTTCCTTATAACTATTTTCTATATCTCCTATCATCATAATTATGAATAATTAAGCAGTGTTTGTATTTTTTCCATTGAACTATAAAGATTATTTAAGTTCATTCCAATAATTGGAACTTGGAAATTTTTCTTATGCATCATTTCTTCAATCTCTTCTATCAATATTCCTTTACCAGGACCTCTTTTACTTCCATTTTCAACTTGATGTACACCACATGTTGAAGACATTTCAACACCAATTATACCAAGAACCTGATATTTGTTTTGAAGATAATTTTGTACTTGATTTAAAATATCTGTTGAAAGATTTTTACAATGTTTTCTATATGAAGCATTATCATAAGAATCTTTTGTTTTTAATTTCCGATTCAAACCACCATTATAATTAATTTGTGGACAAGGAAGCTGAATAATTCCAACACCAGACTCTGTTAACATGTCAGTAAGATCTTTTACAGCACCAGGATATTTTTCACTACCAAATGCCCTAGCATTTTGATTCAATAAACAATGCGATACAAAAACTATTTTCTTGCTTCTTTCCATATTCAACACGTCTCGGGTAATAATAAAATATGGGTATAAATGATATTTAAACTTACTTGTTGGTGGTAAGTAGTAACAAAATAAAAAAGTCAATTGTCGTATGGACTAATTGGCTTAAATATTTTACTTTGATACTATTTTACAGTTAAAAAGGTTAAAATATGGAGATGACTGAAATTGAAGCAATGTTTAAACATCTAGGTCTTAAACATTATGAATCTAAAGCAATGATAACACTTTTTAGTTATGGTAAAAATACTGCTGAACAAATTACTTCTTTATCTGGAATTCCATTACCTAGAGTTTATGATACAATGAATGGATTAGCAAAAAGAGGTTTTGTTTCTGTTTCTAAAACAAGACCAGAAATGTTCAAAGCAATTGATCCTAAAAGACTTCTATCTTTATTAGAGGAAGAAGAAACAAAAAAAACAAATAAAAAATTAAAAGAAATGAGCAGTATCATGCCTCAATTATTAAAACATATCAAACTAGTAGATAACGGCCACACAGATATTGAAGATGATATAATTGCTGTCATTAAACGAAGAGTCAATATTAGAAAAGATAGAGAAGAATTTCATATGTTAGCTAAAAAAGAAATTCTTGTATTTAGTGGTGACATGTCTTGGGTAAGACATGTTGAAGATCTTGTAAAAGATGCAATAAAAAGAAATGTTGATTATAAAATTATATATTGCAAAAATAATAAAGATTCTATTACAAATGCTAACAAGTTTAAAAAATTGGGTGCAAAGGCTAAATACTTTAAAGATACAGCAGAATTAAGATGTTTAGTATTTGATAGAAAAGCTGTTTCTGTTATTATTAAAAAATATAAGGTTTCTGGAGATTTTGAATATAGCATTGTTAACATTCACAATTCGATAATTGCTGATGTATTTGCTAGACACTTTGATTCTGTTTGGAAACAGGCAAAGTAAGGTTAAATCCTTTTCTGTTCAAGTTTAATTATGAGTAAATTGCCACCGCTAATTACGAGAAAAAAATATATTCACGAAACCATTAAAAATAAAATTAAAAATTACACCGATAGCTTTTATCATATAGGAGATGAAATTGAATTAACACTATCTAATATTAAACCTATTGAAATCGGTGGAAAAGAAGTTTATCCAGATTATATCTTTCTTGGAAGAAGTTCAACAGATCAGAAAAAAATGAAATTGGTTAGAAATCTAATTCAACAACCAATTAATAAATTGATAGAAAAATACGACCTAATAAATCAATATAAGTTTTTAAGTTTCACAGAAAACTACTTACCATACGTACCTAATGACAGAGATTATACACTTTTTACAAAAACCACAATTAACGATAAGGAAAAAGAAAAAATAAAAGATTATTTACAAACCAATATACCGTTAATACAAAACGCACCTAAAGCAGAATTTAGAATAGAAACTTTGGATTCCTGGAAAAGGATTCTTAGAACATTTCCTTATGAAAAGCCACATAGAGATCACATTAAAGATATCCCATTTAATTCCGTCATCCTTCAATCGAATAATGATCCTAAAATCAACGAATTGTTAAAAAATATAAAAACAAAAACCGGAAATCCAAGAACATATGAAGAGTTTAAAATCGAAGTGAAAGAATTTCAAAACGCAGTTGAAATCAGTCCTTGGTTTTAAATAATCTCCAGTCCAATTCTAATTATGAAATTCAAATTCGTAGAACATACAGCAGATATAGGTATTGAAGCTTATGGTGAAAATATGAAAGAAACTTTCGCAAATGCAGCTTTAGGTCTGTTTGAAATAATGATAGATACAACCAAAGTTGAAGAAAAAGAAACAATAGAAATTACAGCCAAGGGTGAAGATATACAAAGTTTACTTTATGATTTCTTAGAACAGTTCTTAATCATTCATGATACAGACAACCTTGTCTTTTCACGGGTTGTAGTTAATAAACTAACTGATGACTTTAAGATTGAAGCAACTGCTTATGGAGAAGAGTTTGATACAAACAAACATGAAGGGCGAAGTGGAATTAAAGCAATAACCTATCAAAGAATGAACATAACAGATAAAAAGATATTTTACTTAGTAGACATTTGAATCGCTATTATGCGTCTCGATGAATTTTACAATATCATTCTTAGAAACGTGAACAACGCGTGGCACATATTCTCCAAAAACCATCTTAGAATAATCAGCAATCTTAATAGGTTTCTCTAACATTGGGTCATAAATTAAATTATTACAATCGCAAACAAGATGTAATTTCCATTGAACTTTACCACCATATAATTGAGGTGTTATCAATTTCAGTTTTTCATCAGTATATTTACTGAATTCTAATACTTGTGATATTTTATCATCTTCTAATAATCTTTTAGATATATCAGCTGCAACCACATCACAATGATTAATAAATTTTCTATCTGGAAGCCGAGAATAACGATTAAATCGCATTTCACGAATTAGTTGTCTATGCAATTCGATTAAATATTGTTCTCCTAAACCCATATTATAATTACATAATAATAAACTTTTAAACTCTTCTTACGTAATAAATTATATGCAATTGAAAAAAATCGATGATGTAAGATGGGAAATACCAATAGGTTCAATTCCTGGAATGAAAGTTCCTGGTCGAATCTATGCATCTGAAAAACTAATTGAAAAAATGAAATCAGATCGAACATTAAATCAATTAGCTGGTGTGGCAACATTGCCAGGTATTTACAAACATGCTATAGTCCTACCAGATGGACATGAAGGTTATGGATTTCCTATCGGTGGAGTTGCTGCTTTAGATTTTAAAACAGGTGGAATAAGTCCAGGTGGAATTGGTTATGATATTAATTGTGGCGTACGATTACTTAGAACAAATCTTATGGCTGACGAAGTAAAAGGTAAAATGAAAGATATTGTCAATCAAATGTTTCAAAACGTACCTTCTGGACTTGGTTCTAAAGGTTTAATTAAAGTAAAATCTCATAATGAACTTGATGAACTTCTTAGAAAAGGAGCAAGGTGGGCAGTTGAACAAGGATATGGTTGGAAAGAAGATTTAGAACGACTTGAATCAAACGGCGAACTTAAAGAAGCAGATCCATCTTGTGTTTCAGACCAAGCTAAAAAAAGAGGAATGCCTCAAACAGGATCATTAGGTTCTGGAAATCATTTTTTAGAAATTCAAAAAGTAGATAAAATTTATGACAAAGAAATTGCTAAAACATTTGGGATTGACCGAGAAGGACAAGTTATGGTTATGATTCATACTGGATCTAGAGGTCTTGGTCATCAAGTTTGTTCAGACTACTTAAGAGAAATGGAAAGAACTTACCCAGACATAGTTGCTAAATTACCAGATCGTGAATTAATTTATGCTCCAGCAGGTTCTAAACTAGCTGATCGTTATTTCAAAGCAATGGCTTGTGCTGCTAATTATGCTTGGTGTAATAGACAAATGATTGTTCATTGGGTTAGAGAAAGTTTTGAAAACGTGTTTAACAAAACTGCAAAAGAGATGGATATGAGTATTGTTTATGATGTTGCTCACAATATTGCTAAAATTGAAAATCACGAAATTGATGGGAAAATGGTTAAAGTTTACATGCATCGAAAAGGAGCGACTAGGGCTTTTCCACCAGGACATTCTGAACTTCCAAAGATTTATCAAAAAACAGGACAACCTGTATTATTACCAGGATCATTCGGAACAGCATCTTATGTTTTAGCTGGAACTGAGGGAGGTAAAGAAACATTTTATTCAACTGCCCATGGAGCTGGACGTGTTATGAGTAGAAGTGCTGCACTTAGACAGTTCTCCGGAGATCAAATTATAAAAAATCTTGCAAAAAAAGGAATAACAATCAAAGTAGCTAGTAAAGAAGGAGCCGCTGAGGAAGCTGATCAATGCTATAAAGACATCGACGAAATTGCCAGGGTAAGTGATGTTGCAGGAATAGCCAAAAGAGTAGTTAGATTACTTCCTCTTGGTTGTTGCAAAGGATGAATAGTTTTCCAATTCCATTTTAGCATTTCTTATTATGTTTACAAATTCCAAACCCTTTTTATTAAGTCTATATTTATTCTTGGTTTTAATTAGAAATCCTCTTTTCATATTCTAAAAATTCTTATTTATTCATAATTATAATTAAATCGAAAAGTATTTATAGTTTAGTTCAACCTGGTATAATTAAAAGACAAATCTATCTTTTAATTGAAAGTTCTTCTACGTATTTTCCACTCCTATCTGCGTATTCTTGTGAACGATCCAAAATAGATTGTACGTCTTCTTTCAATAAATTGTCTTCTGAACACATGCTTATCAAATTATTACCACAAACAGATACCAAGTCGTAAAAACCAAGTGACTTTTCAATATGTCTTTTTGCGCTAGTTAATTCTTTACGTAGTTTAGCATTTTTACCTTCTATATATTCAGCAATCTGCCAACTTGTCATAATTCCCAAATGATTACAATATTGTTTAAATTTATCATCATTCATCATAAATCACCTTTAAGTATCTAATAGATTTCTCCAATTTACATCTTCAGATTCTTTTACAATTTCAGGATTAAATGTATTACAATTTTTTCCATGACATACCATGTTAAACATTGAAATGTTTTGTTCTCTTTCACCAAGTCCTGCTCCTTGGCTTTCTAATTTATCTAAATTTTCATATGCTTGTTTATGAATAGGATTATCAGAGTGATAGGCCTGAATCCAATACCCCTTTTCTAATATTTCTAATCCTAATAATTCTTTGTAGATTTTGCTCCTATTATTTTTTTTCATTTCCACTGTTTCCCATATCATTGCTTTTGAAAATGCAGTTGCTTTCATCTCTTCTTCAATGCCATATCCTAGATATGGATTAAGAGAATGTCCATATTCGTGGAAAAGTGTATTGAGTACCCATGGCCTCTTTTCATTTAATAAAAATATATCATGTTTTTCTCTGCACCCTCTATGAAACCCACCAATACTATAATTTAAATTTCTACCATATTCTTTTAAAAGCATTGCACTATCTACTACTTTTATAATTCTATTATCTAATGGAAAATTAACATTATGTTTACTTGCTACATAATTTATTGTCTGTTTGAAAAGTTCTTGTATTTCAGAATAATTTCTAATAAAAGGAGATTGTCTAAATGCAACTACATTTGGATTTTCAGGCTTAGTTTCAAGCTTAGTTTTTTTATCACCTAATTCATATCCAATATCATCATATCCGATACCACCTAATTCATATCCAATATCATCATATCCGATACCACCTAATTCATATCCAATATCATCATATCCGATACCACCTAATTCAATATTTTTTATACCTTCAATACCCGTGATACCTTTCAATTTATATTTATCATAACTAAAAATATCTTCCACTTTTTGTTCATAAAAGCCCGTATATCCCATAATAATATTTACTACTTAGTAGTATATAAATATATCTATTCATCAATAAGCTAAAATCTATATAAACGTTAAACACCTAGCTAATAAGGAGGTAATTTAATGCCAGTATCAAAAGCACCATATACAAGGAGTTATGCTCATACGAAGTCTAGAGGAAGTAACTCTATGGTAGATTGTGGATATTGTGGAAAAAAAGTACCTAGATATAAGACTTTTATTAAAACTAAAGGATTTAGAATTAATGATCCTACACTTCTACAACAAATAGATACAAGATTTCTTCACTTTGGACATGAAAAAATGTATGTTTGCCCAAAATGTGCAAGACATCATAAAATAGTTCAGCCTGGAAAGACAGTAAGGAAGAAGCATTTGAAATAACTTTAAAAGGTTTAAAACAATAATAATCTTAGGTGTTATAAATGAAGATAATAGAAATAGAACCAGTATCAATGCCAGAAGCTAAAAGTATAATGGCAAAAAGAGAAAAGGTTGGAGAAATGAATTATGAGCAAAAATTAGCTCTAGAACACCTAAAATGCTTTACTAGGTTAACACCATCTGATGCAAAAAAGATGACAGAAGAGATAACAAATATAATTAAGATGTCTCCAGAAACACTAGTACAGATAATTAACATTCTACCAAAAAATGCAGATGAGTTAAGAATGATATTTGCAAGAGAGAAGTTTAGTCTCCAAGAAGAAGAAGTCAAAAAAATACTAGAAATAGTGGCTAAATTCAAATAGGTGAAAAAAATGGTTCTAAAAGACGACAATGTAATAGTTTTAGATTTCCTATCATCTGGACACTCTAGGGGAAGAAGTGAACCAATAGCTCAAGTTATTGGAGTAAAATACTTTTCTATACTTGAAGTTGTAATTAAGAAAGATGTTATTGTTAAAAATGGTGAAAAATTATACATAGGTGGAGATAAGAGAGATAGAGTAGATCATATTAAAAGAAGAATAGGAGTTAATGAATTAAGCACATTTTCTAAATCTGAATTACCATTTATGATTAGAAAGATCGTTGAAGAAGATGAAAAAAGATTTTATGACTTTTTTAACACTGCTAGATCTGTTTCAACTAGAATGCATCAACTTGAATTATTACCAGGAGTTGGGAAAAAACACATGTGGCAAATAATTGAAGAACGAAAGAAAGGTGTGTTTACTAGTTTTGGAGATGTTAAAGCTAGAATTAAATTACTTCCAGATCCAAAGGAAGCAGTAATCAAAAGGATTATGGAAGAAATTGAAAACGATGAAGAAAGATATAGACTTTTTGTAGCTGGAAAACCTAAACGATATTAAATTCTTGTAACTATATAGTAGTTAAATAATAGATAACTTTATATACTAGCTCACCATATATATTTACTATAGAGAAGTGGTGAAACAAAAATGAATTATGAATGCGACGGTGAAGGAAATTATTGCGACGGAATAGCAAATATAGCTATGCCAACAAATATTTTGGGTACACTTATTTTTGATAATTTACAAATTACAGGTTCTCTATATGGTATTAACTCTCAAATAATTGGAGAAGTTAAACAAAACGATATGATTATTGGAAAAGATGTTATTGAAAGTGGGATGAAAATTTATAAACGGCCCGATGACTATGCAAGAGGAATTCAGCAAAAGAGATGTAGAATTATGGGAGATCTTTATCAAAATAATTTACATGTTGACGGTGGTGTTGGACAAGCTGATATTATTGTCAATGGTAATGTTAAACAAAAAGAAATGAATATTACTGATAATCTGTGGCAAAGTGGATCAACATTTAAAAATGATGTTGATCAAGAAAATAGTAAATTTCGTTCTCTTTCACAGGATCATATAACTGTTGGGGGTGTTCTCAACCAAACTCATGTTAAAGTTGGTGAAGTTTATCAAAGAGATTCAACTATTAAATACTTAAATCAAATGGGAATAAAAGCTAAAGGTCTTAGTCAATATGATTCGAGATTTAAAGGTATTTATCAAGAAAATATGGAGATAGAAGGTAGCGTATACCAAAACAAAATAATAGTATCTGATGATCTTGATCAAGAAAATGCTATTGTCAAAAAACATCTATATCAAGAAGATTCAAAAATTAATTCTCTTAAACAAGATAAAATGATAGTTGAAGGAACGTGGCTACTGGATAATATAAATGTAACTAGTTATACTGGCCAACCTAAAAAAATAGGTGGAATTAAGTATAGATCTTTTGATGTACCGAGAGAAATGCTTGATATTGTTGAGGGGTGGGAAGTATTAACAGAACTTCATGAAAATAAAGATTATTCTCCTGCTTATGATTTGTGTGGAGAAGAATATTTTACACTTGAAAAAATTGAAGAAGATCTTATAGACGAAGTTTTAGAAAATATAGAAGGTGAATAAAAATGGCAGTAATGTTTAGAAAAATAAAACCATTAAGACCTACAGTTGTACGAGTTGTAGACAAGGTAAAGACTTGTAATTATTATGCTGAAATGGGCCACTGTGTTGGACCAAGATGTTTTTGGTCTCAGATTGGAACTTGTAGATTTTTTAACGTGGCTAAAAAAACTAATAATTTTGCAGCGAAATAAATGAGATGAAAAATATGTCAGTAATGTTTAGAAAAATAAAACCATTAAGACCAACAGTTGTTCGTATTGGAGACAAAGTAAAAACTTGTCACTATTATAATGAACTTAAACACTGTATTGGACCTAGATGTTTTTGGTCACAGATCGGAACATGTAAGTTTTTTAATACAGCTAAAAAAAGCGATAACTTCGCAGCTAAATGAGGTGATTTATGATGAGTGAATATGAAATGAAAAAAAATATAACTACAATTGAAGCAGCAGATATGTTTGGAGCAATTGCAAAAATTGGAGCTAAATCCGTGAAAGAATTTAGTGAACTTATTTTAAAAGACGCAAATATCTATTGTGAACTTGATAATGAAACTTATAACGCAACCGGACAATTAAACAAAGATATAACACAAGAAATAATTGAAGGAGTAAGAATTAATGTTAATTTCTTAAATGGTGTAAATCAAATATTAGATATTTATATTAAAAACCCAAATAGGGATTTATATAGCATGATAAACTGTGCTCCAGTTATTCCAGTGGGTTGGACAGAATTTTTCAATCAGGTATAGATAATGAGGTGAAATGAATGACAGAATACGAAAATGTTCATATATATTCCAGAAAAGATTTTACTATAAATGGACTAGATGACGATGATAAAATATCTAAAGGTCAATATATTTTTAATGCAATGGAAGTAGGTGGAGATTATGAAGCATTTAATTCTTTGGAAGATATAGCTAAAGAAATGATTGTTTTCTCTAATCAAAATATAGATCAAGAACCTTATGAAGAATGTTTTGATTTTGAACTTGGAGAAGCACCAGTAGCAATATATCCTGGTGATGGAAATGAACCAGTTTTAAAAATTAATAAATGTTTAACAGATCAAGAAAAGAATGAATTGCAAGATATGTTAATATCTCTTTTTGAATCTGGTAAAGCAAAACAGATTTATGAAAAGGAAATTAATAGTATAAAACAAGGTACATCGTCAGGAGCTGACAATGTAAAAATAAAAAGTAAATAAAAACGAGGTGAAAAAATGGTAAAATATTTTTTCAAAGAAATACAAGATGAAACCCGAAAAATGAATAATGAAATTAATAATAATAATTATATTAAAGCTTTGTACCATTCAGAAGAGGTTCTAAATTATATAATTGAACAAGACAATAATGCTTGGCAGGAATTTCCACTAATACCCTCAATAAAACGATATAGAGCTAAAAAAACTGCAGAGAAGAAATGCCTACTTTAATACACACTAGAAAAAATATAATTTCAAAATTAGAACAATATTTAAACATTAAAAATTCTGAAAACTATGTTTCTGAATTAATAGAAAGTGGTTCTAGTGATTCGTGGAACGAGCATCAAAACAAAAAACAACATATTAATGATATGATAAATGATACAAAAAAAATAGATTATGTTGCTGCTGGCGGTATTATCATGTTGGTTGCCGTAAGCATGGCAAATAATAATGACCCATTTGAAAATATTTTATATGGCACAACAATGGGAGTGGGGCTCGGTACTATTCTTATTCATGGGAAAAACACACTAAAAAAAAGATGTGAAGAAAAGGCAGTTACAGATGAAGAACTAATTAAAACAGATATGAGAATAGATAAAATATATGAAGAAGCTGCCAAAAACGGTATGGAAGGAACCAAAGTAAATAGAAAATATAAAAGATATTAATTTATAATATTTTCATAAATTCTTCTAACTTAGCATTTGTCTTAACCCCAGTATCACAAAGTGAAGACCTAGAAGCTTCAAACCCATTCTCTTTAAGTTTCAAAATAATATCATGAACAGCTGGAACTTTAGCAAGATGCATTTTACTAATATCATAATAAAATGGAACATTTATCTCTCTAAGAATTTTAGTAAGAATAGCAATCTCTTTATCTTTATTTTTAAAATCTCTTTTTTCAAGCTCATCTATAACTTGTTTAATAAACTCATCATCTTTAATTGGGCCAAGATAGATTGGACCGATATTATCAATAGTTCCATATTGTTTCAACATCTTAGTTACTTTTCCACTACCTTCAATAATTCCATAAACTCGATAATAGTGTTTATAGATTAAAAACAATAATGGTCTAAACGCCTTATCATATCTAGCAAAAGAATTCATAATAAATGTTATCAAAACTCTAATACCAAGTTCAGAATAATAAGGAGTACGACCAACTTTAATTGCATACTTTCTAAAACAAGCATTAGGAAAACTTCCACTCAAAGCTCCACCATCTGTTGCACTAACTGCTAAAAGCCTATTATATTTTAAAGAACGAGCTACAGAGTCCATAAATATCGAAGGACTACCAAAAGGATCAAGATCTATAAAATCAAATAATCTTTCTCTCATAATTAGATTAGCATCTTTATTTGAAACTTCGACCTCAACCGAATTTAGTTCAATATTATTTTTTATTAACTCAATTGCTTTAGGATTATTATCATTTAGAACTGCTTTAACTCCAACTTCTTTAACATATCTTATTCCACTTACCCCACTAGCAGATAGGGCATCTAGCATTTCAATATCTTCAACTTTTGTTTTGAAAACAGACAAAACAGCTACAGAAATGTCTCTAACAATTTCAGCATCTTTATTATAAAACACTGCTGCATCATAAATTCTACCAGTTGGAACATTTATCTCAATCTTACCTTCTTTTACTTTATCCATAAAATCAATTGAGTGTTAACAAATAAAAGTTTAAGCAATCGAACAATAAGCATTTAAACATACACATCTTAACAAAAATATGAATAAAGAAATTGTAATAGTATATGCAGGTTTAGCAACAGAAAAAATAACTAAATTTGGAAATAAAACATTTATGGAATTTCAAAACGGACCAAATATATTTAAAAAATATTATGAACAAAATGATATACCTACTATCAATTTAAATGAAATATTCAAAGAAGAAGGTGGAGTTTTAACAAAAGATAATACCCAAAAATATACTGATTTTTATAAAAAGCTGTTTAAACAAAATAAGATTCCAATAACAATTGGTGGAGATCACGGAATAACTGTTTCAGCAACATTGGCCGCTAACGAAATTTATGACAGTGATACTGTTCGTTTTGATAGACATATAGATGCAATAAGCTATATGGAAAACAATCTGCTTCCATACCATCATAAAAATCCAGACGAAGAAAACTTTACAATAATACTAAATACATTACCAGAATCTAGTTTTGTACATATTGGCGGACCGTTTGATGAAAATTCAGAAACAAGTTATATGTTTGAACCAGAACTTGAAGATCATATAGCTAGTAGTATTAGAAAAATTAAAAGAAGTAGAGATGTTGAATTTTTAACAGAAAAAAATATGAACGAACACAATGCTCTTTTAAACAAATTTGCTGACAAATCAAATAAGGATATATATATTTCAATTGATGTTGATATTCTAAAAGAAGTAAAACCAAAAGGATGTAAACATGTCCCAAATTCTGGACTTATAGATTCAAAGAAAATAAAAGAATATGTAGAAAGTTTAAGTCGGAAAAAAAATATAGTCGGATTAGATATATGTGAAATATCAGATGCACCAAATCACGAAATATCTGGAAAATGCGGTGGCGAAATAATGAGAAACACTCTACCTTTATTGAATATTTCTAACTAGTAAACCTTTATAAATTTAGGAAATATAGATAGTAGAAGTACATAGAGGTGATATTATACAACAACCAGAAGCAGCTGCTCAAATGGCATATGATAGAGCAACAGTAACATTTTCTCCTGATGGAAGACTATATCAAATAGAATACGCAAGAGAAGCAGTTAAAAAAGGAAGTACTTTAATTGGCTTAATATTTAATAATGGAGTTATAATTGCAACAATAAGACCTATAGAAGAACTTTCTGTACCAAGTGTTGGAAGTGATAAAATACATGAAATTGATTCACATCTAGCTACAGGTATGGCAGGATTTCTTGCAGATGGTAGGGTATTAATAGATTTTGCAAGAATAAAAGCACAAATTCATAAAATAACATATGATGAACCACTTAGTGTACTAGGTGGAGTAAAAGAAGTTGCAGACCGAATGCAATTATTTACACAATATGGTGGTGTAAGACCTTATGGAGTTGCATTATTATTAGGTGGAATAGATGAAAAAGGTCCACAGTTATTTGAAATTGATCCATCGTCAGCATTTTCTTCATGGAAAGCACAAACATTAGGAAGAGGTTCTGTAGAAGCTCTAAAAGTATTAAAAAATGATTGGAAGGAAAAATTAAGTAAAGACGATGGTATTAGATTAGCATTAAAAGCTCTGAAAGCTGGAGAAAAAGGAGTTAAACTTCAAGAAATTGAATTATCAATAATTGATGCTCAAGGATTTAATGAATATAGGGGAGAAAATATTAAGGAAATAAAGAAATATTGGTAAAGTTGATACAAATGACAGTTTCTGTAGAGAATGCAGTAATAGCACGAATTACAAAAGGTGGAGAAAAATTTGAAATTCTAGTTGACCCAAGAAAAGCTTTAGAAGTAAAAGGTGGAAAAGATATTCCATTAGATGAACTTGTTGCTGTAGAAGAATTATATGAAGATGTAGGAAAAGGTTTAAGAGTTTCTGAGGAAAAAATAAATAAAGCTTTTGGAACAAATGATTTAAAAACAATTATCTATAAAATAATCAAACAGGGAGATGTCCAGTTAACAACAGAACAAAGAAAAGAATTTGCAGAGAAAAAAAGAAAAACAATTGTTAACATAATAGCAAAACAAGGCATTAATCCTCAAAACAATTTACCACATCCAGCACAAAGAATAGAGAATGCAATGGAGCAGGCAAAGGTTAAAATAGCTTTAGAACAAAGTGCTGAAGAACAAGTTGAGTCTATTTTAAAACAAATTCAAGCAATAATTCCAATAAGGTTTGAAACAGTAAGACTATCAATAAAAATACCAGCACAATATGCAGGAAAGGCAGCTGGAACAATAAGAGGTCTTGGAAAAATAATTAAAGATGAATGGAAAGGTGATGGAAGTTACTTTTGCATGATAGAGATTCCTGGAGGAATGCAACAGGATGTTTATGATAAACTTAGTGACCTAACACATGGTCAATTTGAAGTTAAAAAAGATTAAGGAGGTAATTTAAATGGAAGACGAACAAGTTACAGAAAATACTAGCAACTCGACATTACTTGTTAAAGAGCGAGAACTAGTAACACCAGGAGACGTTTTAGCCGAAGGTTTAGATTTTCTTCCAAGTAGCGGATGTTACAGAGAAGATAATCAAATAAAAGCTAAACTTCTAGGTTTAATAAAAATAAAAAACAGATTCATAGGTATAATTCCTTTGTCTGGAGTATATGTACCAAGACCAGGTGATGGAATAATTGGGTTTGTCAAAGATATGCAATCAACATCTTGGATAATTGATATAAACAGTCCATACGATGCTTTACTAGTATTAGGCGAAGCTGTTGGAGAATTTGTAGATATTACAAAAAGAGACATATCATCATATTTTGATATCGGTGATATAATTTATGCCAAGGTTTTGAATGTTACAAAATCAAAACATGTTCAACTAACAATGAACGATCATAGAGCTAAAAAGCTTTCTGACGGAAGATTATTAAAAATAACACCATCAAAGGTTCCAAGACTAATTGGTAAACAAGGTTCAATGATTGAATTAATCAAGAACGAAACAAAATGCCAAATAATTGTTGGACAAAATGGTGTTGTTTGGATTAGAGGAGAAAAAGAAGGTCTAGCATCAAAAGCAGTTAAAACAATTGAACAAGAATCACACACTGGTGGATTAACTGAAAAGATAACAAAACTGTTGGAGAAAGGTGATTAATATGACAAAAGTAGGAGCACCAGAAAAATTAATAATCGGAACTAAAAGATTAGATGGAAGAAGTCTTGAAGATATGAGACCAATGGAAACAGATGTTGGTATTATAAAAAAAGCAACTGGATCAGCAATCTTTAAGTTCGGTAACACATATGCACTTGCAGCTGTATATGGACCAAAACCATTTCATCCAAGGTTTTTACAAGATCCTCAAAAAGCAGTATTAAAATGTAGATACAATATGGCACCGTTTTCAACAGGTGATAGAATTAGACCAGGATATAATAGAAGAAGTACAGAAATATCAAAAGTTATAAGACTGGCTTTAGATAGTGTTGTATTTGTAGAAGATTATCCAAGAACTGGAATAGAAATATTTGCAGAAATTATACAAGCAAATGCATCAACCAGATGTGCTGGATTAAATGCAGCATCATTAGCACTTGCAGACGCAGGAGTTCCAATGAGAGAATTAGTATGTTCTTGTTCAGTTGGAAAAGTTGAAGACACTATTATCATGGACTTAGATGGACCAGAAGATATGTTTGGACAAGTTGACTTAGCAGTTGCAACAATTGGAAATCAAGATAAGTTTGTATTAGTTCAAATGGATGGAGTTGTTACAAAAGACGAATTCATGAAAATGATTGAATTGTCAAAAAAAGGATGTGGAAGTGTATATAAAAAACAAAAAGAAATCCTTAGAGAAAAATACAAAACGGGTGAGTTAAATGACGAATGAAACATACATTAAAAAACTCATAGAAGACGGATCAAGAATTGACAAAAGATCTTTTGATGAGTTTAGAGAAGTAACAATAGAAAAAGGAGTAATCAAAACTGCTGAAGGATCTGCAAGAGTAAAAATAGGAAATACTCATGTAATTGCTGGAATCAAGATGTCTGTAGGAACACCATTCCCAGATACACCTGATGAAGGTATTTTAATTGTAAATACAGAACTTTCACCAATTGCATCACCAAAATTTGAAACAGGTCCTCCAAGTGAAGACTCAATTGAAATCGCAAGAGTAATTGATAGAGGAATTAGAGAATGTAAAGCAATTGATCTTGGCAAAATGTGTATTGTACCTGGAGAAAAGGTTTGGGTAATTAATGTAGATATACACGTACTTGACCATGATGGAAACCTAATAGATGCTGGTGGACTTGCAGCAGTAGCAGCATTACTTGATGCAAAAATACCAAAATACGACGTTGAAACTGAAAAGGTCATAAAAGATGAAACTATAGGAAGTATTCCAATAGTAGATACACCAATTCCTGTAACTATAACAAAGATAGCAGATCAACTTCTTTTAGATACAAGCGTAGAAGAGGAAGAAGCAATGGATGCAAGAATAACAATAGCATCAACAAAGAATGGAAGTTTATGTGCTATGCAAAAAAGCGGAAAAGGCTATCTAACAACAGTAGAACTTGAAAAAGCAGTAGATTGGTCAATCAAGAAAGGTGAAGAGCTTAGAGCTCTTCTCACATAACTTTTTAAACGTTTAGTTTGTAATATGAGTTGATAACATGGCAACAAAAAAGATTGGTTCAGCAGGAAGATTTGGTCCAAGGTATGGAACAAGAACTAGAAAGATAGTTACAGCTATGGAAAAAAAGACAAAGAAAAAGCTAATGTGTCCATATTGCGAAAGACCAGCACTAAAAAGAGTTGCAGCTGGAATATGGAATTGTAAAAAATGTAATGTTAAATTTGCTGGAGGAGCATATTTTCCTAAATTTGTAAAAGGTGAATAAATGTATAAGTGCTTAAAATGTGAAAAAGAAATTGAACTTGAACATGTAAGAGATAAAATAAGATGTCCATTTTGTGGTTATCGTATAATTATGAAACAAAGACCTAACAAAGTAACTAAGGTTATTGCAAGATAATGATGAAAGCTAAAATAGAAATTGAATGTAAAGAACCACAAAAAGTTATCAATTCAATTGAACCTGACATGGATCAAAATGAAAAATTTGAAGCAAAATTAGAAACTGATGACAATAAAATTAAGTTAACAGTAAAGTCAGATGAAATATCTGGTCTGTTAGCTGGAATCAATTCATATCTAAGGCTTATCAAAACAACAAACGATTTGGAGGAGATTAAAAATGACTGAAGTATTAAAAATACCAGTAGGTGCACAAGAAGGTTTTATGAAAATGCAAGAAATGCAACAGCAAATGCAACAAATAAATTATCAAAAAGAAACACTTAGATTTCAAAAAATCGAAGCTGAAAGAGCTTTAGAAGAAATGAAAGAAATAAATAATGATACAGAAGTTTTCAAAGCTGTTGGTCCAATTTTAATAAAATCAACTAAAATTGAACTTGAAAAAGAGCTTAAAGAAAAAATAGAAACTGCAGAAGTTAGAATAAGAAAGGTTGAAAAAGAAGAAGAGCAAATTAAAGAAGAATTAACAACTATTCAAAACGAACTTCAAAAACTTTTAGTACCAGCTGACGATGAAAAACCACAAGCAGCTGGTTAATTTATTTTTTATTTTTCTTCAGAAAACTGAACTACATCATCTGTAGTTAATTGATCTTCTACCGTAGAAGCTTCTTCACATTCAGGTGCTTCTTCTTCGATATATACTACTACAGGTGCTACCGAAGTTATATCTTCTGGCAATTCCTCTGAATGTTCGATACTATATCTTCCTCTATTTTTACCACTAGGATTTTTTAATGCTACAATCTCACATATTTCATCTTCATTTAAAAAGTGCCCTACATGATTTCCCTGACTGTAGTTTTCATAATCAGTTCTCTCTTTAGGTTTTAATGAACTTAAATATATATTTTCTCGATTAACAATTGTAGAACCGGCAGTTAATAATGCTAATCTAATTTTACGATGTTCTAAGCCAATATCAACAATTACATCCATCTTATGATATCCAACTTCTCCTGTTTTGCCAGGATTATCATTTACAGTTTGAATCAATTCAATAAGAAGATTTCTAGTTAGTGGCTGATCTCTCTTATCCAATATATCCAAAATATATCCATATTCTTTTTCTGCAATATTTGAAGGGGTTTTTCTAAGTTCAGTATACATTGACATTAAAGGATCGTTATTCATTTTATCACCATAAGCTTTGTATGACATATGAACTTTATATACTTAACGGTAGTAGTAAATATTTAACTAAATATGATTAGATACTAAACCAAAACACATTTAAGGAACATATACCATTAATAATTCTTAAGTGAAAACAATATGAGGCAGATTATATGTTTGAAGATATCGCAGAACTTATTAAACAGGTTTCAGAAGACAAATCTGTACCTAGAAATATTAGAGAAAAATGCCTTGAATCTATTAGAATTCTAAACGATCAAAAAGATCCAGTAGATATTAGAATAAATGCTGTTATTAGCTATTTAGATGAGATATCAAATGATCCAAATATACCAATGTACACAAGAACACAGGTTTGGAACATAGTATCCCTATTAGAAAGTAAGCAAAAATAATTATATATACAAGAGAAACATAATAATAGTTGGAGGGTTTAAAATGTTTGATAAATTATTTGGGAAAAAACTTGACGAAGGAGAATATATTGAACTTGATACAAGTGAAGAATTATTAGGAAATAAGATACAAATCAAGGTTGATAAAATAGAAGACTTCATTGATACAGACAAGGTCCAGAAAGCAGTTAGAGCAGGCGCAATAGTATTAGTTAAGATCAAAACTATTAGAGAAAGAGACTTAACAGAACTAAAAAGAGCTATTGACAAACTTAGAAAAACTGTAGTTGCAATGAATGGAAACATTGTTGGAATTGATGAAGATTATATATTACTGACACCACCTGGCGCAACAATTTTAAGATAAACTAGTTATTTTATTTTTGATCCATTTTTAACTGGTTTATCAACTGTCAGTAAAACTGGTTCTCCATCTGTCGCAGCTAAAAGCATACCATTACTTTCAACTCCTCTTATTTTTGCAGGTTCTAAATTATTAACAACAATTATTTGCTTTCCAATCAGTTCTTCAGGAGAATAAGCTGTTTTGATTCCAGCTACTATTGTCTTTTCTTCTCCAACATCTATTGTTAACTCTAAAAGCTTATCTGCTCCTTCAACTTCTTTTGCTTCTTTTATCTCTGCTACTCTTAGATCAAGTTTTGAGAACTCAACATATGTTATCATTCTTTCACCTCTTTCAATGCTTTCTCTATAGTAACTATCTGTATTCCACTGAGATCGTCTGAGTCGTCTATAGCTTCTGACATAATTATGTCTGTCATTCTTTCTCTTCCCAAGTCTTTCCAATCAGGCTTCATAAACATTATCGACATAAACCTATCAAACTCTTCTTCTGATAATGATTCAATCTTTCTTCGTATCTCTTCTTTATTCATTTTTACACCTCTATTTTTTTGAAAAGAACTTCACCTTTAATTATTTTTCCTTCAAGTTTACCCCATTCTAAATCTTTCCAAACCGGAGCTTCTGTTAAACCAAGTTGTTCTCTTATTCTATCACATGTATCTGGAACAAATGGATGAAGTAAAATAGATGAAAGTCTTATTCCTTCCAATAGTTCATACATTATCTTTCCAAGTTCATCCTTATCTTTAATCTTCCAAGGCTCTTTATCATTTACATATTTGTTAAGCTCATAAACGAATTTCATAATTTCTTCAACTGCATGATGTAGTTTAAATTCATTAATTAAATTTTCAACTTTTGTTGGAACATCTTTAAACTTCTCTTTAATCTCACCATCATATTTAGGAGGAACTTTTCCATCAAAATTCTTTTCAGTCAGAGTTAAAACTCGATTAACAAGATTACCTAATCCGTTTGCTAAATCACTATTTGTTTTTGATATAAGTTCTGCATTACTATAATCTGCATCATCATCTGAAGTTATTCCGGCCAATAAATAATATCTTACAGCTTCTGGTCCATACTTCTGTATCTGAGTCAAAGGATCAATAACATTTCCAGTACTTTTTGACATCTTCTTTCCTCTCGATGAAAGAAAACCATGAACTAGTAATTGTTTTGGAAGTGGTAGTCCTACAGATAACAACATTGCTGGCCAAAAAACTGCATGAAATCTTATAATATCTTTACCAACCAAATGAACATCAGCTGGCCAATATTTATTAAATTTCTCTTTATCAGTTGTATAACCGATACCTGAAAGATAATTAGTTAGAGCATCACACCAAACATACATTGTATGTGTTTCATCCCCCGGAACCGGTATTCCCCACGATAATTTTTCTTTAGATCTTGAGAAACTTACATCTTCTAAACCAGTTTTTATAAAATTCAATATTTCATTTTTCTTAGAAGTTGGTATTATCTTATATTCATCAGATTCAATTAATTTAATTAATTGGTTTTGATATTTTGAAAGTTTGAAAAAGTAATTTTCTTCATGAAGTATCTCTGGCTCTTTATTATGTAGCTTACATTTTCCTTGAAATAAATCTGAATCTTTTACAAAAGCTTCACAACCAGTACAATATTTTCCTTCATATTCTTTTTTATAAATATCTCCTGATTTGACTAACTTAGTCCATATATCTTGTGCTGTTGGCCAGTGTCTTTCTTTATCTGTAGTTCTAATATAATCAGTGTTAGAAACCTTAAACAGTTTCAATATCTCTTTAATATATCCTGTATTTATGTTAACAAATGCTTGCGGAGTTTTATCAGCTTCTTTAGCTGCTCTAAAATTTTTAATTCCATGTTCATCTGAACCTGTTAAGAAAAACACATCATCTCCTTTTAATCGATGAAATCTAGCTATAGCATCAGCTTGTATTTCCTCTAAAGCATGCCCTATGTGAGGAGGCCCATTAGTATAAATTATACTAGTTGTAATATAAAACTTATTTTTTATCATTTTATGCACCATATTTAAGATTTCTTTCTATAACATTTAGCCTTGCTAAATCCATATCGTTTCTTCTCTTTTTATGTTTTAGGTATGGTTCTAATGAATCAAATAGCCTTAATAAATATGATTTGTTGCCAGTATAAACGCCCCAGCAATCTTGATTCTGATTTCTAATACCACTTCTACTTTCCAATCCAAAATTTGTTTTTATTCCCAATATATTTAGTTTATTATGAATTTGATAAAGTATCTTTTTATCATAGGATCTTAAACGAAATTTGGCCATATTACTATAAATTCCGATATTGCCTTCGGCATCCGTGTATCCTGCTAAAAATGAAAAGAAATATTTTTCATTACCCAATATCCAATTATAAATATAATTTTCTTTTGGTAATAGGAAAGAAAAAGAGTTATTCATTTGACATTGAGTATAAAATACACTATTATGCTTTTTTGTATAAAAATGTCCGTATTTTTTGAAAAGGCTTCGAATTAATTCAACCTGTTCAGTTTTGGTGGTATTTGTTTTAAGTATAATTATTGAACCAATTCTTTTGGCGTGTAAATCACCTATTCTGAAACCAATTAAATATGCTTTTTCTTCCAAATCCCCAGAAAAATCTTTTTTAAGATATTTTGTACATGCTTCTGAAGTAGTACGTAATTTTATATTATGTAATTTCATATTTTTGAAAATTGTTGCTATAGAACAATTGAACTTTTTTGCTATTTTTGATAACGGGAGTCTTCTTTTACTATATAAATATATTAATTCGCCTTTCAATATTTCAATTTTCTCCAATCGTCGTGTCTTTATTTTGGATTCTTCCAATTTTCTACCAATCGTAGAATTTCGACAATTATATAATTTAGCTATTTTGTAGGTAGAAAGTTTCTTTTTCAAATATAGATTTACTAATTCTTTCTTAGAAATAGAAATTCTTTTTTTTGGTATTCTTCTTGGAATATCATATTCTTTTAGTCTGTTTTGGATAACTGTTGGATCACAAGCATATTCTTTTGCAATTTTATATGTGGATAATATTTTATTTACATACATTTTTTCTAATTCTTTTTTTGGTATATTAATTTTCTTAATCTTAATCACCATTTGTATAAATTATTGCTGTACTTATGTAAAATTTAATTTTAATCACCATCGCATCCAACTGCTTCAAGATATTTATCTATATCAAAAGGAGACCAATCTTTGCATACTTGTTTAACCTTTTTACAAACCTTGATCTTAATACAATTATTGCAGGTCTTCTTCATAACTCTTGATTATATTGTAAGTTTATAAATTTCACGCGACCCAAACCTTTAAATAGTATTATGAATATATATTCATTATAGGATACCGAATATGTATTCATAACCGAGGTGAAATAAAATGCCAGATAAAGATGGAACAGGCCCAAGATCAAGAAGCCCAAGACCAAAAGGAAAAAAGAAAGGAATGAAAAAGGGAAACTGTTAAATTAAAAATATTAAAATATGGAGGTGAAAACAATGCCAGGAAGAGATCAAACAGGTCCTAATGGAATGGGAAGAATGGGTGAAAGAGGGATGGGACCATGTGGTAAAGGAATGATGTATGGAAGGGGATTTGGTAGAGGATGTGGATTCAGACAAACTATAACAAAGGAAGAAGAAATTGAAATACTAAAACAAGAAAAAGAATCAATTAATAAAAAATTAGAAGAATTGGAATAAATATATATTCAAAACGACAAGTATTATCTATGCCAAGACCAAGGAAAGGAAGAAATATTCGCTTTAGAGCAAAAAGCAATTACTACAAACCAGCTGGAATCCCAATTCGAGAACTAGAAGAAATTGTGATGAGCAAAGAAGAAATGGAAGCGCTTAGACTAAAAAATTCAGAAGATTTAGATCAAGGAGAAGCTTCAAAAAAAATGAATATCTCTCAACCAACATTCCATAGAACACTTACGGGTGCCTATAAAAAAATAACTGAAGCTCTTGTAAAAGGTAAAGCAATAAGGATTGAGGATTAATATGCAAAAATACACCCATCTCTTGTTTGCCTTATTATTTTTCTTACTCCTAAATCAATATTTTCGTTTCCCATTATACTTAGCAGTATTTGCTTTTATAGGAGCAACAGTACCTGATATAGATCTTAAAATAAAAAGCCTACACAGAAAGCTCCTGCATAACATATGGACTCCGATAATCATATCGTTTATATTATTACAACTTAATCTAATCGATCAGATGATAGCAATAATATTTTCTATAGGATTTTTAAGCCACCTTCTTTCTGATTCGCTCACCCACATGGGAATAATGCCACTTTGGCCAATAACCAAACCAAAATTTAATGGACCATTTAGAACAGGTGGACTTGGAGAATTTGGAATACTAGCTGGAATGTTAATAATCCTTTTCTTTATAATTGGAATAATCTAAAATAACCAACCAAAATAGTATAGAAGTGCTAATGCTACTCCAACTAAAATTGCTACTCCAACTAATCTTTTAATGATTTTAAAACCAAGATAGATAAGAATTATTACTAACACTATACTTGCTATTTGCTTGTATAATAGTGGCAAAGTTTCAAAGACCATATCTAATTATACTCCTTCTTAGAATAAAAAGCTTTTTAAAGATTGAAATACATCAAAGCAGTATGAAAATAAGCGAAACACAAGTGAATGCAAACGCAGACATTGTAGGAAACATAAAAGCAATAGAAGACTTGAAACAAGTTACAACAAAATTTGGAACACAAGTATCTCTAACTGTTGCTATTCTAGAAGATGATAGTGGTACAATCAAATTAAATCTTTGGGGATCACAATCAGAAGGAATAGAAGAAGGTAAAACAGTAGAAATAAAAAATGGTTTTGTTAAAGAATTCAAAGGAGAAAAACAAATAAGCGTCGGAAAAATGGGTTCTGTTAAGGTTGTAGAATAGATATAACCAAACTTCCTAAACATTTTTAATATTTCTTTAGCCTCAGCTAAATTGGTTTTTTCATTCTTAGGACAGTATATTCTATTCATTTCAAAGTAGTAACTAATCGATAGTTTTATATAGTTCTAATGTTAACTACTATTAAGTGATTAACTATGAATAACGCATACGATCAATTGACTATAAAACCAGAAGATTTTGCTGTTGAAGCAACAAGAGATCTTTGTAGTCAAACTCAGAATCAAAATGTATATTCTGTATCTTTAAACATTGATGATTACGAAGCAAAAGCACAAAGAGAATTTGATAAAATTTTAGTTAAATCAGAAAAAGCACGTGTACAAAATTTATTATTAAAACAAGGCGAGGAATACATAGATTCGATAATAAGAGCTGCAAGTAACTATGTATTAAATCTTGAATTAGAAGATACTGAAGATGCATTGCTGACAGAAATAATATCTAAAATATAAATAATGAGGTGAAAAAAATGACATCATTCCAATACGAAACGAACAAAATTGTTAAAGCACATAGAGAATATGGAGAAAAGCAATCTCAACCAGTTGCACCAGTAGCACCACACGCAGCTAATACAAATTATCCGGAAGAAGGAATTCCAGAATATGCACAAAACTTTTTGGAGACTTTAGATAACCAACCGGCAATTCCATCTGGTAAAACATGGGGAGATGTTTTTTATGAAACACCAGAAGATATCGCAAATGACATTTTAACTGAAATTGAAGCTAAAGAAATTGGAGAAAACGTATATTCAGAAGTTCAAAAAGCATATTCTTAGGTAGCATTATTTTTTATGCCACAAATGCTTCTTTTCAAATATACGTCAAAAGACGATAGTTTTAAATACTTGTTATAGACAACTATTAAATTCACAATAACATAAAAAACGGTGAAAAAAATGATAGAATATAATAATAAAGAAACAACAGCAAAAAGATTAGAGAAAGCATTAGAACAGTTTCAGACTTATGAAAAAGCTGATCAGTATCTAATTAGAAATATTTAGGTGAAAAAAATGGGATATAATAACATGAACGATGTACCAAAAGAAGAATTACACGACTTTAAGTATAAAGATAATGTGTATGCTCTTTTAGATGAAATTATAAGCACTACTAGTGCGGTTAATAAGTTATCTGAAAATAAAAACAGAACAATTCAAGACAGAATATACAGAGGAGAATTTTTTCCAGAAAGACTGAATGATACTCCGATGGCAACAGCAGAAAAAGAAAAAATTAATAGAATAATTAGAAATATTTCAAAAATCGAAAAATATTAATTTGGACCAGATATCATATTAATCTTTGTATGACCATCTTTCTTCTTTTCTCGATCTAATTTATAAAGATAACCAGATACTGCGGATTCTAAAGCAGGATCATGTGTAATTAAAAATATCTGATCTACTATGTTAGTTACTTTTTCTCTGAGAACATTTCCTAATTCTTCAATAGCTCTTGAATCTAGATTCGCAGTAGGCTCGTCTAAAACTATCCATCTAAGCTGTGGAGCCAGTATTAACGAGAATGCTATCCTTAAAACAAGACATGCTATGCTTCTTTCTCCACCTGATACTACACCATCTGCAGCTACCCAACCAGTTGAATCTTGGAGCTGTAAAACATAATCACCACCTTCTATTCCTAATCTAGCACCGAAAAAGTCATTATAAGGATAAACATCCTCCCATATAGCTTGCATTGCAGTATTAACCGACTTGACAAAGTTTCGTCTTAGCTCTTCTTGGGTTAATACTAAACCAGATGATAGTAGCTTTAATTGATTTTCTAAGTACTCTACCTTTTCTATTTCTGTTTTAAACTCGTATAACATCTTCTTTTTACCTTCTAAATCATCAATAAGCCTTTCCTTATCAGAAACTGTTGTTTTAGAACTTTCTATCTTTGTCTCTAGTTCTCTTTCAAAGACTATGACAGAACTATACTCTTTATCCTTAATATCCATCAAATCTGCTGAGAAACCCGAAATAGAGACTCTTTGTGAAGCCAATACCCTTATTTCCTCCTTCATTTGCTTTATCTTATCCTTTTTTATGTCATATTGATTACGTTTAAGTATTAATTGTTTGATCTTCTCTTGTTCGAGCTTCTTTACATCTACATCATTTTCTAAAACACTAATATTTTTTTCCTGCATCTTTCTTTGCATAAGATATGATTTCATAGAATCTTGTAATATATTTAATTCGTGTTCAGCTTTCTTTAGTTCTGTTTTAGGATCTTTTAGATAGCTATCTTTATGTCTCATTTCTTCAAGTTCTTTAACCTGTTTTTCAAGCTTCTCCAATCCTTTCTCAGATTTGGAAATATCTACTTTTACTTTCTTAATCTCTAGTTTTAACTTATCTAAAGATCTATTCTTTTTTGAAATTAATGATGCTTTCTTTTGAGTAGAAAGTTTACTATCGCATATTGGGCAATCTCCGCTCACTCCTTTTAGGTCTTTTAATCCTTCTTCTAGTTCTGTTATTTTTAATAAACTTTTTTGTAAATCAGTATTAAGTTTTTCTAAAACCGTCTTTTCTTTTTTAAACTCAGATTCAACTTTTTTAGTTTCTAATGAATTTATTTTCTTAACAATATCTTTCTTTTGATCTGTTAATTTCATCAATTCTGGTATTTTATCATCTTTTAACATTTTAATTTTTGCATCAGATTGGGCATGCGATTCTACTAATACTGACAATCCTTCCTTTTCCCTTCCCAACATATACTGCTTTTCAGATGTTTTAGAAATCAAATCATTTAATTTATCTTTTAATTGTTCGGTCGTATCTTCAGCATAATTTACTAACTCTTCTTTTAAATTTTCAAGATCAGCTTCTGTCATATCAATTAAAGCATTATTGGTATTAATTTTTTCATTAATTTGAATAAGTTGTTTTTGCTGCTCTTTCATTGTTTCTATCTCTCTTCTTATTTTTATCTTTCTTACTTTTGTTCCAGAAAGTTCTTTTCTATACTTTTCAGTATCTTCCAAAACCTTTCTTAACTCGTCTTTCATTCTATCTAAACTTCCTAAAGGAGAATCTACTTGCATGCTCTGTATTACTTGTCTTTTATCCTTAGTTGATGAAGAACACTTGTTAATCAAAACATTTGTTGTTGTTCTTGCACTTTCAAACTTATCTATAAACAGTAATTCATCGATTTTTTTCATCCTCTGTCCTTTTGGAATAGTTAAAAACATATCTAATTGATTTTGTTCAGAATAGATTGCTCTTGTAAAAAGTTCATAATTTATTTTTAATACTCTTTCAATCTCAGCTGTAACTTTAGAAGGTTGTGGTGATTCAATTAATTCTCCATTTTTTCTTAACTCTGCAGTTGATCGTCCGGTTTCTATTTTTCTTTTTACTAACCATTTATCTCCATCTACATCAAATTCCAATTCAACAAATGCTTCAGTTTTCTTAGAAGGTTTCTTCATTATAACATCTTCTAATTTTAGTTTTTTATTTTTTAGTTCTGGGAATGTTCCAAATAAAGCAAAACATATTCCAGACATAATAGAGGTTTTTCCTGTTCCCATGTTACCAATAAAACAGTTTGTTCCACTAGAAAAATTAATATCACTATCTAAATGCGATCTCCAATTTTTTAATTTTAAGTTTGTTATCATATATTCACCAGTGTCTTTTGTTTACCTGTTAAAATATCAAATATCAAATCAGAATTTCCTTCAACTAATAGATCAAAAATATCATCTGTTTTAATCGTTCCTCCTAATTGTTTTAAACTCTCATTTAAAATCTTTAATCCGTGTTCTTCTGGAGACATTCTATTATCTCTTAATCTTTTGAAAATTTCTATCTGATCTTCAAAATCTTGAACTTCTAATTTTTTATTAATATATAAAATAAATTTATCTTTAAACCTTTCTTCAACATCTCTAAAGTTTGGTGGTGGAACATCTTTAGGTAATTGTCCATTAATCTTAACTACAACAATTGGTTTTGGGCTTTGTGATGGTATTGAAGTTAAAATATTTACTATCTTATCTTTTATTCCAGCGTCAAATTCTAATTCTTCTATTATGACTTTTCTTTGGTTTTCTAAACGAACCCGTTCAATGTTTTTACCATCGTACTTGAAAATATATTTACCTCCTGTAGCTTCTTTAGCATGTATAGAAGTAGGAATTGTAGAACCTGCTAATAATAATTTACCTCCATGTAAATCTCTAACCTCAGTCCAGTGCATATGTCCTAGGACATAAAGATCAAACCCCTTTGGAAGATCGGTGATATCAACAGTTGGTGGATCAAGAGGTGAATAAATATAAGGATTAACTGATTGATGAAATAATAAAATATTTGTTGCTCCTTCAACTGGTTGTGGATTCCATTCATCTAATGCTTCTTTAGCATACTTCTCTGAAACTCCTGACATTCCATGAATAGCAACTTTCTCACCATTAATGTCAAACACAACTGCTCCTCTTTCTAAATGTATTAGTAGCCCAGAATGTTCTAAACTGTGTACAGGATTAATCATTGTAGTTGATCGACGTTCATGTGTTCCATGAATAGCAACCATTGGTATTCCTCTAACTGCTGAAGGTGAAATGTCTTCTATGTTTTTTCCGATAGAATTAACAAATTTTGTTTGAGATGGTATACTTTGTATTCTACTTAATATCTTTGCTGTTCTAGCAAAAACTTCAGGTCTTGGAATTCTTGTATCAAACATATCCCCCGCATTAAGTATTAAGTCACAATCCATGGACTTCGCTAAAGCTTCTTCTAATGCAATAAATGAATCTTCACCCCTTTCTTCACCATACTTGAAGCCACAATGAGTATCAGAAAAAATAGCTATTTTCATACACAACAATTATATACTAACAACTATTAATATTTGTATATGTCAGAACAGGAAGGTATTACAATAAAGAAGGCTGAAAACTTCTCAGAATGGTATTATGAAGTTCTACAAAAAGCAGAATTAGTTGATATTAGATTTAATGTCAAAGGCTTTGATGTGTATATGCCTACAGCAGTAAAAGTTCTAAGAGAAATGGAAAAACTGTTTATAGACGAACTAGAATCTAGAGCACATATGCCAGTAATGTTTCCAATCATTATTCCAGAATCAAATTTAAAGAAAGAAGAAGAACATATAAAAGGATTTTCAGTTGAAGCTTTTTGGATAACCCATGCAGGTAAATCTAAACTTGATGAAAGATTAGCATTAAGACCTACGTCTGAAACAGCTATGTATCCGCTCTATTCATTATGGTTAAGATCGCATACACAGCTTCCAATGAAGTTCTATCAACAAGGAAGAGTTTGGAGATATGAAACCAAAATGACTAGACCTTTAATAAGACCTAGAGAATTTAAATGGTTTGAAGCTCATTGCGCACAAGCAAGTGAAAAAGAAGCATTAAAACAAGTAGCAGAAGACACTGAAATATTTGAAAAAGTTGTCAGGGATTATTTTTCTATTCCGTTTATTCATCTACAAAAACCAAGTTGGGATAAGTTTGCTGGAGGAGAAAATACATTTGCATTTGAAACTGTTCTACCAGATGGTAAGATTTTACAAATAGGTACAACTCATTATCTTGGTCAAAAGTTTTCTAAAGCATTTGATGTTAAATATACAGATAAAGATGGAAAGAAAAAATATGTTTATCAAACTTGTTTTGGACCAGGGGTGTCTAGAATACTTGGAGCAATGGTTTCAATACACGGAGATGATAAAGGATTAATTGTTCCACCTACAGTAGCACCTGTTCAGATTGTTATAATTCCAGTATTTACTAAAGATACAGAAGTAGTTGTTATGAAAAAAGCTGGAGAATTATTAGGATCATTGGCTGAAAAAGGATTTAGAGTTGATTTAGACGATCGAACACAATTCAGACCTGGATTTAAATTCCATGAAGCTGAGTTAAAAGGCGTTCCAATAAGAATTGAAATTGGACCTAGAGATGTTGAAAAAGGAGAAGTTACAATTGTTAGAAGAGACTTTCTTGAAAGAATTAGTATTCCTCAAGAAAAGGTTGAAGAACAGGTTCTTGAAATAATGGATTCTATAGGAGCACAATTACTAAAAAGAGCTAATATTCATCTTAAAATTCAAGATGCTAAATCTATTGATGAGATTAGAAAGAAATTAAAAGATGGTGGATTTATTAGAATTGATTTTTGTATGAACGAGAAATGTGATGATGAGTTAAAAATAAAAACAGGTACTGAGGTTAGAGGTACTTTGTTTGGAAAGAAAGAGAAAGTTGGAACCAAATGTGCTATTTGTGGAACTAAGGCTAAAGAAAAAGCTTATATTGGAATAAGCTACTGAACCAATAGAAAACTTTAAATACATCTAGAACATAACTAAGATTAGACATTTATTCTGGTGAATTAATGACCGAAATACAAAACATGAAAACAGGAACAACAACTGTTGGTATCTTATGTAAAGACTCAGTAATTATTGCAGCTGAAAAGAAAGCTACAATGGGTTACTTAGTAGCATCTAAAGAAGCACAAAAAGTATACCAATTAGATGATCATATAGGAATAACTATAGCTGGTGGAGTAGCAGATGCACAAGCAATGATTAGATTATTAAAAGCACAATTTAAGTTATACAAACTAGAAAGGGGCCCAATAACTCTAAAAGGTGCAGCAAACTTATTATCAAACATATTACACGGAAGTAAATATTATCCATACATGAATCAGTTTATTTTAGCTGGATATGATACAAAACCTCATGCTTATTCATTTGATCCTTTAGGAGCCTTTGATGAAGAAGGAGAATTTGTATCAACTGGATCTGGTTCACCTTTTGCATATGGGGTCTTAGAAGATAGATACAAAGCAGGATTAGGAACAGAAGAAGGAATTAAATTAGCACTAAGTGCACTAAAAGCTGCAGTTGAAAGAGATATTGCATCTGGTGGAAAAGGATTTAGAGTAGCTGTAATAGATAAAGATGGATTTAAAGAACTGACCGAACAGGAAGTTAAAAAATATGCTGCTTAAAGATAGAGTTTCTCTGTTAAATTAAGAATTGATTTTTATGGTAGAAGAAAAAACTACAGATTTATTTGCTAGAGTAAAAGATGAATTACCTAGTGATGCAAAGGTTTCAGATATAAAGTTTGAAGGTTGTGAAGTAGTTCTTTACACCAAATCAAAAGACTTTTTCTTAGAAAATAATGGAGCATTAAAAAGCATTGTTAGTAAATTAAAAAAGAGAATTATTCTAAGACCTGATCCATCTATTTGTTTAGACATGGAAAAAGCAAAAATTATAATTGAAAAATTGATTCCAAAAGAAGCTGGATTAAAAGAAGTGACATTTGAACCAGCATTTTCTAGAGTTGTTATTGAAGCAGATAAACCCGGACTAGTAATAGGAAAAGGTGGAGAGACTCTTAGAGAAATTAAAAAACAAATCCTATGGTTTCCTCAAATTAAAAGAGCACCTGCAATTCCATCTGATGTTGTAAAAGTTTTAAGACAAATAATACACGACGAATCTGATTTTAGAAAAGATTTTTTAAACAAAGTTGGTAAAGATATACATAGTGGTTGGAAAGAAACAAAGTGGATTAGATTAACATCACTTGGTGGATTTAGAGAAGTTGGACGTTCTTGTATTTTAATTCAAACACCAGAATCGAGAATATTATTAGACTGTGGTATTAAACCGGGTAATAATGAATTCCCTCACCTTGAAGCACCGGAGTTTGATATTAATCATTTGAATGCTGTTATACTATCACATGCACACATGGATCATTGTGGTGCGGTTCCTTTATTATATAAAATGGGTTATAAGGGACCACTTTATTGTACAACCCCTACAAGAGATTTAATGGTTCTACTATGTATGGATTATATAGAAATAATGCAAAGAGAAGGTGGTCTTGTTCCTTATTCAACTAAAGATATCAAAGAAGCTGTTAAACACACAATATGCATTGACTATGATGAAGTTTCAGACATTACACCTGATGTTCGTCTAACATTACTAAACTCTGGACACATTATGGGTGGATCTCTAATACACTTACATATTGGAAATGGATTACATAATATTCTTTATACCGGTGATTATAAGTTTGATCGAACTGCACTGTTTGAACCAGCTTCAACGAATTTTGCAAGAGCTGAAACAGTAATTACAGAATCAACATATGGTTCAATTGAAGATGTTCAGCCAAGAAGAGATGAAACAGAAAGTAATTTACTGGAAATTGTAAATGAGACCATAAAAAGAGGTGGAAAAGTTTTAATACCTTCATTTGCAGTTGAAAGATCACAAGACCTAATGGCAATTCTATATAATGGTAAATTCAAAGGCACTGTTTATTGCGATGGTATGATTTGGGATGCAACTGCTATTCATACAACATATCCAGAATATTTTAATAGGGATTTACAAAAACAGATTCTTCAACAAGGAGAGAATCCATTTACCGATAAAATGTTTAAAAGAATTGGCTCAATGAAAGAGAGGGAAAAAATACTAAAAAGTGAAGAGCCATGTGTCATAATCGCAACATCTGGTATGCTTATTGCTGGACCAAGTGTTTGGTGGTTAAAAAAATTAGCTGAAGATGAAAAGAGTACATTATTATTTGTAGGATACCAAGGTGAGGGTTCTCTTGGACGAAGAATACAAAAGGGGTGGTCAGAAATACCAATGGAAGAAGATGGTAGAACAAAATCGGTTCCAATTAAACTTGAGGTTAAAACTATCACTGGGTTATCAGGTCACTCAGATATTAAACAATTAATGAATTATTTGAAAAGACTAAAACAGAGACCGGAAAGAATTATTGTAGACCATGGAGAAAGTAAAAAATGTGTTGAATTTGCAAGAAACATTCATAATACATTTAGAATCGAAACTATGGCGCCAAAAAATCTAGAAACAATTAGACTAAAATAACTTTAAATATATGTTCGACGATTATTATATTCTATGAAATACCATTACAATACATATAGTATGCCAAATAAGAAAATCATAACAATAGTTTCATTAATACTTGTAATTACTATCATAGGAATTGCGTTTTCAGGTGGAATAACTGGAATGGCTTCTTTAGAAAAAGAATCAGAGAAAACAAATATTGATCAAGATTTTTTAAACGAGGCAGCTCTTTATGAAAATGATGATTGTGAAATAATCGAAAAAGTTTATACAGAATTAGAACAGTATACAGAAAATGAATGTATTAAATTTCCTTATGTAGAACCGGTTTGTGAAACAGGAAACCTTAATTATACTCTATCAAAACAATGTTACTGGTCAAATAATTTAACAACTTTAAACACAAGATGTTCTATAACAAACATTGATGGAGTTGAAGGAGACTTTGCAATAGAAATTGGTATTATAAATAAAGATGGGGTAAGAATAACTGAACAACAAAGTGTAAGTATTTATCCTCGAGTAACAGAAAATTTAAAATATTCTTATGACATTGATATGGGGACATGTTACTGTGATGTAATAGATATTCCAAAAAGAGAAGTATGTTATGATAATATAACATACACAGAAAAATGTTATGATCTTAAGAAGTATAAAGAAGTTGAAAAGACAAATTTAATCGAAGTTTGTTAAATTTTAATTAAAATTTCTTAAAATTTTTTTCTTGAAAAAATGTATTTGTTTTATATATCAAGAAAGTTATTTTAATTTATAGAAAACGCCACCGGTGGTGTTTATAGTGGAGGAGATTATTTTGGCAAAAAAGAAAGCAGCAAAAAAAACAGCAACAAAAAAGAAAAAAAAGAAATGATTTAAAAACCAATTAAGACTTTTTAAGTCATCCTTATTTTGTGGCGTTTCTACGCCACACTTTTATTTTATATTTCAACATCATCTGTTCTCCAAAATCTATCTATCTTAGTATCAAAAAATATTTTATTTTTATTTAAAATTCCAGTCCATGCAATCATCGCGCCATTGTCTCCAGATAAATCATTAGGAACTGCATAAAATTTAGCTCCTCGTTCAATACACATAATGTTTAACATCTCTTGCAATCTTTTATTTGCAGCAACTCCTCCTGTTAATAAAACTTCATTCTTATCAGTATGTGCTAATGCTCGTTCAGTTACTTCAGTTAACATAGCAAAACAAGTTTCTTGAATTGAATAACATAAATCTTCTAAATTATTTTCTTTAAGTTTTTTAGAAGCTGAAGTTAATATTCCTGAAAAGCTCATATCCATTCCTTTAACAACATAAGGAAGTTCAACCCACTTACCATCTTTAGCTAACTTCTCTATCTTAGGTCCACCTGGATGTTTTAAACCAGCATCTCTTCCAAAATGATCTAACATATTTCCAATTCCCTGATCTTGCGTTTCACCAAACACTCTATATCTTCCTTCTGTAAATGCAAGAACTTGAGTATTTCCTCCTGAAGCATAAAGAGTAACTGGATCTGTTGCACCTGTTTTTAATTTTCCAATTTCAATATGAGCAATACAATGATTAACTGGAATAATTGGAACATTTAATTTTAATCCTAAATATCTAGCAACAACAGCTCCGACTCTTAAACATGGTGGAAGACCAGGTCCTGCAGAAAATGCAATAAGATCAATATCTTTCAATTTTAATTTTGCTTCGTTTAAAGCTTTTTCAATAACTTCTTTAGCAACTAATGTATGATGTTCAGAAGCTTCTCTTGGATGAATACCACCTATCTTTGGAAGATACATATCTCTTATGTTAGCTAAAACTTCTTCATCTTTCATTATACCTACGCCAAAGGTATGTGCAGTTGATTCTATTCCTAAACATATCATAAACAGAATTAGAAAATCACTTATTTATTCCTTTGGTTCTTCCTTTTTTACTTCAATAGGAACTTCTTGTTTTGATGGTTCTTCTTTCTTTACCTGCTTTTCTGAATAACCACATTTTCCACAAGTAACTCTATCTTTATGTGCTGCTAATTTTATTCCGGGACCACATCTTGGACAAAATCTTCCTGTAAACTTTCCATCTTTATAAAAATCATTTCGATCAGATATCTGATGCTTTTTTCCTGAAATTTCAATATAATCTGCCATTTACTCACCTTCTTTTTTCTCTTCTTTAGAAGCATTCTTATCTTTATACAATTCAATTTCTTTTACTTCCCAAACTTTTAACCAAACCTTACCCGAAGATTTACCATCAAAAGAAATTATCTTAGATATTTCAATTTTATTTGGTTCGGTTTTAAAATCTTTAGCAAGTAATTGTTGTAAAGCTACTTTACTTGGAGTAGGACCATCATAAGTCATATTTAATACAATTTCCTTTCTCTTAAACAAAGGATTTGCTTTTTCACTAATTTTATCATATTGCATTTTACTTCACCTTAACTGCGTATCGTCCAGGAGCTGCTATTCCAGCTACCTTAGCTATCTCTGATTCTGGATCAACTACAACTAAAATTCCTTTCCAATTCTTACTCAATTCAGTTGTTTTACAAGCTGGACATATGTTTCCTTTTACTATTCTTCTACAAAGCTTGCATGCTTTTTCTGGCATTTACTCTTCCTCTTTTTTCATATCTAACCATTTCATTGATCCTAAAAATGGTTGTCTCATTGTTAAACCAATTTTATTTTTATCTTTAAATGAGATTGAAATAATTCTTGCTCTTGCTTTATCTCCTTCTTTTATCATTCGGTGAGACTGTTTGCCAACCAATTGGCTACTTTTTTCATCATATGAAACAAAATCATCCATAACTTGTGAGATATGAATTAGACCATCGAATCCACCAACTCTTATAAATGCTCCAAATTCTGTTATATCTACAATTTCTCCTTCAACTATTTCATGATTTCTTGGCATCCAACTTAATAATCTAAATTTAACCGGATAATGAACAGATGGATCACCTGGTAAAATTCTACCTTCTCCAATTTCATCAATATTAACTACTGAAAGAATAACACCTAATTCATTATCTATTTTACCTTCATTTTTTTCACCAATTGATTCCATAATTGATATATTCAAATCTTTATCAAACTTTGATGGTGGTACTCCAATTTCATCTTCAACTTTTACTATTTGATACATTATCTCTCTTCCTCCGAATATCTCTTTATTGCATGTTGTACAGTTTTCTTTGCATGCATTGAGTCAAAAACCTTTTGTGTTTTAAGATTTTTAAAGCTTTCAAAATAAGCCGTTATCATATTTAACTGGTTCATTGAAAGTTCTGAAACATCATTAATTTTTTTATCAAATGGTACTGCAATAATAATATCATCATTAACTTTACCTGTTAATCTAATCACTCCAATAGCTTTTGTCTTAACAACTATTCCTGGTTCCAGAGGTTCTTCTGTAAGAACAATTGCATCCAATGTACCACCGTCGTCATGAAAACTATTTGGAACAAATCCATAATTTCCTGGAAATGGCTGTTCTATTGTTTTCATCATAACCAGTGTATCTGTTTGATTTTCCTTATCATAAAAGTTCTTTGATCCTTTTGAGACATTGATAAAGACATAAAATTCTTCACCAGATTGATCTTTATTGAAGTTCATATTATCACATACTTTCTTTGTCTTATATATATAGATTTCCCACCTGCCTTTTTTACCATTTCTCTAAGTTCTCTGTCTTGGGTGGCAATAACATATCCTCTTTTACTATATATTATAAGAGATGTATCTGCTTTCTTTTCATTAGTTCTTAACACTTTTAAGCCTTTGTTATCTATCAAAAGCAAAGATAATTGCGCTGCTTTAGCATCTTTTGATCTACCATTAGACTGTTCCTTTAATTCGTCAACAACTGTATTAATAACGTAAATATCATGTCCTCTAAGTTGTTCAAACACATCAATTTTGAACTGTGATACTGCCATTAGGAAGTTTGTATCTAAGATTACTTTCATAATAAAATATTAGTGTTATTTGTTATTAATAGCTACATTAGGTAGAAATATTTTAGACGCAATGGAAAAGATGGTGGACTCTGGATTAACTAGACAGATTGGTGTGTCTACACGAGAATAGAATTTAAAATCATAACAAATTTATTCATCCAAACCAACCAAATAGCCCTTTAGCATTTTTCTCCTTGTCTTCTGCTTTTTGTAAAAATTCTTTCGATTGTTCTTCTAAATTAATATATTGTTCAACTAAAACTGATTTGGCTGGTTCTTCAACCTGTTTCGATATTTGCAATAATAATTGAGATGTTTCAGTCAGCTTCGTTGCCTGTTCCTTGAAGAATGTTGCATCTTCCTTTTCCTGTTCTGCAACCATTCCAAAAAACCATTTGAATTTATAACCAAATCCTCTCTGATTTATTTCCTGTTCAAAATTATCTGTTTCTGTATTAACTATCAATATTTTATCTTGAACTGTTGTCACTTCCATAGCTTGTTCAGGAATATTTTCTTTAAGCGTTTCTAATGACGATATCACACTCATAGTAGTTTTTATAGTTGTTTGCACCCCAGCTTCATTTGACGTTATATTTGTTGAACACGAACCACATTTCTCTATTGTGCATGGAGTTAAACTTGACCAATAATGCGGTTTGTTTTCAGATGTCATCCCACAAAAATAATGCAGAACTCCATATTCTCCACTTCCGCTACCATATCCACACTTGTCCATTAAAATCTGCGTAGAACCATCACTATATTCAACATTAATTGTACTTCCCGTTTCTGTACATTTTGTTATTTCTAAACTTGCTGTCATCAGACATGCGCCATCTTCGCAACCATATGGACATTTATTAGATGTTCCGATAACATATCCTTTTGACCCTTCATCAATACCACAATAATATTCATTAACCCAATTTTTGAATTCAGATTCGGGATTGCAGAAATCTGTTATTGTTTTTATTACTCCGGTTGTAGGATCTTGTATGCCTATTGTAGTACCTTTTTTCATATAGTCTATACCATCAGAATCCGTGCATGTTCTGCCTTCAGATATACATGATGTATATGTACAAATATCCTCAATAGATTTAACAGACAAGCTAATAACATTAATTTCTTGTGTCGATACGCAAGATGGGTCAGCTGAAGAACACGCTGCTCCAAATAAAAATCCTATAACTTCTATTTTAACACATTTAGAAAGACTGCTGGAATAATACTCATCAAGCATATCTCTAAGATATTGTGTAGAATTATATTGTATAGAATCTGTAGGATGGTATTGTGTAAAATTATCAAATCTCATAGTATATACATTGACTGTAGCCAAACAGTCTTTAGGATAAATTGAACCTGGAATAGTTGGACATGAAAACTTGAAACAGTCGACTACAGTTGTTTCGCCCTCTGCAAATACAGCTATAGAATTCAAAGATATTAGAACCAATAACACAAAAGCTAAAGTCACAAAACTTCTCATCTTCATAAATAGAATTGTTATTTTATAGAATTTAAAGGCTCGTATTTAATTAGGTCAAAGACTAATCAAAAGAAAAAATGATGTATGTTGAAATAATACCCAAATTGTTATTACTAGAATTTGTACCAAAAGTATGGTAGACACCTAGTAATGTTACCTTTTAGGCGGTTAGCTGTTCGTTTCTATCATATATTTGGAACCATATGAGTGTTTATAATTGATATTTCTTAATAATTAATTAAGAAAAACGAATAGAAAACAATATTAACTAAATCTAATATTATCATAATATTTATTAAGCTATTAACCTTATAATGTTTGTATGAAATACAGAAAAGGCATAGCAGCTATCATATTTAGAAAAACACCAAATGGTTCAAAATTCTTAATATTCCATAGAACTAAAAATTGGGAAGGCTGGGAATTTCTTAAAGGCGGGGTCCAAGACGGAGAAGATTCGCTCAAATCATTAAAACGGGAGATTAAAGAAGAAACCGGAATTAAAACATATAAGATTATAGAAAATACTGGTAAAGTAACAAAATTTAAGTGGCCAAAACACTTTGTAAAAGATCACCGTGTTTATGATGGTGCTGAACTTGAATTTTTCCTAGTAAAAACAAATATTGCTAAAGTAAAAATTGATAAAAGAGAACATGATGATTACAAGTGGGTTACTGTAGAGGAAGCTTTAAAGCTTTTAACTTATAACAATCATAAAGAAGTATTAAAGACTGTTTTGAAAAAAGGTGAATTAAAATGAAAAGTAAAAAAGCCCCATGGGGAGTTCAAAAGTCACAAAGAAAGTATTCTCGACAGATTAAAAATGATGACAATAAATGAATTAAATAAAACCAAAACTAATAAAAAATCTAAATAAATGCATTTTCCACATATTTGATTTAAAGCTTGCCATAAGGTTTATATTGTCTTATGTGAATTTAAACACTATGATAGATTCACATTGTCATCTAGAACAAGAAATATATAAAAATGATCTGGATGAGATTATACAAAAATGTAAAACTAACGGACTTAGGGCAGTAATTACTTCATGTACTCATCCTAAGGATTTCAAAAAAACAATGGATATTATAAACAAGTATAGGGGTTTTGTTTTTGCAACTGCGGGGATTCATCCTTTATACATTAAAGAAATTTCAGAAAAAGAAATAAAAGAATATATGGAATTATTAAGAAATAATAAAGATAAATTAGTAGGAATTGGAGAATGTGGGTTAGATTTTCATTATATTGAAGAACCTGAACAAAGAGAAAGACAAAAACAATTATTTATTAAAATGATAGCACTAGCTAGGGAACTAAACAAACCACTTGTTATACATGCAAGAGATGCTTTAGAAGAAACACTTAAAATTCTCAATGAAGAAAATGCTGCAAATGTTATGCTTCACATGTGGGGAGGACATAATCTAATGGATCAGGTAAATACTTTAGGATATCATGTTTCAATGAATTCCATAATAATGAAAAGCAAGACTTATGGAAAAGTTATAAAAAAGATACCAATAGACAAATTAATGTTAGAAACCGATTCACCGTGGATAGCCATAAAGAAAGTAGATGATGGTTATGAAATAGATAATAAAGGTAAAAACGACCCAACAACAATTAAATTAATAGCAGAAAAAATAGCCAAAATAAAGAATGTTGAATTTGAAAAAGTTTGGAAAACATGTTCTGATAATGCTGTAATGTTCTTTAATTTAAATAGTTAATTACAATATATAATATAGGTGTTTAAATGATTTTGGAAAATATGAAAAAAAACTTAGAAAGGATAAAAGATATGAGACCTAGATTTCGAGAAAAGCCTACTATAGCTTTTTTTGTAGACGGGCCAAATATCATAAGAAAAGAATTTAATATCAATCTTAGGGAAATGAAAAAGAAAGTAGAAAAGCACGGAAGGATCAGTATAGGAAAAGTTTTTTTGAATCAATTTGCTCCTGAAAAATTAATTGAAGCAGTGGCAAATGAAGGTTTTGAAACAGTAATTGCTTTAGGTGATCCAGAACAAAAAACAGATGTAGACGTAGCTGTTGCAGTTCATGCAATGGATGCAGTATATAATCCTGATATTGATATTATCGCAATAGCTAGTAGAGACGCAGATTTTTTAGCTTTAATTCAAAAAGCAAAAGAGAAGGGCAAACTTACACTTTTAGTTGCAGTAACACCTGGCTTAGCAGTTTCATTGAAACATGCTGCAGACTTTGTAGAACTTTTATAAGCCCTTTCTTTTTTTTATTTTATAACTTATATCTAAGAATTGCTCCAATTCCACCCATTTGATAAAGTTGTTCTCCTTCCCTCGTATCTCTAGAAATAACTTCAATTTCTGTACCATGACTCGTTACTAACTCTTCAAACGCCTCGACAATATCTCTTTGACCCATCAATTGTATTGGTTGACTACATTTTTGACATGTTACTTCTTTTAATCGGTCATTTTTAATAAATTTCTTACCGGCAGACCCACATGAACACTGATATTCAATTTCAGTATATTCCAAGTCTTCACTAATTAAAACCATATCAACCGCACCTATTTCTAATGCTTTCAGGACAGATTGTACTCCATATGTAACTTTTCCACTATCGCTTTGTAATTCAAAAAAGAATTTCTTAACAAGTTCCTTTTCTTTTGAAACAGCTGATTCTGCAAGAATATCTTGTGACTTTTCAACAAGTTCTTGTAATCCATGTTCATCTGTATAACCCACATCCTTTATTCCAAGTATTTTCTTTTTCATTACTATTTCTAAAAATCTTCCATCGTGAAAGTCGTTCTTAGAAGGACCTGGACCACCAATTATTATTCCCTTTAACTCCTCACTAAAAGCTGCTTTTACTGTTTCACCAATTACTTTGTAAAAATCATGTATTAATCCATTTCTTACTCTCTCGTAGCGTTGTTGCGATTGGCCGCCTTTTCCTGCTTTTCCTGGAACAATAGATTGTAAATTTTTTAAAACTAATATATTTTTTCCTCTAAGCATTCCTAACGTAGCTTCTTTTGTATCCATAACTAATAATCCATAAACTTCTTTTTCTTTCATCATGTGTCTTAACGGAGCTAATTCAAATGTTTGATCACACCAATATAGTTTTACATTTAATTTTTCAGGTGGTTCAATTGCCCATATATCTATATCTGTAACACCTTCATTTTCAGAAACGTTTCCAGAAAATAAAGCTAAACCATTTTCAGGTGTTTCCTTATACAATTTAAGATGTTGAATTATTTTATCTAGTGCACCTGTTACATTTTTTCTAACTGCTTTTGATTTAATATTAATTGCAGTTCCTTGTTCATTTCTTAACTGTGTAGAAATATCTGATATTTTATAACCTGCTGGAACATAAACAGTAACTAATTCTGTATGTCTTCCTCTTACACCTTCTAAACGTTTAATTAATTTTTTTAATTCTTTTTGTTGATTTACCATTTTAAACAACTTCTATTTTTAATTCTTCTCCTTTTTTAAATTCTATTTCTTTTATTTTCATTGCACCCTTAATGTCGTTTTCAAATTCAGAAATATCTTCTACGCTTGAAATAATAACTTTATTTAATTCTGCATTAAGTGCCATCTTATTACTATGTTTGTATTTTCTTAACTCGACTATTGCTTCAACTGCTACATGTCCATTATTTTCTTTTATGTTTTCCTTTTCTGGCCAACTTGAAATATGAATTGATTCAACTTTTTCTTTGTCTTTAAAATAATTTTGATAAATTTCTTCTGTAACATGTGGCATGATTGGTGCAAACATTTTTAAAATTCCTAACAAAGTTTTATACAAAGTATATCTTGCTGATTCTGTTGTTTCATCTTCATTGTATAATCGGTGTTTTGCAATTTCTAAATAATTGTCACAAAAATCTTTCCAAAAAAGTTGTTCTGTTAAAAACTTAGCTGAAGAATATTGATAGTCTTCAAATTCTTTTGTTACCTGTTCAACTGTTTCTGAAAGTCTATTTAGTAACCATTTGTCAATTGATTCGATGTTTTTAGGTTCTTGATAATTATAATTTTCTAAACTCATTATAACAAACTTCGATGCGTTCCATAATTTAGTTATTGTTTTCTGTGCAGCTACTAATTCTTTTTCTTGGAAAGAAATATCTTCTCCTAATTTTGCTGATGCTGCCCAAAATCTTAACGAATCTGCATTATAATTATCTAAAACCTCCATTGGATCAATAACGTTTCCAAGAGACTTGTGCATTGATTTCCCTTTTGAATCCAATGCATGCCCACTTACCATTACATTTTTCCAAGGAATTTCATTAAAATGATACAATGATTTTACTACTGTATAAAATGCCCAGGTTCTAATTATATCATGTGCTTGTGGTCTCATATCTTCTGGGGAATATTTCATCATATTATTTTTTTCAGTCCATTTCAAAACAATTTCAGGTGACATGCTTGATGTCATCCAGGTATCAAATACGTCTTTTTCTGGAATAAATTTAGAAGAACCACATTTACATTTTTGTTTTGGTTTGTCAACTTCTGGATCAATTGGTAAATCTTTTACATCTGGTAATAATAATTCTCCACACTCACAGTACCAAACTGGAATAGAAATTCCGTGATGTCTTTGTCTTGAAATTAACCAATCCCAACTTAAATTATTAACCCAATCTTCATATCTTTTAACATAATAATTTGGATGCCAGTTTATCTTTCTACCTTGCTGAATTAACTTTTCTTTATTTTCAATAATTTTAACAAACCATTGTTTTGTAACTAAAAATTCAATTGGTTCATGACATCTCCAGCATGTTCCAACATTTTGTTTTAATTGCTCGTCTTTACCTAAAACTTTTAAATCGTCTAAAACTTTTAGAATTTCTTTTCTTGCTTCTTTTAATTTTAGGCCAGTATATTTTCCAGAATTTTGCAATTTACCATCAGCACTAACAATAATCTTTAATGGTAACTTATGAATCTTCCACCATTCAATATCTGTCTTATCTCCAAAAGTACATATCATAACAATTCCTGTTCCAAATTTAGAATCAACTTTAGAATCTTTCATTATAGAAACCTCTTGCCCAAAAATAGGAACGGTAGCTTTCTTGCCAACCAATTTAGTATATCGTTTATCATCTGGGTGTACAAATATTCCAACACATGCTGGTAATAATTCTGGACGGGTTGTTGCAATTGTTATTTTCTTACCTTCTGATACAAAATCAATGTCATATATTTTTGTATTTCTTTCCTGATCTTCAACATCTGCTTGAGATAAAGCTGTCTTACAACTTGTACACCAAATTGTTGGTTCTTCGCTTCGATAAACATAATCTTTTTTTAGTAAGTCTATAAAACTAGTTTGAGCTGTTTTAGCACAGTTGTCTTGTATTGTTCTATATGTTAAATCCCAATCGTGGGAATGTCCTAGTCTCATTAAATCTCTTTTATAACCGTTTTCGACTTCTATTATATCTTTTTTAACTAGATTTATAAATTCACTTTTACTTATTTTAGTTAAATCGATATTGTGTTTTTTCTCAATATATCTTTCAGTTGGCTGTCCATTATCATCAAAACCAATTGGAAACAAAACATTGAATCCTTGCATTCTCTTGAATCTTGCTATAAATTCAAACTGAGTATAATGCATTGCATGCCCAATGTGTAATTTACCAGAAACTGTTGGAGGAGGAGTATCTATAGAAAACACCGGTTTATTTGATTTTGGATCAAATTTATATATTCCACTATCTATCCAAAGCTTCTGTATCCTCGGCTCTACTTCCTTTGAATCATACTTCTTTTCCATAAACATCATTTTAGATAGGCAAGTTATTAAAGTTTTGTTTTAGAAATCCCACTCACGTTCTGTGTATTTTGGATTTAATTTTCTTGGACAACCATCACTCTTACTCGCTCTCGGCTGTTTATAATAATAGCAACCCCCGCACTCATCATCATTTTCCGGCACACATTCATATGTTTTCCTTTTAACAAGTTCTGGCATAATTAAGATTGGTTAGAAAAAGATTTAACCTCATCAGAAACCGAATTTATCAAATATATTTCAAATAATAGAAATGTTTATAAAAGTCTATGAGAAAGTTAGGTAAGGGCCAATTGATCAGCCAAAATATATCAGATTATAAAAATACAGACGATTTGAACATTGTCATAGATTCTAAAGATACATATTATTTAAGACCTAATCATGAGAATGAACAAGGATATGACATTGTTCCAATGAATAAGAAATAGATTAGAAACCAACTTCTATTTCAACTGTATAGCCTTTTTTATCCAATTCTGTTGTAATCTCATCAATCATTCCATGTATTACCCCACAACCTGCACAGCCTGCTTCTGGAGGTACTAGTGTTAAAGTAACTTTCTTTCCAACCACTTTGATATTTTTAGCTATCTTAGCTTCTACTATATTCTTTCCAATATGAGGATCTTCTATCTTTTTCAGAACATCCATAACTTCTTTTGGTACTGGCATAAGGGGTAATTAAGTAATTAAAGTATAAAAAGATATATTATTGCCGTGGATGATTTGTCTTTGTTATATGGTATAATGGCTGGAGATGGGTGTCTTTCTAGGGGATTAAAAAATCGAACTATATCTATAACATGCAATTATTATAATGATAGGCCCTTCTTTGATGAAGTAGTAATTCCATTATTAAATAAAATAAGAGGAAAGAAAACCAAATATAGATTAAGACCTAAATATGGTAAAATAGAAATTAATTTTAGCGACAAGGAGCTTTTCAATAAACTAGTATCAATTGGCTTTCCGGTTGGTAAGAAGTGGAGCAAGTTAGAAATACCTGACATATTTCAAAGTAATAAATATACTAAAAATATCATAGCTGGTTTCTTTGCAACAGATGGTTCTGTGGTAAGGGCTAACAATCATGGGATCTTATACCCACGTTTAGAAATCCATAATAAATGTCATAAAATTTTAGAACAGATGCAATCATTTCTATTAACAAATAACATTAAAGCAAACATCTATAAAATTAAGCCGAGGAATGGTTTCTCTATAAGCAGGCTAGATATGAATGGAAAGATAAACTTATTAAAGTTTGAATCCTTAATAGGGTTTATAAATCCTAAACACAAAAGTTTATTTGAAGGATTTAGAGATGGGCGGGTGGCTCAGCCTGGTTAGAGCGCTACATCTATTTTTGGAAGAAATTAGAGGCGATGCTGATAACGTAGAGACCGGGAGTTCAAATCTCCCTCTGCCCACCATTATATTTATGAACATACTCAAACGCGGTGCAGAAGCTATTCTCTATAAAGAAGATGATCAGTTAGTAAAAGAAAGAATAAGTAAGGGATATAGAATTTCTGAAATTGATAATCCTCTTAGAAAGAGTAGAACTAAAGGAGAAGCTAGATTATTATCAGAAGCTAGAAGAGCTGGAGTTAACGCACCAAAGGTATTTGAAACAGATGAGTTTAAAATTAAAATGGAATTTATTGATGGAATTAGAATTAAGGAATTGTTTTCTAAAAAAGCTGACCTGAAAATTGCGGAAGAGATAGGCAAATCTGTAGGTTTATTACATAAGAATAAAATAGTTCATGGAGATCTAACAACTTCAAATATGATACTAAAAGATGATATTGTCTATTTTATTGACTTTGGACTAGGTTCTCAAACTCAAAGAATAGAAGATTTTGCTACTGACCTATCTGTCTTTAAAGAAGCAATCAAATCAACCCACTTTAAGGATATGGAATCAATTTGGGGAAGCTTTATTAAAGGTTACAAACAAACAAATACTAAGTCACAGGAAGTTTTAAATATATTAGAAAAAATAGAGAAAAGGGGAAGATATATCAAACGGTGAAGACATGAAAATTAAATTTGAAGAGTTAAGCTATAAAACAATAGTAGGTTCAGCAGTAATGATATTTGTTGGACTATTACTTGGAAGCTATGTAAAATACACTGTATTACTAGCTGAGGTAGGTGCTTTTATACTTTTACTTGGTATTATATTTTACATAATATCACAAATGGTTGAATAAATATGGCAAGAATGTATGCAAGAAAAAAAGGTAAATCGGGTAGTAAAAAACCACTTATAGTAGCACAGTGGACAGAATACAAAAAAGAAGAAATAGAAAAATTGATTCTTAAATTATCAAAAAATGGTATGGCAACACCTGAAATTGGAAGAACATTAAAAGACCAATATGGTATTCCATCTGTAAAAGCTGTGACAGGAAAATCTGTTCTTAAGATTCTTAATGAAAATAAAGCAGGACCAGAATTACCAGAAGACCTAATTAATCTTCTTAGAAAATCTGTTCTTCTTCATGATCATATGAAAATAAACAAAAAAGATAATACTTCTAAACATGGTCTTGAACTTTTAGAAAGTAAAATAAGAAGACTTGTAAAATATTATATCAAGACAAAGAAATTACCAGTTGGTTGGAAATACAACGCAGACAAAGCAAAACTAATTGTTCAGACAACAAAATAGGTTTAAATCCTTTTCTATGCCTATACTTATTATGAAAATAGGATTTGTAACAATAAACACTTTGCCATCAAAAGAACAGGAAATATATGACGAATTAATTAAGAAAGATTTTATTATCGAATTATATGGTTGTTTTGGTCAATATGATTTAATTGCAAAAGTAAAAGCTGAAAATTTTGATAATCTTGGAAAAATCGTTGTTGAAAAAATAAGAACGATAAAGGGTGTAAATGAAACAGAAACCTTAATTGTTGCAGAATATGAGAACATGCCAAGCTACTATAGAAAGTAATTAAAGCTTTAACATCCATTAATTAACATGGATTTTCTAAACCTAATAAAAAAAGGCGTTGAGAAAGTTAAATCTACTAATAGTACTATTCAACTAGTTACTCATAATGATAGTGTTACAGAAGATAGCGAGATTCTTGTTAAAATCGAAGGCAAATTAAAAAAAATGAAATTCGAGAATTTATATCAATATTGCCATGATACTTATGGGGAAAGGAAAAGAAAAGACGGAAAAACTTATTCAATACCTAAAAAAATGAAAGTTTTTTCAGTAAATAAAAATGGTAAGGTTATTCTTGCAGAAGTCAGAGGTATAATAAAACATAAAACTAAGAAAAAAATATACGAAATTAAATCAAAAATAGGAACAATAAAAGTTACAGAAGATCATTCATTAATAACTTTAAAAGATAATAAATTAGGTATAGAGAGACCAGATAAAATTAAATTTGTCGCATCACCACGACATTATAAATTTGGAAAATTTAACCCTCATTTAAATCTTCTAGATTTTAAATCCATTTTACCCGAATTTAAAGTTGTAGATAAACATATAGAAATCAAAAGAACTAAAAATAAAAACAGAATACCAATTGATATAATTTTAGACGAAGATATGTTTTCATTCTTTGGTATGTGGATTGCTGATGGGAGTTATGCAAAAAGAAAGGGTGGACAAGGAGTTCATATATCATGCTATAATGATCTAGAATGTAAGAAAATCATAGACAGGATTTTCAAAAGATTTGGAACTGAAAAACCGACAGTTTTAGATAACGGTGTAACAGCCACAATCGGCTCATCTACCCTATTTAATCTGATGTATGTTTTAGACCTAAAAGGATATTCTTCAACTAAAAGGGTTCCTGGATGGATTTTTGGCTTAAAAGAAAATTTAATATCAGCTTTCTTAAGTGGCTACTTTTCAGGTGATGGTACAGTCAGTAAAGGTGACATAAATGCCAACAGTGTATCTAAAAAATTATTAGAAGATATACAGACACTTTTATTATTTTTTGGAATAAGATCAATGATAAGAAAGGACACAAAAAGTGGGTTTAACCCCAAACATGATGGATATAAATTAAGTATAAATGCTAAAAATATGAAAAAAATATTTAAAGAAAGAATAGGATTTTTACAGAAAGAAAAGAATAAAAAGATAAAATTAGGTATAATAAATAAATCAAATTATAGAGATTATATTCCAATAGAAGAAAACTTAATAAAAGAATTAAGAAAAGAAAATATACATAAGAAATATAAGGATGCACTTTTATTAGCACTTAAAAATAAAAGAAAGCCAACGAGACATGTATTATCAAAAATACATAATGATTTATCAGATAAAAATAAGAGAATTGTTTCCAATATCATAAATAACGATATATTCTGGGAAATTCCGGAAGTTAGCTTAGTTTCAAGCAATAAAGAAAATGATGTCTATGATATAGAAACAGAATATGGGAACTTTATATGTGAAAATTTTGTATTAAAAAATTCAGATGGAATATCTGCTGCAGCTATTTTGATATATACTTTAATGCATCTTGATAAAAGTTTTCAACTCTCGGTTGTAAAAAAAATAAGTTCTAAACTAATTGATGATATTAATGAAAGAGAACCTGAACTAACTATATTTACTGACATTGGTTCAAGTTATCCAAAAGAGATAAAAAAATTAAAATCAGATATTATAATCATAGATCATCATGATCTAAAAGAAGAATACGGAACTAACGTAATTCACATCAATCCTATGATGTTTGAGGTAAGGGGTCTATCTGGATCAGGTACAACTTATATATTTTCACAAGAAGTTCTAAAAACTAATATTTTAGCACCAATAGCCTTAGTTGGAACTGTTGGAGATTCAGAAGAAGGTAGTTACTTCATATTTGATGATATTGACACGATTGAAAGAAAAAGAGGATTAGACTTATATGGCCGTTTTTCTCGTCCACTTCATAATGCTTTACAATACTCTTCAAACCTAACTCATATAACAGATGAATCAAAAGCTATTCAATTTTTAGCAGAAGTTGGAATTAACATAAAAAATGGAGATGATTTTAGAACACTTGGAGATTTGTCTGAAGAAGAATATCAAAAACTATGTGATTCCTTAATTCAGGAGCAATTAAAAACTGGACAAAATATCGAAAAGCTATTTGGAGATGTTTGGACATTAAAACATTTTCCTCAAGGTGTGCAAGATGTAAAAGAATTTTCTACGTTATTAAATGGTTGTGGAAGAATGGGAGAAGGCGCAGTTGGAATTGCAATATGTCTTGGAAGTAAAAAAGCACTTGAACAGTCTAAAAGCGTGATTAGAAAATATAGAACAATTTTAAGAAATTCATTAAGATGGGTTGAAAATAATCCAAAATCTGTAAGACAGAGTAAACACGCAACATATATCACGGCTGGAGATAACATAAGTGAACATATAATTGGAACAATTGTTTCTATGTGCTTTAATGATCAAGCTGGTAAACCTATATTTGGATTTGCAAATGCAGAAGATGAAATTAAAGTTTCAGTTAGAGCTTCTGGAATCGATATAAACAAGATAATAAATGAAGCTGCTGAATTTGTTGAAGGAAGCGCAGGAGGTCATTATCAAGCTGCAGGAGCTAGAATACCAATTGGAACTGAAGATAGGTTTATAGAAAAATGTGACGAAATGTTAGGAAACCTTTATAAAGTTAAATAAGTTAATAATGAGTGATACATATGGCAAAACCAATAATCAAAGAATGGTATGATATAACATCACCTAAATATTTTGGAAGAAAAGTAATTGGACAAAGTCTAACAACAGACCCAAATAGACTATTAAACAGAGTTATTGAAGTAAGTCTTGTAGAATTAACAGGAGAAGCAACCAAGTATTACATAAAATTATATTTCAAAGCTGATAAAATTGAAGGAACAAAAGTAAGTACAGTCTTCTTTGGACACGACACTACAAGAGATTTTGTAGCAAGAATAGTACAATTAGGAACAGATAGAATAGATACAAATAACATAGTTCAATTAAAAGATGGAAAAATGAGAATTAAAAGTATTATAATCACAAATGGTAATGTTAAAAGGGGGTTGGAAAGAGTAATAAGAAAAACCGCAATTGATGAAATTAAAATCGAGTTAGAAGATATGACAATTGATGATTTCTTAAAAAACATGGTAACTGGAAGTTTACAAAAGAAACTTAGAAAGAAATTAAGCAAGCTTCATCCACTTAGACAATTTGAATTTAACAAATCTCAAATTTTAATTTAATATTCTTCTACATGAACAACAGCTGTTGTTATCCAGAACATTCCACCAATCATTATCAGTATAAAGCTTATAATATAGGACAATACTATTGAGATTGTAGATGCTCCTAAAACTTCTGGCTCAATATTTCCACCAATTAGGATTCCAAAAAATATACAAAGCGTTCCAATTGCCCAAAAAGCCAAAGCTCTATTATTTGTCATACAAATGAATTTAGTTTTCAGATTTATAAAACCTTACTATAGAATTAATTTCTCCATTTATTATGAAGATTCTTCCATGGAGTTCTTTTTTTATAAACATTTTCATAGTAATAATAACCTACAACACCAGCAATAATTAATATTACGAGCACCCAAATCCATGTATTGCTTCTTTCTGTTTCTTCTACTGTTTCTGATGTATCAACTGTTTCATCAGCTGGTTCTGCAAACTGTGTACCTTCAATTATAAAATATGAAAAACCTGTACTTGTTGCTTCAAACAAGTAATTTGTACTGTCATCTGAAACTTGTTTAGTTGAAAGTTTTTCCCAACCCTCATTCCATCTTTTCATTACAATTGTATCTAAATCTATTTCATTAAACTCAACCCAAGATTTTGCTACTTTAAATTGTATTTTAACCTTACTAATATCTTCATCTTCCATTCTTGTCTGAACAAAATTAAAATATTTGTATACTGTTCCTGTAGGACTATCTACATTGCTTGGAAGTGTAGTTAATTTAGTTATTTTAAGAACGGCATTAGTCATTTCATTTTTTGCAGTTATCATAACTTTTGGTATACCAAGATCTGCATCAGTAAATGTCATTGTTTTGGTTTGACCTGCAGGAATAGTATTTATTTCAACTGTTTGTTCTATAGTTGTACTGCCTCCAGTACCGCCAGTTCCACCACTGCTAGCAAGTGTAACTGTCAATGTTCTAGTAACAGTTGATGAATTAGAATAATTTGCATTTCCAGTTATGTTTGCTTTGTAAACATATGTTCCTACTAATTTTGTTGTAGTTTGATATGTAGTTGATAATAAAACATTATCTAAATAAAGTCTTAGTGTTCCTATTCCTGAATGTGTTTTTGCAGCAGTTGCGTTTACAGATGTTCCAGATGTTACAGATATGTCTGTTTGATATCCATTAAGATACAGCAAAGCCAGGTTTGATGTATTTTGTGTAATATTGAAATGGAAGTGTTTTGAAGTCGCTGAATAATTAGCGTTTCCAGATGTATTATAATCATAATAAACATTTCCAACACCCCAAGTTTCTGATTGGTTGTTTGGTCCACTTGCAGTTATATCTGTTGTTGTATTTCTATAAAAATTAAATTGAATATTTTGTTCAGTAAACACAGATGTACTATAATTAGCAGTTACGTTCATGGCATCTCCGCTATATTGTTTAGTTAGATTTGCTTCAGCTCCATCAATTGTTAAATTCATCCAAGAATCAGTTGTTGTGTTTTGGGCAATTACATATGTTACATTAGAAGTTTGGTTCCATGCACCATTATCTGTTCCATTTACAAACCATTCATAATAATATAATCCTGCACCGGTAAAATGATCTTGTACAAAATTAATATAACAATTTGTTTGATTATTTGCAACATCAATTGTTTCCATTACTGGTATATCTGAAGATATAGCCGTATAATTTCTGAAGATTCCTGAAAAATTTGCTGTAAAAGTACAATTACCAGGATGGTTTTCAGTTGAATTTGTTATATTTATTTCAAACCCATAATTTGTTAATGGTGCATATTGACTATTATTTGTAATTGATTCATTTGTTACTTCTACAAAAATTGGACTTCCTGTTTCAGGTACTGCAAATGCTGGAAATACAAATAACATAACTACTAAAATTATAACTATGCTTAGAATACCGTACTTAACTGCTCCGATTAAACCTTTACTATTCATTAAATAGCCCCGCTTATGTTTAATATTTCTGAAAACTTACATATAAAGATTATTATAATTTTTAATTATTCTATAATATAATTTAACTTCTAAGAAATACGGTTTTAATTTTTTGATTTAACACGACGTTCTTTTTTATGCTTATTTGAATAGGTGTAAAAGCCTATTATTAAAATTACTACAATTATTCCAATTACCATCCAGTTTGTTTCTTTAAGTGGTTCAATAATTTCTTCTGTAGCTGTTGTGTCTTCAACAGGTGCTGCAAATTGTGTACCTGTAATTGCAAAGTATGAAAATCCGCTTGTTTCTGCTTCATAATATGTGTATGTTGAATCTTCAGATGTCTTGACAGTTGGTAATTTATTCCATCGTGTTATCCATCTATTCAACGCTACTGTATCTGGGTCTATGTTATTATCTGTTAACCAACTATTTGTTACCTTAAATTTGATTTTTGCTGTTGACAAATCTGTTTCAGATATCTTTGTTGGAGTGAATTGAAGATATTTATACACTTCTCCTACCACGATTGATATGTCTGAAGGCAATGCTGATAAAGTTCCTATTTTCAATTCAATATTATTTAATGTATTTTTTGCAGTTATATCAACAGATGATACACCAAGATTAGTGTCAGTAAATATCATTGTTTTAGTCTCTCCTGCCAAAATTTGAGTTATTGAAACTGTTTGTTCTGTTGTTTCTGTTACAAATCCACCTGCTGAACTGCCAGCTGTTGAGGATGCCGCTGCTGTAGTCGTTCCTAATGCTGGAACAGAATAACGTATTGAAACACTTGAAACACCATTTTGTTGTGAATTTAATATTATTGAACCTGTTGTCCAATTATAATAAGTTTGTCCATTGACATAAACAGTAATATTATTACAATCAGATGGTCCTTGATTTATTCTG
>JAHIEG010000014.1 GCA_018901655.1 Nanobdellota archaeon
ACTAAAACAAACACAAACTAAATATTTAACTAAGGGTCATTTTGAAACAAGAGATTATATGAATAAGATGCAAGCATATTCAGAAAGACTTGGAGAGATACAAGAACAATTATCAACACTTGAAGCAAAAAACGCTATGAAGAAGACAAAGCGAAGTTTTTTAAATAGGGGAAAGAAATGATTTGTATGAGAAAGATATTATTTGGTATATTATTTGTATTACTAATGTCACAAGTAGTATTTGCAGTTCAGCTTTCTAGAGACGCAATAACAACACAAGATGCACTCATTTTAGCACATGGAACTATAACAGAGATGATTAAAGCCGGGTTTAATACCGCAAGAGTAAATGATACATACATATTGGCAAAAGATGAATTTGATTCGAAAGTTATATTGGAAGGAAGGGGTCAAGACGTTAGCTATACGACAATTATAGTGAAATTAGATACTATTACCGCCGTTAGAAATGAAGCATTTATGGTTAATGACGAAATGGTGGCTTTACAAATAATTATAGAACCACTTGATAGAGAAGAGCTTCCAGAAACATTTGTATTATATGATAAGGCTATATATGAATTTAATAGCGAAAGATATGAAACATGTTTAGAGTTAATAAATCAGGTTTATGATAAGATGGGTGAAGAACAGTCAAGTCAGGCAACATTGTTTGTGTTCTATGAATCAACTTCAAAAACAATTAAAGGCTTTTTATTAAATTATTGGAAGGAAATTTTATATACAATTGCGGCAATAATAATTATTGGAATTGTAACTTATAGAAGATTTTCTGTTTATATAACTGAAAATAAAATTAAAGATCTTGAAATAAAAAAAGAAGTTCTTAAAACGCTGATAAGAGATGCCCAAAAAGAATATTTTGAAAAAAATAAAATGTCAGAAACAGAGTATCATATTAAGATTGCTAAATTTAGTGAAATGATAAGAGATATAGAAAGACAGATACCACTTTTAAAAGAAGTTTTAGCTAAGGAAAAGAAAATTAAAGTTTTAAATAAATAATTAAGCTAAATTATATTTTATATGTTGTTTTCCTAAAAGTAATTTTTTCGGATATACTTTTAATCCATGTTTAGTTATTTCTGTTTTAATAATTCGTCTATTAATGTTTTCTCCTCTCATTTTTAAAACTTCTATAGCAAAACCTCTCGTTCCGTTATCATAAATAACGTTATATAAACAAATAATTCCATCTGATAGGAAACTAATTGCCTCTCCTTTTTCTGTATAACCTACTCCTCCAATATGTGTTGGATGTCCAACTTCTCTAATTAAAAATGATGTAATATCTGTTTTTTCTAAATATCTAAATAGCTGTTCCATATATATTCTAAATCTTCCTTCTTCTCCTGTAAATGCAGAAGCAATAGATGTTAAGGAATCGACACATATGATATCTGGTTTGAAGTCCGATGGGAAGAATACCGGCTGTATTTCAATTAATAGTTCTTTTTTAGCTTCACTTAATAATGCTTCAACACTTCTTGCAACATCTAGAGCATTGAATCTTTTAATTCTTAATAGGTCTTTTTTAATAAGTTCATCAGGATTCCATCCAAAATTTTTCATATGTAAAATTAGATTTTCTTCAGGTTCTTCAAATGACATGTATAAAACTTTTTTACCTGCTTTACAAGCATTATAAGCAATTTGTAATGACATAATGGTTTTACCTACACCTGGCCCACCTTCTAGTAAAACAGAATGTCCTCTTGGAATTCCATGTTCGAATAGTGCATCAAACCCAGACATTCCTGTTTTTATCCATTCAGCTTTCTTTATAGGGATTTTGATTGTTTTAATTTTTATTCGTTTTAGGTTTTTAATTTTTTTAACTTTTATTTTTCCACTTCCTTCTTTTATAAAAATATTATAATCTTCATTTGTTGTATAAGGTTTTGGTGTTTCAATAGATTTTCTTCTAGTATCAAACATACCTCTTATTATTCCTAAGCCACTTTTTTTAATTGGTTTAATTTCAGAAACACCTTCAATAGATTTTTTAAGTGTTATTTTTATTGTTTTTCTTTTAGCTTTTTTAATAGATTTCTTCGTGATTTTCTTTTTAATATTTTTAGATTTTAGCATCTTTTTTTTGACTTTAATGTGTTCCTTTTTTATAATTCTTTTTTTAGCAGGAATTTTTATTTTTTTCTTATTTTTTTTAATAGGTCTTTTTTTAATAATTTTCTTTTTATCAGGTTTTTTAATTAGTTTTTTCTTAGAAGTCGCTTTTTTCTTAATTACTTTTTTTGGTTTTCCCCCAAAAATGTTTAAACCAAACATACTTTTGCTTTCTGCCATATTTTAGATATTAATTGTATCATATAAAAAGCTTTTTTTGGAATAGAAAGTTATATAAGTGTCCTTATATTATACAGTAAGCATGGCAACAATAATAATTGCTGAAAAACCAGATGCTGCAAAGAATATTGCTATAGCACTATCTGATAAAAAACCAACGATTAAGAAAAGTAAGTATGATGTTACTTATTATGAATTTACAAGAAATGGAAAAAAACATATTGTAGTTGCTGCTGTTGGTCATATATTCAATCTTAAGCAAATATCAAAGGGTTGGAGCTATCCGATATTTGATGTTGAATGGATACCAAGTTTTAAGGCAAGAGCAATATCAGCTTTTTCTGAAAAATACTTTAAAACTTTAGAAGAATTCAAAAAAGACGGTAAAGAATTTATTATTGCTTGCGATTATGATAATGAAGGTAGTCTTATTGGTTATAATATTTTAAGATTTATTTTTGAAAAGAAAGATGCAAAGAGAATGAAATTTTCTACATTAGCAAAAGTAGATTTGGTCGAATCTTATGAACATTTACAAAAGATGGATTTTGGAAATGTTGAAGCCGGGATAGCAAGACATTTCTTAGATTTTTATTATGGTATCAATATATCAAGAGGACTTACTCTTTCGATTAAAAAACATGCAAAAAGATTTTCACTTTTGACAGCAGGAAGAGTCCAAGGACCAACATTATCTTTACTTGCAGAGAAAGAACGGGAGATAGCTAGATTTAAACCAAAACCATACTGGCAATTAGAATTAAGATTGGGCATTGGAAAAGATATTGTAGTTGCTTCATATGAAAAGCAAAAGCTTACTGATAAAAAACTTGCAGATAAGATTTATAATGATTCTAAGAAACATAATATAGCGGTTGTAGAAAAAATAATTGAAAAAGAATATAAACAATCGCAGCCGGTTCCTTTTAATATTACATCATTACAAACTGAAGCATATAGACTGTTTGGTTATTCTCCAAGACAAACTTCAAATATTGCACAAGAACTTTATACGAGAGCTTATATTTCATATCCTAGAACATCTTCTGAACAGTTGCCAAAAAGTATTAATAATAAAGAAATAATTTATGCTCTGTCAAGAGTTACTAAATATAAAAAATTATGTGATAAGCTTTTGAAAACAGAATTAATTCCAAATGAAGGTAAGAGATCAGATCCGGCTCATGAAGCAATACACCCAACTGTTCAGCCACCTAAAAGACAGTTATCTGGTCCAAGATTTAAAATTTACGATTTAATTTGTAGAAGATATTTTGCAATATTTGGAGAAGTAGCAAAAAGACAATCGATGAAATTAGATATGCTAGTTGGTAAAAATAGATACAGTGTTACTGGTAGAAAAACAGTAGTAAAAGGATGGATGGAATATTATGGCCCATATGCAAAATATGACGAAGTTATTTTTCCAAATATTAAAGAAGGTGACAAATTAAAAATTAAGAAATTAGACCTATTATCAAAAGAAACTTCACCACCACCAAGATTTTCACAAGCTTCTATAATAAAGGAAATGGAAAAGAGAGGACTTGGTACAAGAGCAACGCGAGCAGGAATTCTTGATACTTTGTATAATAGAGATTATATTGTTGATCGAAGTTTGAAAGTAACAGATCTTGGAATGAAAATGGCAGATACGTTAAAGAAATATGTTCCAGATTTCGTAGATGAAAAGTTAACAAAAAGATTTGAAAAAGATATAGAAAAAATACAAGCTGGTAAAATAAAGAAGGAAAGAGTTATTAATCAGGCTAAAAAAGCAATTATAAAAATATCAGAAGAGTTTAAGAAAAATGAAGAAAAAATTGGTAGAGCATTAAGTGATTCGATTGTTAAGACTCAAGATGAAAAAATAACATTGGGGGAATGTCCAGATTGTAAAGGAGAATTAAAAATATTATATTCACCATTTTCTAAAAAGAAATTCGTTGGTTGTGCAAGTTATAATCGATGTGCAAAATGTGGATTTACAAAGAAAGCATGTAAGTGTAAATGTTTAATTTGTAAAGGAGAAAAAGGAAAGTGTAAATGTTCTTGGAAAGATAAGATATGGTATCCAAAATGTCAACGAGGATATCCATTACCACATAATGCAAAGTTCCAAAAATTAAATAAGATTTGTCCAAAATGTAATACGCCGACGATAAGAGTAATAAGAGCAGGTAAGAGACCATTTAATATGTGTTTGGAAATTGAATGTGAGACAAAGAAGGACTGGACAAAACTTGGAGAAAAGAAAGTTGTTAAAAAATTTGTAAAAAAAGCAATTAAGAAAAAGATTCTTAAAAAGGTTAAGAAAAAAATAGTAAAGAAAGTAGTTAAAAAATCTAAGAAGAAATAAATGAGTAAGCTCCTTTTAAGATAGGTACAACCCAAAACCACGAAATTGAAAACGTTGTTAGTATCATTATTCCAGTTATTAGATCTATCCAACCCATCCAGTCGAGTGGGTATTTGACAATTAAACTTGTAATTAAAGAATAAATTCCTTTTAGTAATATTATGGTTCCTATTATTGTTACAAGTGTTCCTTGTAAATTAAGAGCAAGCACTAATCCAGATATTATATCTAAAATTGATAGTAACATTATCATTTAATCAACCATTTTTAATTTTTTCATAATAGCTAAACAGTTATAACATTGTTTGCCACTATTCTTTTTTTGAAGACCATAGTATGAGCACCAACTACAGTCGCATGACATTTCTTTAGTTTTTTTATCAAAAGAAACCTGATGTTCATGATCACCTTTTGAATCAGTAAAAATGACTTTGAAATGTTTACTTTTATTTCCTTCACCAACTTCAATTACTTTACATTTATTTGCTTTTCTTTCTTGGTCTTTTGAGAACATAATTAACATATACTTTGAAACTATAAATAAAAGCCGATAGCTTTATATAGTTTACATTACGTACATACTATAGTTAGCATGCATGAACAGTAAAAAGTGATTAAATGAAAGTAGTAATAAAAAAGAAGAATGGCGGAACAGCTATTTTAATAAGTTTTGATACTAATTCGGAGAAATTTGAATCGAGAACAGAACGAAACAAGTTTTTCTCTGACCTACATGGTAGGAAACAAATAATAATCAAAGAAAAGAAACGTTATGAATATAGAAGACCTGGGGTTTTAGATGAAGTTCCACATATACCAGTTGATAGTTCGGTATTCATAATTATGCAGGAGCATATGAAACGAATGGAACAATTTTTCAACGAATGGGATGATAAGGTTTTAGTTAAAACGTTTCCAGTTTTGTTAAACGAAGATGAGGTAGAACAATTAGAAGAACAGAATTCAGAACCAGAAGAGGAAGTTCCAGAAGGGTTTAAATTGATAAAAATTAAAAAAAGAGGTAACAGTGATAGGTGAATAATATGATCAAAAACAATGATGGCATAAAATTGAAAGTTGGGCAATTAACTCAAAAAGACGAATATGGAAGAGGAATAGCTAGAATAGATTCTGAAACAATGAAGAAATTAAATATTAAAGAAGGAGACATTGTTGACATAAATGGAACAGGTGCAGTTGCTGTAAGAGCCTACCCTGCAGATATTGGAACAAATATAATGAGAGTTGACGGTTTGGTTAGAAAAAATGCAAAAGCATCAATTGGTGCTATGTCTATTGTAAAGAAAGCAAATTCTCAAGAAGCAAAGTCAGTTGTTTTAGCTCCAGCTCAAAAAGGAATAAGAATGCACATTTCACCTAATTTAATTAAACAAAATATTTTTATGAGACCTATTAAGAAAGGAGATATAATGATACCAAATCCAGTATTTAAAAAAGGTGATTCTCCACAAGATCCGTTTGAAGAAATTTTAAAATCATTTGGATTTAATGTTCAAGGATTTAATGAAGTGTTTATTGGTGGAGGACACACAATGCTTGCTGTTGTAAAAACAGTTCCAGAAGGAATAGTTCAAATAACTGAAAATACAGAAATTGAGATTAATCCAGAGGCAGTTGAGATTGTAGAAACACAATTACCAACAGTTACGTATGAAGATATTGGTGGGTTAAAGGAAGTTGTTCCAAAAATTAGAGAAATGGTAGAGGTTCCTTTAAGACATCCAGAAATATTTGATAGACTCGGTGTTGAAGCACCAAAAGGAGTTCTACTTTATGGACCACCGGGATCTGGAAAAACATTATTAGCTAAAGCAGTTGCAAATGAATCTGGAGCACATTTTATTTCAATTGCAGGACCAGAAATTATGACCAAATGGTATGGTGGTTCTGAAGAAAATCTTAGAAAGAAATTTGAAGAAGCAGAAGCTAACGCACCTTCTATAATTTTTATTGATGAGATTGATGCTATTGCTCCTAAGAGAGAAGATACGCAAGGTGAAGTTGAAAGAAGAGTTGTATCGACTTTATTGACACAAATGGATGGATTGAAAGCAAGGGGAAGAGTAGTTGTAATAGCAGCAACTAATAGACCAAATGCACTTGATTCAGCACTTAGAAGAGGTGGAAGATTTGACAGAGAAATTGAAATTGGTGTACCAAATAAATTAGCAAGAAAAGAAATTTTACAAATTCATACAAGAAATATGCCTCTTGAAAAAGGAGTAGATATAGAAAAACTTTCTGATGTAACCTATGGTTATGTTGGAGCAGATATTGCAGCGCTTTCTAAAGAAGCAGCTATGAATGCATTACGTAGAGTTCTTCCAGATATATCAGAATTAAAAGAAGATGAAATTATACCAGATGAAATATTACAGAAGTTAAGAGTGAGTTCAAATGATTTTGAATATGCACTTCACATGGTTCAACCATCTGCAATGAGAGAAGTAATGATAGAAATACCAAAAGTTAAATGGGAAGATGTAGGTGGATTAGCAGATGTTAAAGAATCATTAAAAGAAGCAGTTGAGTGGCCTTTGCAAAATCCAGATGCCTTTAAGAGAATGGGAATAAAACCAGCAAGAGGAATTTTAATTTATGGACCACCTGGTTGTGGAAAGACAATGATTGCAAAAGCAGTAGCAAATGAAGCAGGTGTTAATTTTATTTCAATAAAAGGACCGGAAATTTTTTCAAAGTGGGTAGGTGAGTCTGAAAAGCGAATTAGAGAAGTGTTTAGAAGAGCAAGGCAGGTTGCTCCAGCTATAATCTTTATTGATGAAATAGATTCAATTGCACCTAGAAGAGGAATGCATGCTGGTTCAAATGTAACAGAACAAGTTGTATCTCAACTTCTTACAGAGATGTCTGGACTTGAAGATTTAACTGGAGTTGTAGTACTTGCTGCAACAAATAGGCCAGATATAATGGATCCAGCTTTATTAAGACCGGGTAGGTTTGATAAAATGATTTATGTACCAGCACCAGATGAAAAGACGAGAGAAGAAATTTTGAAAGTTCATACAAAAGATATGCCACTTAGATCAGTTGATTTAAAGAAATTAGCTGATAGAACAGATAGATATAGTGGTGCAGATTTAGAAGCACTTTCAAGAGAAGCAGCTATGATATCACTTAGAGAAGATATGAAATCTAAAGAAGTAAAAAAAGCTCATTTTGATAAAGCACTTGAAACGATTAAACCTTCGATAACACCAGATATATTCAAACAATATAAGAAAGTTGTAGAAGAGATGAAAGAAACTAAACTTGAAGAGCGAGCTAGATATATTGGATAAGGTTTAAATCCTTTCCCATCTTATTTTTATTATGGGAGACGAATATAAACAATGTGTTGAAGAAGTGAAAGACATTCGTTATCAAATTAAAGCGATGAAGGGTATCATTTCTCAGCTTGTTGAAACAATTATGCCTAGACTATTAGAATATGAAACATGCGATTGTGAGGAATGTGATTCAGAATTAAAAACCAATAATTTGGATATATATAATAATTAAATGTTTTTTCTAGCTAACTCAATATCTTCTCTTTTTATTGTCTTTCTACCAGCGTGGTTAGCAAATCGTATTGCATCTTTAGAAATCTCAATTGCAATATCCATAAGTGCTTCTGATAATGCTTTAGCAGCTTTATCACTTACTCTTTCAGCACCTGCTGTTTTAAGAATGTCTGCCATTGGGGCAGCTGCTATTACTGATCGCTTTCTAGGCATAACTATTTAATAGGGATTATCCTATTTATACTTTATGGCTAAATTGAAGAGAGCTTTAGGGTTGAAAGAATTAACAGCTTATGGTGTTGGTATAATTCTTGGAGCAGGAATTTATGCACTAATAGGACATGCAGCTGGAATAGCTGGACCTGCAGTTTGGATGTCATTTTTAATTGGCGCGGTTTTAGCATCAGTTACAGCATTAAGTTATATTGAACTTGGAACACTTTTTCCAAAAAACGCAGCAGAGTTTGTTTATACATGGGAAGCTTTTAAGAATAAATTGTTTTCATTTATGATAGGATTTTTTACAATATCTATTGGAGTTATTGCAAGTTCTGTCGTTGCCTTAGCTTTTGGGGGGTATTTACATGGAGTAACAGGAATACCAATTGTTCTAGGATCACTTGGTTTGGTAGCTTTTTGTGGATTTTTGAATTTTTGGGGGATTGAACAATCAGCTAAATTTAATATCGTGTTTACAATAGTTGAAGTACTTGGTTTGTTAGTAATAATTATTTTAGGTGCAAAATTCATTGGATCAGTAAATTATTTCGAAATGCCTAATGGTTTAACTGGAGTATTATCAGCAGCAGCTTTGATATTTTTTGCATATATTGGATTTGAAGATATGGTAAATATAGCTGAAGAAGTTAAGGATCCTGTTAAAGTTTTACCAAAAGCGTTTGTTCTTTCAATTCTTATTTCGTCTTTAATTTATATTTTAGTTGCATTAACTGCAGTCAGTGTTATTGGATGGGAAACACTTGGAACAAGCTCAGCACCATTAGCTGATGTGGCAGAAGCAGCAATGCCCGGTTCAGGTATACTATTATCTATAGTTGCGTTGTTTGCAACAGCAAATACTGTTCTTATTATTTTAATTGTTGAATCGAGAATGATGTGGGGAATGGCACGGGATAAGTCATTGCCAAAGATTTTATCTAAGATACACAAGGGTAGAAGAACACCTTGGGTTGCAATATTACTATCAACAATTATTGCAGGAATATTTGTATTAACATCTGCTATAACAACGATAGCACAAGTAACTGATTTGGTTGTATTTTTGATATTTATTTCAGTTAATGTTTCATTGATTGCGTTGAGATATAAGAAACCAAATTTGAAAAGACCATTTAAAGTTCCATTCAATATTGGAAAGTTCCCAGTTTTACCATTATTGGGAATATTGATATCAATAGGTCTGATGACGCATTTAGAATCAGTAGTATATTCTTATTTAGGATTAATAATAGTTGTCGGACTATTTATTTACATTATTCATGAGAAAACTAAATCTTAGTTGTGATGATTGGTTTGTTTTTTACGATTACCGTGTGTTCAGCTTGAGCAACTGGTTGTCCAGAAATTTCTTTAAGTGGTAAGAATTCGTGTAATGCTTTTGCTTGAACTAATTGTTTAACAGCTATTTGTGCTTTTAGTTGAGAAATTCCTGGAATCCATCTTATTGTAAATGGTAATCTTTTATATTCTGTTTTTGCTAATTCAATTATTTTTCTACCTTCAACAAGCCTAGATGGTTTATCTGCTATCCACATAAATATTTTAGCTTGTCCAGAATCTTTTACATGTCCATCTCCAGCTGTGCAGAATGGTTCAATTGCAATTACTTGTCCTTCTTGTAATTCAAGTTTAGAAGTATTTTTGATGTTAGGAATACTGATACCTGCATGTAAATTATATTGATCTAGACTGTGTCCAGTCAAATTATTTATTGGATTAAAACCATGTTGCTCTGCTGTTTCTTGAATTACTTGTCCAATTTCTGAAATAGTTACACCTGGTTTAATTATTTTGATTGCATTTTCAAGCATTTTTTCAGAACAAATTATTAAATCATCTTTTCCAGATGGTTTTATTGTAATTGCAGTGTCAGCTATCCATCCATCTACGTGGGCACCAACATCTATTTTAACATAATCATCGTGTTGAATTGTTAGTAGATCGTTTTTAATTGGTGTGTAGTGTGCAGCTAAATCATTTATAGAAATATTTACAGGGAAAGCTATCTTTCCACCCAAACTTTTAATTTTGTTTTCAATTGCGTTAGCTATATCAAGTACTTTTGTACCGTCTTTTACTAAACTTGCTCCTAGATCTCTTGCTTGAGCAGCTATTTTTCCAGCTTGAATATATTTTTCTTCGCTCATTTATTTCAACTTTATTCTGTTTGTTTTTTTGTAAGGTTTTTTATCTATTAAATCTTTAATTTCAAGGTTTCTAAGTATTTTGGACATTTTACTTTTAGACCAATTCAGTTCTCTTTTTATATCGTTTTGTATTACATCTTTGTCTCGTTTGATTATATTCATGACAGCTTTTTCATCGGGAGACATGAAGGTTTTTAATATCTTTTCTTTTTTCGGAGATTTTATTTTATATCCAATTATGAAAGAAATGAGTATAAGAACAACTCCTATGATAAGATAATTTATTTGAGATGTTTTTGCTTTGTATTCAACAAATGCTGTAAATTCTTCTCCACTGCTTAATTTGTTTGCCCATTCTACATATATCTGTTGTCCATCAGTTGATATTTTAGCAGGCCTTGATAACATTAGTACATTTTGTTTTTCATTTATTATTGATTCTTTTGGAAGTGCAATTTTTAATATAAAATCATCAAAAGAATATTCTGATTCATAACTAAATGTAAATATATAACCTTCATCCAATTTATTGATGTAATCGGCACTGTTGAAGGTTTCAATATTGTAAGACGAATTAACTTCAACACCACCTGTTTCTAAATCCATCGTTATGTGAAGAAAACTACCGTCTGCATATGCAGTACATGATAGCATTATCATGACAAATATTGTTAAGCATATTATTTTTTTCATAATTATACCATTATTTTTGAATAATAAAAAGGCAGAGTACATCTGCCAAATTAAACAATGTCGTCTGTTATTGGTTCAACTGGTAATTTGTTATCATTTGAAGCACCGTTGTTTGATCCATTTTCTTGAGAACTTCCGTCATTAACTTCTTGGTTCTGTTCTTGATTTTGTTTCTCTTCTCTTGTTTGGATTTTATTTTCAACGTGTTCTATTATTCTTTCAGTTGACCGATTTGCATTATTAATTGCATTTGTTAATCCAGCTTTAGCACTTTCTGGTGCGTTGTCATAAACTCTTTGTAAAACAGCCATATGTGATTCTCTTCTTGCTGTTACACGCTCAATCAGACTGGTTACATTTTGTCCTTTTGCAACTGCAGCTTCTATTCTTGTGTTTGCTTGTTCCATGTTCATTTCATATTCTTGAACAAGTTCTGCTGCAACTTCATCTTCGCCTTTATCAGACATTGCTTGCGATTCTGCAAGTCTTTTTTCACCAAGCTTTATTTTATATTCAGCTTTCGTCATTTCTGTGAATTTGAACATTCCTCCTATTGTTTCAAATCCTTTTTTTATTCCATAAAGCGGGTTGTCTGGTAAAATTCCAGGTTCTGGCAAAGTTGTTGCTAATTCTACTGCTGCTAATACTGGTGATACTGCAATTAACAATCCCATTATCAATGCGAATATTTTTTTCATTTTTAATCACCAAATTATAGTAGAATTAGGGAGGGTATAAAGGAACATAAGCAACCGTATGGAAACCATCAAGCAACCATCATATCACTTTCTTTTATACCAAAAATTTTTAATACTCTCATTGCTGACGGTAATATTTGTTTGTTAATGTAGTATTCTTTATCAATGTTTTTTATTTTTATATTTTTAACTGGTTGTGCTCTTTCAGAAAATGAACCCTTACCATTTGTTATAACATATTGTATTAATGTTCCTTCTTTAGCATTTAGTTTTTTAGCAACTTCAACATGAGCTGATTTCATTTTGTATTCTTCTATTGGTTTCGTTAGTTGAACATTAATTATAACATCATCTATTTTGAATTTACTATCTTTTACTTTTTTAATTGTTTGTTTAACAACTTTAATTGATTTTTCATTTTCACCTAAAAGAATATGTCTTAATATTTTTTCTTGCATAACTTTAACTAAGTTACACCAATCTCCCCTCTGTGTTTCAAAACCTCTTATTAATAATTTATCATTTTTATCAATCAGTGCATATTTCTTTTTTGTTCCTTTACCATCTTTGTCTGCAACAAATAGTCCTTTTTTATATGTTCCGCGGTATTCGAGTTTGATTATTCCGGGTAAGCCACTGTTGACTTTCTTAATAAATCTATTTGCCTTTTTAATTAATTGCCTCTGGTTCGACATAATAAGTTATGGCAACCAATCTTATTTATAATTCACTGGTTCGTGGGTAAAGAAGTTTTATACTAGAACATGTTATTTAAATAATAATCGTGAGATTGCATCTTAAGGATTTGCCAGAAAGAAACGTGTATCTTAAACTTGAATATAATTTTTCTAAAGAATTCTTCAGGAAGTTTGAAGATAATTTCAATATCAGCATTATTAAGGAATTTGGCTATAAAACAGATAAATTACAGTGGAAACAATATAAAAGATCAGAGGCGGTTTATCCAATATTTTTCATTAAACAATTATCTAAAAGATTAGAAAAAATAGATTCAAAATTTTCTATGGATAGCATTGAGAAACATATAGCTTCAATTAAGGTTGCCACATTTGGAAGAGGTAGTAGAGGAAAGGTAATAAAAAAACCGATTTTTCCAGTAATGTTTAATAATTCAATTTCAAGAATTATGGCACATACTTTATCCGATGGAAATATTATTGAACACGCCGGCATTAGATATACAAATAGCAATATATATTTAATTAATAGTTTTGTCAAAGATGTAGACGTGCTTGGCGAAATAGATCTTCATCAATCATATGATAGCGATGCTTACAGAGTTATAGCCCCTAAAATTGTCAGAGTAATTTTAGAGACATTTGGCCTTAATAAGACAGATTTTGCTTTTATGTCTAATATTCCCAAAGAAAACAAAATGGCATTTGTGCAGGCGGTTTTTGATGATGAGGGCACTGTTGATTTAAGAAATAAGAAACTTTCAATGGCGTCAATAAATAAACCATTTTTGCTTAGCATACAAGAATTTCTATCGGATTTTGGAATGATTAGCAGAATATTGTTGGCAGGAAGATATCTGACTAAAAAAGGTGTATTAAAACAAAAATACGTATTGGAAATAAGCGGATACAAAAATATGATAAAGTTTTATAAGCTGATTAAATTGGATTCTGTAGAAAAACAAAACAAGCTGAAGGAATTGATAAATTTTTACAATGGAAAGAAAATAAGATCACTGAGGGGAGAGAATATGCAAAATATTATGAATTTGTTGAATGTTCAGCCTTTGACAAAATATGACATTATGAATAAGCTTAATTTGTCTGAGTCAGGAGCAAAATATCTTCTCAGCAGGCTGAAAAATCAGAATAAGATAATATCATCCGGAAAAAAGAAAAACATTAAACATTGGGTAGTGCTTTGGAAAATTAATAACAGCTAGTTTGATGTTAAAAATAAGCTATCTGTATCAGCATATATTAGTTTAAAACCTGTCTTCTCAGCTAAATCTATTGTTTTTTTCAAATAAAAACGGCCAAAAATCGATGTAGCTTCCCCACATTTCACGCAGTAGTGATCGCTTCTTTTAAATGAAAATAGACCATACTGTATATTTGCGGCAAGTTTGAGTCGCTTCTCCTTTTGTTCTAAGGAGGTTTTTTCGGTTTTTGATAGTCCTTTAGATTTAAGGTGCTTTTTTATTAGTTCTCGATATGTTATCATTTTTTTTATTCTTTTTGGAATGATGCCCTCTGTTTTAACACAGAACCACCTATTAATCTCCGGAACCATGTTTTTTACTCTGCATTTTTCATGCTTGCAGTTTAGAGTTTCAGGAGATATGTTGTGTGTAACTATAATGCTTGGATAGAGATTTCTAAAATCTAGAACTATGACATTTTTATGTAAACCAGCTTTTGGTTCTTCTACATGTCCTCCCTTGTATCTTACAATCATGGATATGGTTAGTTTCTGTTAAATAAATAGGTTTACTAATAAATTATATTATGAAATATGTAGCTCTGTGGTTAACTGGAATATGTGTAGTAATGTTTATTTTACAAACTATTTTTCCAATAGTAACTGATATATTTGTTTTAGTTTCTTCAGAAGTTGTTCAGAGACCGTGGATATTAGTTACTAGCATGTTTCTTCATGGTGGTGCAGACCATTTAATCTATAATATGTTTGCTTTAGCTTTATTTGGTTCAATACTTGAAAAGATAATTGGAGGTAAGAAGTTTATTATTTTGTATTTTATAGCAGGACTTTTAGCAGGTTTAGGTTCAGTACCATTTTATGCAGCAGCACTTGGTGCGAGTGGAGCAATAATGGGAGTACTTGGTTGTTTAGCTGTTCTTAGACCAAGAATGAGAGTTTATGTTGGATATGTTCCAATGCCAATGGTTATTGCAACTATTGTATGGATAGGTGGTGATTTGATTGGAATGTTTGCACCAGATCAAGTAGCACATGCAGCACATTTATTTGGAATGGCCTTTGGAATAATATTTGGGTTATATTATATGAAACAATTTGTTGAAAAGCACATTAAAAGAAAAATAGGAACTCTTCCTGAAAATCAAGTTAGAAAATGGGAAGATAGATGGCTTTAAACTATCTAAATCTTTTCTTTAAAGTATCTCTACATCCTTTACAAAGTTTTTGAGAAATACCAGACCATTTTACATTTGTAAGTCGTCCGACTTTTTTTACTTCATTATTACATCCATCGCAAATAATTTGCATTTTATTCCCCCCTCATACTTTTTTTAATTTTTGCGCTTTTTCTAGATCGATCTTTGCTTATTCCCTTTTCTTTAAATATCATTCTTTCTAGTTGAGTTAATGCATCATTTACAGATGCTCTCAAATCCCATGCTACTGCTTGACTTGTGTATAATTTCTTAGATGTTTTCAATCGTATTCGTATCGAATATTTTATTCTAGAATTATATCCGGTGTTATGTTTTTTAACATGGATGAATAAGTAATTTATGTCACATGTGCCTGATATTTTTTTAATCGTATCATTAATCATTCTATTCACTGTGTCTGTTTCAAATGAGTCTTCTTTATCTAATCCAATAATTTGATAGAATATCCCTTCTTTTTTTAATCCACTTACATAAAATTCTAAAAGATCTTTCAATACTATTACTCCATCAACTACACCGTTGGTGGTTATAATCGCCCCCGAATCATCAAATTGGTGTATTAGATTAGCAACATCATTAAGAGTTTGATCTGAAGTTGCAGTAAGTGTTTTTGTGTTCATGATAGCCGTGACGGGTATTTGCATCATTCTTTCCATTTCAGAACCCATTTCATATCGACCCATTTTTTCTTTGCCTTTTATCGCTTTAAACATATCGAAGGTTGTTACGATTCCCTTTATTTTGCCGTTTGTATCAACAATCGGTAATCTTGAAATATTTTTATCTCTCATAATAACTCTAACATTTCCAATATCAGTGTCTTCGCTTATTGTTACGCATTTTGACATAACATTTTTAATTTTAGTTTGACGAAATGCTTTAGAAGACGATATCTCGTTAACTATGTCGTGGATGGATACAATTCCTATTATGTTTTCACCTTCCATCACAGGTAGAGCTCTCAATCCTGTTTTTAATAATAACTTAGCTGCTGAATCCAAATCTTGTTCAGCTTTTAATATTGCTGGTGGTGCTGTTTTTAAGTTTTTTACTTTTGTCTTATTTGGGTCACCAACTGTTTTTTCTGTTAATCTTTTAGCTTCAATAATTCCAATTAGTTTTTTATTGTCAATTATAGGTATTTCGTGAACATTATGTTTCTTCATTAAAGAAATTAATGTTTGAACATTATCAGAGGAGGTTACTGAGATTATATTTTTTGACATTATATCTTTTACAAGCATAGTATCACATTATTAATTATACTTTCAAAGTATTTAAGACTTAATTGTGTTTTTTATTTAGACACTTATAGTCGGGTGAATATAACAGAATAATATGTCACATTATTGTCTCCATCAACAACTGCCCACAGCATATTTGCTCTAATATTATGTGCAAGTCTAACAGATCTTGATAATTCTTGGAAACTTTGAGTATAATTTTCAGAGACTGCAAATACAATCCATTTTGTGTGTTCTTGTTCTTGTTTTGGACCTTTTTTCATTGGTTTAACTCCACGTTCATAAACCCTAAAGTCGCATCCAAATTTTAATCCAGTTCTTACTGGTAGTCCTCTTTCTCTTAAATCTCTATATACTTGATATTTTACATTGAATCTATTGTCTAAATCATTTGCGTGTTTTATGAATTTTAAAAATGTAATTTTTTTATTCTTTTCATAAATTTCCAATTTTTCTTTTTCATATAATGAAGCTGCTTCTATTAAAGTTAATTCTAAACCTCTTTGTGAAATGTTTCCATACCAACCTGTATTATAAAGTCTTTGTGCTTCAGGCTCATCAAAGATGTATATTTTATCATTTACTAATTCTGCTTTTATTACCATATTTGAATATGTAAGACATAGTTTAAAAACCTTTATTTATTAGAAATTGTTAATAGTTTTATAATCAATAGGGGCTGTTAGTGTTGAATTTGCATAAAATAGTGTTATTTGTAGTCATATTGTTAATTTTGGTAGTTCCTATTTTTTAAGATGTTTGGCGAATTGGAACATTGAGGTTATTATAAATACCAAAACAAAAAGAGGATAAATATGAATGAAAAAGAATTGAGAAAATTAATAGAAAAAGGAGAGAACCAAGAAGTAGAATTCAAATCAAAGGCAGACGATGGTTTTGGTAAATCTGTCTGCTCTTTTGCTAATACAAATGATGGTGTTGTTTTAGTAGGCGTGAGCGATGCAGGAAAAATTAT
>JAHIEG010000002.1 GCA_018901655.1 Nanobdellota archaeon
AGAGATTTTACTTGCTACTCCGCCCCCACAACCAAAAAAATCTTCATTAGACGTTTATGAAATTGAAGTTTCATTACAATATACCCCACCTCCAATGCCTGTTAAAAAGAAAAAAGGTGATTTATGATGCCAATGTGTCCTGAATATGAAGATTTCAAAAAAATCGATGCTAGAATTGATGAAATTGATGTAAAAACTGGTTTGTCTCTAGGTCCTAGACTAAAATATTGATTAAACAATATCAATATCTTTTTCAAACCAGTCTTTCATAAAAACTCTAAAATCTTCTGGAAGATACTTAATCATTTTAATTACATCTGTTCCAGAAACAACACTTCCTTTACTAAAATTTGTAACAATCTTACTTGGAATACCTTTCTCTCTTAACTCATTATCATTTTTCTTAATCAAATCTTTCAATAAGTGTAAAGCTATTGTATATTCTTTTTCTAATTCAACAACCCATTCATCTCCTTCAATAAAAATATTTCTTTCTTTATAATGTTTCAAAAAGTTTTCAGCATGTTTAGTATAAACATTAGGACCAATATTCTTTGTAATAGAAGGAGTTGTCCAAACATCCATTTCAAATAAATAAATACACGAATCTCCAAGCCACAAATCTTTTCTCATAACACTAAATCCATGATGTTCTAATATTTTTTGAACAGAATTTAACCCTCTTTTCATTTGAGGATATAAAGTATCTTCAGGTATTTCTGGTTTCTTAAATCCAATCATATACCACCACGTTCCCCTCTCTTTCATCTTCTTTTCAATCTCAACTATTGTATATGGTTTCTTTTCAGCTGGGAAAAATAGTTTTTCTGAAGGATTATCATTAAACTTTTTAACAAAATGTACAAACTTATAAAAATTTTCAGGACTTACTGCAGCTGCAACATTTCTATTAGAATCAACTGGATCAATAACAATAAACGGATGTTCAAACTTTTCTACTAATTTAATTTTATTTGTCTTGTTCATTGTCAAAACCATAGGTACTCTCCACTTAACTGCTTCTTTAATCAGATTAGAAAACTTACCATAATGTATTATCATTAATTCACAAAGATATCCAGAAAAGCCATTTGTTTTTACATCAGCTCCATAAATTCCATTTGCTTTACAAAATTGTTTTAATAGTCTAACATCATCTGGTAATAATAATTTCTTTTTAACATACTTTACATGATGAGGAGTTCTATCAACCGCAGATTTAATTTTTTTAAGATTCTTAATATCATAGCAAGGCACTACATCAACATCAAAGGTACTCCTTCCAAATTTAATTTTTCCACACAAATAAGGATGTTCGGAATATTTTTTATCTGCTTTACCTTTCATCGTACTTATTATTTCATTAGCAAGTTCTAAACCGTCTTTTTCTAATTTAGATCTTGGAACCGAAGGTTTAAACAATAAAAATAAATCTAATTCGTTCTTATTAGGTAACCAAGTATTTTTAGAAACAGAACCACAAAGCATTGGAATTACAGAATATGATTTAGCTATTTTAGTTGCAACGTTCATCAACTCTGCTGCAAAATATTCAGTGTGTCTTTTATCTTCCTGACTTGGTCTCAATTGATTTGAAACTTTTTTCAAAATATCATTTGTTTTAGACATGTTTACCACTTAATTTATAAGGTAAGGAGATAAATAAAGGTTTAGGTGAATCCATGGGATTAGATGACATGTTAATAACATTAAGCAACAACTTTGTTGACAGAATACCGGGATTAGTCCTAGCAATTGTAACTTTGATCATAGGTTTGATCGTAGGTAAAATAGTCGGAAAGATAGTAAAAGAACTTCTAAATAGATTAAAAGTAGACGAATATGTTCTAGAAGGAGAAAAAATGACATTCAAATTTTCAGACATATTCCCTGTAATTGCACGATGGTGGATATATTTAGTATTTATCCAACAAGCAGCAATGTTCTTAGGAGTACTTGCTATCACAGAATTTGTGAACACAATATTATTGTTCCTACCAAGTTTGATAGGAGCAGCACTAATCATTATAATCGGTTATGCATTAGCAGAATATATTAAAGATAAAATGATTAGTAAGAAGACTTTCTATGGGTCAATAGTTGGAAAGATTGTGTTCTTCCTACTGTTATACATTTCAGTTGCAATGGCATTAGAATTTCTGAACGTTGATACATTATTAATTAATGCAATTTTATTAATTAGTATAGCATCATTGGGACTAGGTATAGCAATAGCAACAGGTTTAGGACTAAAAGATATAGTGGCAACAGAAGCTAAGAAATATATAAAAACCCCAAAGCGAAGAAGATAATAGAGCCACACCCCCTTTCTTTTTTTATTTAATAACAATTAGTGTAACTATTTCGCTCCAATTAACATTTTTCTATCCATAATAATCCAATATGCAATCTCTGCACCCTGTATGATTATATCTTTCATTTCATCTGGAATAGGTACTTCAAATGTTTCATAACTTTCAAGATCCATTAGTTGAGCATTACTACCTGTTATTGCAACAACTTGACCTGTTTTCTTTTCAACTATAGGAACATCAATTTCAGTATCTGCTGGTTTTACAATACTTCTCTTTTTACCATCAAATATACCTACAGCTTCTAATCTTGCTTTAGAACCACCATGTTTTCCAGAACTTGAAGTTACCATAGATGTTACTTTAGAAGGTTCTCCGTCTATTATACAAAATTTTCCTGGTTTAAGATATTTTATTGGTGATTTACTTGTTGCCATAAATCATATAGAAGTTTTTTCTACTTATATGTCTTTCCTTTTTATTTATGAGCTATAAAACGAACATCAGATGCTTTAATTGTTTTTCTTTTAGCATATTTAGCTGCATGGGCAACTTCTATAGCCAATTCCAACCCAATTTCCTCAATTGTTATTTGTAATTCTTTTACTGCATCAGCTGAAATTCTTTCTGCGCCTGCTTTTTTAGCTATTCTTTCAATCGAAGCTTTTGGAAGCATAAACTATATATAGTCTGAATTACTATTAAAAATGATTAGTAACCGAAAGCTTTAAATAGTTTTCAAAAACACTCTTATATAAATGATTACCACCAATTAGAGGTTAAATAAATGCCAAAAAAAACCATAAAGAAAAAAGCAATTAAAAGGGTTTCTAAGAAAAAAGTAACAAGAAAAATTCCTAGAAGAACCTCGGTTTCTAAAAAAGATTCAGCATCTAAAAAAGAATCAAAAGATTGCCCAGAATGTGGTTGTACACGTTTCCATGAAGATGAAGTAAGAGGAGAAAAAGTTTGTAGTAAATGTGGTTTAATTTTAGAAGATTCAATGGTAGACGCATCTCCAGAATGGAGAGCATTTGATTCTGATCAAAGAACTAAAAGAACAAGAGCAGGTGCACCATTAACACATACAAAACACGATAAAGGTATGACAACTGAAATTGGAAGAGGAAGAGGCGAATTATTCAAAGTTACACCAGCAAAACGATCTCAATATATTAGATTAGCAAAATGGCAAAAACGTTTAGTAGAATCAAAAGATAGAAATCTATCATTTGCTTTATCAGAATTACAAAGATTAGTTTCATTTTTAGGATTACCAAGACCAGTACATGAAGAAGTAGCTAAAAAATATGAACAAGCTGTTGACCGTGGATTAGTAAGAGGACGTTCAATGGAATCAGTAATAGCTGCTTTACTATATGCTGTTTGTAGAGAACTTGAATCTCCAAGAACACTTGAAGAAATTGCTGAAGCATCAGGTGTTGAAAGAAGAGAAATAGGAAGAACATATAGATACATTTCAAGAGAACTGAACATTAGAATTTTACCAGCACCACCACAAGACTATATACCAAGATTTGCTTCAATGCTTGGTCTTTCAGATCCAGTTCAAGCAAAAGCAATTAGAATTTTAATCGATGCAAAGAAAAACGAAGCAACTTCAGGAAAAGGTCCTACAGGTGTAGCAGCAGCTGCTTTATACATTGCTTCTGTTCTTTTAGGTGAAAAAAGAACCCAAAGAGAAATCGCAGATGCAATTGGTGTTACCGAAGTTACAATCAGAAATCGATTTAAGGAACTAGTTGAAAAACTTGGAATTGAAGATGAAATTGAAAAGAAAGTTAGAGAAGAAAATTAATCTTATCTCATTTTTTCTTCGATTAATCTTAATCTAGCATCTATTGTTTCTAATTTTTGAAGTATCATATCATCTTTTTCTAATATTTGTCTTGTTTCTGGTTTTGATGTAGGTCCTACTTCAGGTAATTCTGGTCTTGGTGGAAAATAAGAACCTTCCTCTTCTGGTGTTTGATATGGCGAAGGGGACACTCGTTCAGGTTCTGCCATTGGTCCTTTTCTTATTCTAAATCTTTCCAAATCACTTGGTAATGGCGTTCTAGACCTTTCTACCATTCTTTCACTTTCCTTCTTTGGCATCAATTTTTTAAATATATCGAATATTTTCATTGTTCTTTCCTCATCAAATTAAATTCTTCTCGTATCATGTCTTCCAATATCTGTATTTTTCTATTTGCTTCTTCAATATAATTTAATCGCTGATTTTTATAAAACATTCTCTGATAAACCAAAATTAAACCCTTATCAATTATTGTTTTATATCCAACCTTTGTTTCTATTTTACCTTTTAATTTTAGCGAGATATCACCATCTTTAGTTTTACTATCTTGTGTTCCTCTTACTTCAACTTCAAACCATAATTTAGTTAAAGCATCCAGACCCTTCTTTCCTCTCCAAAGACCATAAAACGAAACTGGGTTTGAAGAAGCATCCCATCTTATCTCATCTTCCCAAAATGAACCAGAACTAATACCCATAGTAGTTTTTATCATATCTGGTATTAACTTAAAAATTCTACCTGGTCTCGGTCCAACATATTGAACTGTTTTCGAGCCTGCTGGAGCTAGAATATTTGTCGCTATTCCAATAGTTGGCATATTACACCCTCGTTAATTCTTTTAGATCGTCAACAAATAAAGAAATTAATTGCTGACCGTCGTTCATATATCGTTGTCTTTTTGATGTATAGAAAATACCATGCCAAAACATTCTCATAATTTCATAAAATAAACTTCTTTCCCATATAGTATCTTGTGGATATTCTGTTCTCAAAATACCAGATACTACTATAGCAGCATGACCATGTCCTCTTGAAGATTCACCTGATAAAGAAACATCAATTTTATAATAAGAAAACTTATCAACATCTTTTATAATTTCCCATTCTGCTTTAAACTTTTCAGGATCTCCTTTTTGCATAACAAATTTTTTCTCCTGAACTGTATTTGAATGAACTCTAAAAACAGTTGAAATTAACTTAGGTATTTCTTTATAAAATTTTTGAGGCGACTTACCACTAAAGTCTATATTCATTCTGGGTCTAGGACTAAATAAATCATCCTGTATTACGAGTTTGTTTCTTGCAAAAACCATAGTTAAACCCTATATGTATATGCATTTGGGTTAAATAAATATCTTTTTATTTGATCAAAAACAAAATACTCTTATGATACTACTTAAATTAATAGGAATTATACTAATAGCAATTGGTTTTCTTATACTAAGATATTTCCCAACAAAAGAGTATCAGCGATCTAGTATGACTTCAACCGGAATATGGTTATCATTAATAATACTTCTAGCTGGGATAGTTATGTTGGTGTTCGCATGATTGAGAAAGACATATTTGAATTTGGTAAAAAAATAGGCATTCCTATCAATGTACCAGATAATCCTACATTAGGTATTTATGTAGCCAATGGTCCAAGCAATAAAGTGGTTGGAGAAGAAGATGCGTGTAATCTACTCAGTAAATTAAACTACACTGGTCCACCTGGAATGGCTTCTGTAATTTATTATGCTCTAGTTTTCATGCTTAATAATAATAAATGGAATGTTTCAAAAATAAATGAATGGATTGAGGTTTCTGCAAAAGATACAGAATACTTTCAAAAAACACTTGCAACAAAACAAGGCTTAGAAACTAAAGTAAAAGAAGGACTTACTTCAGCTGCAGCATCACTTGCTGACTATGAAATGGTTCAACATGATTTAAGAAAATATAAACAAATGGTTAATTATTATTATGAAAAAGATGAACATATGTTAAAAAGTATGTTTATAGACCAAGTTGATATACACAATGGTCCTCTATCAATGGTTCAATTAGGATCTAGATGGCCTACATTAATTTCTGATTTTCAAAAACTAACTGATGAAGATAATGAACCTAGTAAAATACAAAAGAAATTAAAAATAAGTGAAGCAGAAGCAATGTTACTTACAACTAAAAATAAATTATATTCTACTTGGAAAAAAACCTTCAAAAATACCGTTGTATCAAGATATGAAACATTGGTTGGATTGGCAAGATCAAAAGAAAAATCAATTGATGAATATAGAAACTGGTTAAAACCTTATATTGCAAGATATAAAATGACAAAGCTTGGAAGTGAAAGTGTTGGAGGAAGAGCAGCTGTATTCAAATCTTTTGCAGATATTTCTGCTTCTTCTACATTTACAAACGGAATACAACTATGGGCATATAAACCGCTTGCACCGATTGATGTTAAACACAGAGAAATAAAAAAAGAAGGAAAATTTATAATATACCCCTATGATTCATGGATAAGAGAACACTTCATTCTTGATGATAAAAAAGGACTTGCAAACATCTATCCTTGGTTAAAAAACGAAAGAGGATATTGTTCTAAATGTAAAAAATATCAAGATATGAATAATCGATGTAAATGCGGTGGGTTTATAGAAAAAAGATATGTTGCAGATGAAATAGTTGAAACAGAAATATTACCTACTTGGGAAGCAAAAGAAAATAATTTAGATCCCAAAGAATCATATTATTCATTTATGGTCATAGATGTATTTCGAGCTGGATCAAAATTACCAGTAGGAGAAATTGAAGATATTACTTTTAGTGTGTATTCTTACATGATATCACATAATGTATTACTTGTTAAATTATTAGAATTAAAATGTAGAGAAAGAGAATTTGAACTTTACATTGATGAAATACTTGGAGTAAGAAGAGGAGAAGATGATATTAAAGGAATTATTGAAAAAGACTTTCCAAACTTAATGAAAGAACCTAAAAAAGAATCTGAATTGGAAAAAATAACAACCGACCTTAGAAAAATGGGAGGACAGTTTAGTTCTATGTTTAAATCAAAACCAAAAGTTCCTGGAGGATTTATGTTTTCAAAACCAGGTCAATATGAAAGTGACTTTAAAGATAGAATACCAAAATTTTATTTAAATCCAAATGGAAAAGATCTTGCTTCAATAACTGAATTTTTGAAATCTAAAATGGGTGTTAATTAAATGACATTTACTATTGGAATCAGTAGTGGTATCTGGATAAAAGGTGCAAAAGATTCTGAAAATTATGCAGGATTAAGTAAAAAAATATATTCTTCAATCAAATATGGTGTTAATTTTATTCAATTAGATATACAACAATTAACTGAATTTTTAGAACCTAATCTAAAAGCAGAAATAGAAAAAATACAAGCAAGTGGCTATACATTTGGAATGCATGGCGAGTGTGGTGCATTCGGTACTCCTGTTAGCTTAGATTCATCAATAGAATTTGAATATAAAATGGTTAATGAACAAGTTAAAAGACACATTAAAGAAGCAGCGGAATATAAGTCCAAATATGTTTTATTCCATTCTTCTGAATCAACACCATTTACTACACCGACTAGAGATTTTAAAGAATTAAGATTAGTAGATCCGTGGGGCAGACCATTCGATAAATTTTTAGAAAAAAATCCAAAAATATTAGAAAAAGCTATAAGAAATAAATATTTTGAAGATATAGTATTTCGTGGGAAATTAGCAGATGAAATAGAAGAAAACACTAAAGGAAGATTGCGACAATATCGTATTGCAAAAAAAGAAAATGAAAACATACCTACTGAAAATGAAATAAGAAAAGCTATAGAAGAAGAATTAATTGAACAGAGAAAAAAACATTTAACAAATTTTGTAGTATCTGGAAGTACATTCTATTTACCAGATAGAATATCATATCCAATGATTGCAATGTACATGGAAGAAAAAAGACACCCTTTATGGGAGTCATTTACTGGAGGGAAAAACTTTGATGATATTATTGATAAAATAGAAATATGGGTTCCTGCTGTCGCTGCAATGTATATTGCAGGACACTTTGAAGACAAAAATGTATATGGGAGCCTTAAAAAAGAAATAGAAAAAAATAAAATGCTTCTTGTTTTTGAAACACCGATGGCACAATTGGGGGCAGAAATGTATATGAGACTATCAAAATTAAAACAAATTTATAATTTAGTAGATTATGTAAAATCAGATTATATTGGAGTTGCAATTGATTTCGAACATTTACTAACAAGTAATCTTGATCCTAAAAAAGAGATTGAAGAACTTCCGTGGGATGCTGGTAAAAAGGTTAGAGTAATCCACACTGGCGCACCAGTTGCATATTCACAAGCACATATGGCAATTGATGTTGGATCAGATGCACAAAAATATATCTATGAACGTCTTTGGGAATTAAAACAAAAAAGATTTAATGATGCTTATATCATTTATGAAAGAGCAGGGGAAGAAGGAATAAGAAGTTCAATATTATCTTTAAGATTAATTAAAGAATTTTTAGACAGAAGTGTTCCACCAAAAGAATTACCTTTAGAATTCTATGGATTACAAGATAAAGGACCAGAATTAAGACGACAAGAATTAACTATTAATCAACATGCTCTAGATCCTTTGAAAGGAATGTTAACAGTTCCAGAAGAAGAACACGGTTTCTTTTCAACCCAAGCAGTTAAGAAAGGTAAAGGTAAGGAGTGGGGAGAAGAAGAATATAAATAGGTTAAAACAATAGTGTTATGTATGGTAAAGAAAAAATCAGTTGGAAAAAAGTTAAAGAATTTCTCTTTTGAAACTAGATTAAAATCTACAAATGTGTTTAAAGATAAAATGCTTGGAATGTTCAAAAGCTATATTAAAGCAGTTATTATGTTTGGTTCTATTACAAGAGGAGAACAACATGGAAAATCTGATGTTGACGTTTATATGATATTTGATGATACTAAAATGCCTCTAGATAAGTTTGAAGCAATTAGAGAGAAAATATCAAATGACATGTTTAAGATTGCTAAAACAATAGATCCAAGATTGCATCCACAGCCAGTAATTGCACTAACTGAGTTTTGGGATGGTATGAGAAATTCTTCACCTCTCTTTTATACAATAGTAAGAGATGGTTATGCAGTATATGATGCTGGATTTTTTATTCCTATGAGAAAATTATTAGAATGGGGTAAATTTCCTGCAACTAAAGAAGCTGTTTACAAAAGAATGGAAAGTGTTCCAAAACGTATAGCAAGGGTTAAAAATGTTAAAAAAATGATGGTTGCTGAAGATATATTTTATGCAATGCTTGATTCAGCTCAAGCTTTACTTATGTATGTTGGAGCAGGATCTCCAGCACCAGGTCAAGCAGCAGGAGAGTTAAGAAAACATTTTGTAAATCAAGGACTGTTAGATGAAAAATATGCAAAGATGATAGAGGATGCTCATGTGTTTAGAAAAAAGATTGAATACAAAGAACATGTTGATGATGTAACTGGTAAAGATCTTGATGTTTGGATTGAAAATGCTGAAGACTATGTAAATAAAATGGAAGAACTTTTAAAGAAATTAGAATCAGCTAAAAAATCTGAAGACATTAAACGGAACTATGAAATTATGTTAAAAGCTTCTGTAGCAGCTCTTAAAAGTATAAATAAGTTACCAGAAGATCCAAAGAAACTACCTAAAGCTTTCAGAGAAGAATTAATTGAAGGTAGAAAAATGAATCCGACATATGCTGACATATTTGAAAGTATAATAGTAATGCGAAAGAAATTAGATAAAAATGATATTGAAAATATTCATGAAAAAGATGTTTATCTAAATAAAGAATATGTAAGACGTTTTGTTATGGAATTAAGAAGAATAATACAACAACCTAATCTACATTCTATTGAAGAAGGTGCTGAAAAGAAAATAAAAGAAGCTAAAAAGAAATTAGAAACCGCTAAAGAAATTAAAAAGCTTCCGCCTAAAAATGAAATAAAAACCAAAAAGACAACAAAGAAGTGATTTGGTGAGAATTCTTGCAGCTAGCGATTTTCACGAAAAAAAACCAGTTTATTTAAAAAAAATAATTAAAATATATAAACCAGATATTATAGTTTCGTCTGGTGATTTTTGTCAAGGAGACTGGTTTATCAGACCAAAAGGGAAAAAGAATGCACATTTCAAAAAAGCTGCTATAAAAACAAAAAGCACTTTAAAATATCTTGATTCTTTTAACATACCTATTTACATTGTACTTGGTAATCACGATGTAAGTAAAACACATTATGATTTTTCCACATATTCTAAACATTTAGATATTAATAAATTCATAAAAACATTAAAAAATGTTAAAATTATACATAATAAAAAAATAAAATTAGGTCAATTTACTTTAGTTGGTTATAATTACATATTTCGGGAAAAAAGAAGTCCTGACTATAAGAAAAACTTAACAGCACTTATGAAAAAACAAAAAAATACAATACTATTTACACACGATGTTCCATATGGATGTAAATTGGATATAATTAGAAATAAAAAAAGTCCATATAATGGCAAACATGTTGGTGATAAATATCTTCTTTGGGCAATAAAAAAATATAGCCCAATTCTTAACATATGCGGACATATGCACGAAAATCAAGGAAAATGTAAAATAGGAAAAACTTTAGTTGTAAACCCAGGCTTTGGTCAAAATGGAGAAGCGGCTATTATTGATTTACCAAAATTAAAAATAAAATTTATTAAATTATAATGACACGAACATTTATCATGTACTCAGTTGGAACAACAGATGATTTCAACACAGAACGTTTGTATGAATCAGGAAGAATTGATATTGTCTGTCGCTGTACTCTAGCTTCACTGTGGATATCTGAAAGTATTAGAAAAGACACACGATTCATAGTAGTTCTAAACTCTGGAAAGAAGGCGCCGGTCTCAATTAAATTCGATGGAAACAAAATAGTTGGAATAGAACCATCTGAAAATTCAATAGCATTAGTAATCAAAAAAGCACTAAGTTCAGTAAAAGACAAAGAATGGATTAATGTTCAGTCCGGAGTGTCAGTTTCTAGACGAAGTTTTCAAGACCTGGTCAAAGAATCAAAAAATATATACATATTAAGCCAAAAAGGTAGACGTGTTTCAACCTTTAGTTCAAAAGATCCAACCTTTATCCTAGGTGATAACAAAGGAATACCAAAGAATGAAGAAATATTAGCTTCAAAAAAAGGAGAACGAGTCTCTTTAGGAAATAAAACATATTTAGCCTTCTCAGTTATCTCAGTTGCACATTGGATTTTAGACCAATGAGTAAGAAAAGTTAATAAATTATAAAAATTGACGAATCTAACATCTAATTCCGACCTATGCCTTTTATATATCAGTTTAACAATCTCTTTCTTACTGATACGTCGTTGAAAGACGTATAAGGTGAACTATATGGATCCAACAGGAATTATAACAAATTATCACATTGCTTACACTAAAGAAGTACTAGTCTTAGTACCAGGTGTAACATCAAAGAAAGAGGCTGGCAAGTTTATAGGAAAAAAAGCTGTTTTCACTGATCCTAAAGGAAAGAAATACATAGGCAAAGTGTCAGGCCTACATGGAAAAAAAGGAACACTAAGAGTGAAATTCAGAAAACCACTACCATCTACTTCTCTAGCAAAGCCAGTGAACATAGCGGCATAGGTTCAGATCTATTCCACAAATGGTCAAAGTAAAGCCTCATTATGCTAACTAGGGCTATATTTTTTGACCATATGAAATCACATTCACGATTAGTGTTAACCTTGAAAGCAAGCTCATTTACATCATTTATACCAAAAACAGATTTAGTTTCTATAGGTATAGTTCTGATTTCAGCACCATTTTTCAAATACCAACTTGCTCGTAGCATACTTTCCTCACTCAGTTCTCCAATTCCAAGCATCTTAACATTAACTCCTCTTTTTACTGCATCTAAGAACTCCTTTTCAATATAAGAATTTCTTGGAAACTTTGAAGTTATAGATATTGCAGATTCTTGTGAATTTCTAAGAACTTCAGCTGCTTTGGAATAAAACATCTTTCTACCCATTGAACTCCATATTTGTGACTTATCAGATTCTTCCAAGGGTTTTAATTGTTTAACCACATTATTCATAACAATTTTCAAATCTCTTAATCCATTTTCTCTAGTCTCAATCATACTAGCTAATGCATGATTTGGTCCAATAGCTCTAAATTTCTTTGGCTTAGTAGAACATATTTCTACCATACCCTTAGCTCTTAGTGAGTTTAGTATGTCATATATTTTTGAGGATGGTATCCTCGTATGTTTTGAGATGAATGAAGCAATTGACGATCCATAAATATTGAGAACAAGATATGTTCTAGATTCGTATTCTGTAAGCCCAAATTTCTTAAGACTTAAGATTGTATCTTGATTCAACATAAATTAATAGAACTCAAAAATGGATATAAAGGGGGTATTAACTCATTTTTTAGAAGTAACTTTTTTCTTAACTACCCATTTAACTCGAGTTGGATCTCTTTTTAATTTAAGCAAATTCTTTTCACAACGTCTAGAACAGAAATAAAATATCTTTCCATCTGCTTTTACATACATCTTTCCTGTACCTTTTTCTATCTCGTTTTTACAAAATGAACATTTCATTTGACTAACCCCGAATTAAAAGGTTGATTTATCTCATTTATCAAGTCAGCAATAAGATTTACCTGTACCATCTCTCCATTAACTATTATTGTATAAGATTTAGGCATCTCAGGTGACCACACATAACCGCCTTTACCATAATCAATTATTATTAAATGCTGTTCATGGTGCTGATTTTTATTTTCTAAATAAAGCACATCATCATGCTGAACACTTTTGCCATTACGATGAACATCATAACCATATGTATTTGCAACATCGCTAATTTTTTTCACAATAGATTTTCTTATAGGATTTGACATATTTATCTCTTGCCTCTCATTGTACCTGAAGATTCCATCTCAGTTTCTCTAAGCATTAAAATGTCTCCTTTTCTAACAGGACCTAGTACATTTCTAATCAATATCTTTCCAACATCTCTTCCACCCATAACTTTACATCTAACATGATTTACCCCTTTAATTCCTGTTCTTCCTAAGAGTTGTACTACTTCTGCTGGTACTGCGTCTTCTGCCATTTAATCAACCTTTTTGTACGTATTCACCAATACGTTCTCTTATTGTTTTCTTTCCATGCAAAAATTCTATCATCCCACGTATTCTTATTTCTTCTTCATACGTTACTGATTTGTCACTTTGCATTTGTTTAACCTTTTTTTATTTCATCAATCTGTGCTTGTGCATCTCCTACTTCGATAACTGCAATTGCTGCTGTTGGTACTCCAATACCTGCTGCTCTTCCTAATTCGTGTCTTGTACTTACATGAGCTATTGGTATCTTCTTTTCATTACATAGTGGATCTAAGTGCATAATAACTTCTTTTGGATCTACATCATCTGCAACTACAATCAACTTAGCTATTCCTCTTTCTATAGCTTTAGTTGCTTCATTAGTACCGATTCTAACTTTTCCTGTATTTCTTGCAATTTCTACTGCTTGGAGAACTTTTCCTTCATCCATATCATCACCTCATATCATAAGTTCCATTCTGGTATGATTATCTTATTAAAGAAAGTATTTAAAGTTTTGTTTACAATTAGTTTTATGCGAGGAATTGATATTCTAAAAGAAATTGAAACCATCTTATTTGAAAAAAGAAATGAACAGCAGATAGCAGACGTTCTTAATTTTAATGTTAATAGAAACGCTGGAACAACATATCAATATAGTATGATTTCAAAAGATTCTGATATTGCTACCTATGTCCAATATTATGATCATAGTACTTGTCTTTGGTCATCAAAACTAAAAGAAGCCAGTGAAAAATATGTTAGTCCTACTACTATGAAAGAAGCAAAAGATAATAATTCAATATTACTTGGAACATATGGTCAGCACCACGAAGACTTATATTTATTATCGAGATTGGAATTTAATAGGTTTTTAGAAGAATCTGAGAAAAAGGTATTAGAAGGTGAACTTGGAGCAAATTATGGAATTGTAATTGCCGACAAAGAGAGAATACATCCAAGAGAAGCAAAATTCCAAGCTGGTGGAAACAACATTAGTTTCTACTTTACAAACATTGAACAACATGTTTTAGGTATGAATCCAGAAGATAAAATTGGATTACATATGTCTGGAAGTAATATTGATATACACATGAATACCAGACCACTACAAACAAATATAGATGAAATTAAAAGAATTGGAAATGATACTCTTGAATTACTAACAGTTTTAGAAGAACACAAAATATACGATAAAATAAAAGAATTTCAGAAAAAAACATCAGTCAATATAATCTAATCACCTATGCGTATAATAAAACTCTAACTTCTTATCACATCGCGCAAAGAATAGGCGTTCCATCTGTACCATCTGTCCTGGCTTAACTTTCTTAATATCAGGTTCAGCTAATCCTTCTATTACATTTCCATTATCCATTGTAATTTTAATTTTAACAGCTTTATTTGAAACCCAGTGTATTTTAGGAATGTCTTTATTTGCTTTACCAGTAACTTTAGATTTCTTTTCAAGTTTAACATTACACAAATGCATTAATCTTACTTCTCTTTCTCGATTAGCTACAAGGTCTAACTTTTCAACATAAATCTTTTTACCAACTGGTATACTTCTGTATTTTTTCTTTCCAGGAAGTAAAGGTGCTTTTGCAATTTTAACTGGAACTTTATCTAATTGTATTTCCTCTGGATTGATTACAAAGAAATATCTTTCTGATATTGAATCAATTAATTTTCTATTCTCAGAATATAATTTATCTATAGGAACATGAACTTCGTGCAATGTAATTCCAAAACTTAATTCAAACTTTCTAATTGCTTCAGGTAATATTCCTCTCCTAGCAAGTGACTGTAAAGACCATGTTCTTGGATCATCCCATCCACTATATTCTCCAGAATTAACTTCTTGTTGGGCCTTTGATTTACTTAACTTAACACCTTCTATAGCAAGCAATCCTGTATGCAATGTTTCAACATGCTTCCAACCAAATATATCCCAAATATATTTTTCCATTTCGGTTTCCATCATCAATTCTTTTCCTCTCAATATATGTGTAATACCAAGTAAATGATCATCAATTGCAAATGCAAATTCTAAAAGCGGCCAGATTTTATATTTTGTCCCAACTCTAGGATGTTCTCTTTCACAAACTCTAAACAATACACGATCACGAAAAGCTGGATTGGGATCTTCCATATTTGTTTTTAATCTAAGAACAACTTCGCCTTCTTTATATTTCCCACTAATCATATCATGCCACTTTTTCATATTTTCTTTTATACTTTGATTTCTGTGTTTACACTCTTTCCCTTCCTTTCTAAACTTTCTCAAATCTTGAAAAGGACATTCACAAACATATGCTTTACCAGTTTTAATTATTTTCTCAGCATGCTCATAATAAATTGGTAAACGATCTGACTTGTAAATAATCTGTTTATCAAAATCAATGTTAAGCCATTTCAATCCTTCTGGTATCAGTTTGTATGCATCCTTGACAATTTGTTTTTCAGCAGAACCAATTGTATCATCAATAACTAGAATTAACTTACCACCATATTTTTTTACATACCAATCATTTACGATATACTGCTTTGCATTTCCAATATGTAATGGACCAGATGGATATGGTGCTAATCGCATCACAACTTTTCCTTTAACATTTGGTAAATCTGGTAAACCCTCCCTTTGTTTTTTAAGTGGTTTAGATCTAAACTTTTTTTGAGAAACTATTAACTTTTGTTTTTCTAATCCTAACTTATTTACTTCATCAACTGTTTTATTAATTAATATCATTAACTTCTTAATATCTTTTTTAGATTCGGGTAGTTCAGATATTACCTTTCCAAGAATAGCTTTAGGATTAGCTCGTCCATTAAACTCAACTGCATTTAACAAAACGTGTTTGTAAACAACATCTTTCATAGAATATAGTTATATTGGTTATTAATAAATTATCTTCTTTGAGACGTTCTGTCCCCACTTGACCTTTGAAATCTATCTGTTCGTCTTGGTCTATCTGATCGTTCTGTTCGTCTTGAACTTTCTGAAGGTGCAAAATCTTCAAGTTTTAATTCAAACTCAGAATCTTCTTTTATTTTTCCTCTACATTTTAAAATTTCTCTAGCTAAAATATAATAAGTTGCTGCTATTGATTTTCTACCCTTGTTATTAACTGGAATAATAAAATCAATTCCCTTTACTTCATTAAATGTATCAACAAGAGACACTATTGGAACTCTCATTTTTATTGCTTCATCTATTGCCTGAGAATCTGTTGCTGGATCTGTAATTAACAATACATCTGGTTCATAATATGCTCTAAAAGAAGGATTTGTAATAATACCTGGCAAAAATCTTCCCGAAATTGCTCTTGCATCTATTAATTCTGCAAACTTAGTTATAGCTTTTTTTGCAACGGGTTTTCTTGAAACTACCATTATACTATTAAATCCTGCTAAAAATTTAGCAGCCATTTTTATTCTATCATCAATAGTCTGTAAATCTAAAACAGCCAAACCATCGTCTCTTGTTTTGTAGACAAATCTCTTCATCTTAGATGTCTGTTTCTTCATTCCTATATGCATACCGTTTGATAAGTATTCTTCAAATGCCATATCATATCACTAGTATTTCCTAGTATTTAATCTTTTTAAAGTTAAGGTTTAAGTAATCTATAATATGAAAGAAAGAAAACAGGATCCTAAAAAAAGAATATATAATTTTGATGAGGTCTCTTTTGGACTAGATCATGAACAAGCTTTAAACGAAGCCAAACGATGTTTAAACTGTCTTAAACCAATGTGTGTTCAAGGTTGCCCTACAAAACAAAAAATACCACAATTTATACAAAAAATTGTTCAAGGAAATTTAGAAGAAGCCTTAGAACTTATAATTCAAGATAATCCGTTTCCAATAACAACTGGGAAAATATGTCCAGCTTTTTGTGAAAAAAGATGTGTTCTCGGTATCAAAGGAAGCCCTATCCAAATAAGACTTCTAAAACGATATGTTACTGAAAATACTGACTATACAAAAATTAAAATCCATCGAAAAGATTTAACTGGAAAAAAAATATTAATAATAGGATCTGGTCCATCTGGTCTTTCAGCAGCTTTCTTTCTTTCAAAAGAAGGTCACGATGTAACTGTTTATGAAAAAATGAAAATAGCTGGCGGTATGTTATATTACAGTATACCAAACTATAGGCTTCCTAAAGATGCTTTAAGCAAAGAATTACAATTAATTAAAAATGCTGGAGTTAACATAATAACATCTCACGAAGTAAAAGATTTCAAAGATATAATTAATAAATTTGATGCTATCTACATAGCCACCGGAGCATGGAAAACAAAAAAAATGAATATAATTGGAGAAGAAAAAGCAATAAATGCCGTACAGTTCTTATTTGATGTTAATTCTGGAAAAGATGTAAAGGTTGGTGAAAAGGTAATTATTGTTGGGGGAGGAGATGTTGCAATTGATGCATCTAGAACAGCATTAAGACTCGGAGCAAAAGATGTTGAAATCGTATATAGAAGAAGTAAAGAAGAAATGCCAGCAAGTCCAAATGAAATTGAAGAAGCAGAAAATGAGGGCGTAAAAGTAACTTTTCTTGTTAATCCAATTGAAATAACCAATAAAAAAATAAAACTAGTTAAAATGGAACTTGGAGACCTAGACGAATCTGGAAGAAGAAAACCGATTCCTCTTGAAAATTCTGAATTTTACATTGAAGCAGATAATATTATTCTTGCTTTAGGACAAGCAGTAGAACCAATTGAAGGCATTGATACAACAACACAAGGAACAATCCAAGTTGATCAAAATTACAAAACAAACATATCAAATGTTTGGGCTGGTGGTGACAGTGTCACTGGTCCAGCAACAGTTATATCAGCACTTAGTGTAGGTAAAAGAGTTGCTAACGAAATAAACAAAGAATTAAGCCAATAAATAAGCTTTAAATATATTCATACCTTATTTTCCCTATGTTAAAAACAGAAGTTGAAAAAGGTAAAGATGAATTCAAAAAACTTTTAAAACAGAAAGAATTTAAAGAAGAATATGCCGGAGATATAGTAGCAATTTATGAAGGAGAAGTAGTCAAGACAGGACACGAATATGATCAAGTTGTAGCAATAACTTGTGCCGAATATGACTGTAAAAATGTATACTTTGGTATAGTTCCAGAAAATAAAGACGAAAAAAGCTTATCAGAATTACCTATTGTTATTTAAGAATTTTCTTTAAATTGAAAAGCATGTCTTCAGTCATCTTGCTAAGATTAAATGCATGTTTCCAATTCCAATCTTGTCTAGCAGATGAATCATCTATAGACTTTGGCCACGAATCTGCAATCTTCTGTCGAAAATCAGGTATATATTTTATTTTAAAATCTGGCATATATTTTACAATCTCATTATAAATTTCGTTTGGAGAAAAACTTACAGCAGCTAAATTATAACTTGTTCTTATTTTTATTTTTTCTTTGTCCGCCTCCATTATATCTATAGTTGCTTTTATTGCATCTGGCATATACATCATTGGAAGTGTAGAATTTTCATTAAGGAAACAAACATACTCTTCTCCTTTTATTGCTTTAAAGAAAATATCAATTGCATAATCAGTTGTTCCACCACCTGGTAAAGTTTTGTAACTTATGATTCCGGGATATCTTAAACTTCTAACATCAACATCAAATTTGTTAAAATAATAATTACACATTAATTCTCCTGCAACCTTAGTTACCCCATACATTGTATTTGGTTCTAAAATTGTTTTTTGTGGAGTATTTTCTCTAGGCGTTGTTGGACCAAAACAAGCAATTGAACTTGGCCAAAATACTTTAATATTATATTTTTTAGCAAGATCGAGAATATTCTTTAAACCCCCCATATTTACACTCCATGCTAAATCTGGTTTCTGTTCTCCAACAGCTGACAATAGTGATGCTAAATGAAAAATAGAATCTATTTCATATTTTTTAACAACGTTTTCTATTTCATCGATATTCATAGCATTAACAGTTTCCATTGGTCCTGAATTTCTGACTTCATCGCTTGGCATTGTTCTATTTATTCCAGCAATTACGTTTTCATTTCCATATTTATTTCTTAATTCTAAAACCAATTCTGTTCCAATTTGACCCGCTGAACCAATAACTAATATTTTTTTCATATAATCACAACATTTAATTATTTGCTATAGACATTCTATTTTATTTAAAGTTTAAAAAGACTTCATAATCTTTATAACAAAACAGTGTTATAATATTCTTATGAAAGTCTATATGGATAATGGAGCAACAACTCAAGTTGATCCAAGGGTTCTCAAAGCAATGCTTCCATACTTTAAAGAAAAATATGGAAATGCATCATCTCTTCATACAAAAGGACAAGAAGCAAAAGGTGCATTAGAAGAGTCTAGAGAAATAATTGCTAAATTAATCAATGCTGAACCCGAAGAGATTATATTCACATCAGGTGGAACAGAAGCAGATAATCTTGCAATCTACGGAACTTACAAAAATCTCGTTATAACCTCAGCTATTGAACATCCGGCTGTTCTAAATGTTTGTAAAGAATTAAATCATAAAATTATTAAAGTTGATAAATTTGGAATCGTTAATCTTAAAGAATTAGAAGATTCAGTTGAAAAAGACTCACTAGTCACTATTATGTTTGCTAACAACGAGATTGGAGCAATTCAACCAATTAAAGAAATTAGTAAAATATGTAAAGCCAAAGATGCAATATTTCATACTGATGCAGTTCAAGCATTTGGTAAAATTCCAATTAATGTTAAAGCCTTAGGTATCGATTTAATGTCACTCTCTTCTCATAAAATTTATGGACCAAAAGGTGTTGGAGCTTTGTACATTAAAAAAGGAATTAGACTAAAACCAATATTTAGAGGTGGTGGACATGAGTTTAAAATAAGATCTGGTACTGAAAACATTCCTGGAATTGTTGGATTTGCTAAAGCAGCAGAATTAGCTGTTAAAGAAATGAAAAAAGACAATATGAAACTTATTAAGATGCGAGACGAGCTTATTAAAGGATTAACCAAGATACCAAACACAAGACTTAATGGACACCCTAAAAACAGACTTCCAAACAACGTTAACGTTGCATTTGACTTTATTGAAGGAGAAGGACTTGTTTTACACCTTGATTCAAAAGGAATATGCGCTTCAACAGGTTCAGCTTGTTCATCTACTAAATTAGAACCAAGTCATATACTAACAGCTATTGGTCTAAGACCTGAACAAGCTCATGGATCATTAAGATTGACCCTTGGTCGTTTTAACACTATGAAAGAAGTTGATTATGTTCTAAAAGTCGTTCCAACTATGGTTGAGAAGCTTAGGAAGATATCACCTTTAGTCGAATAAATACATAGATTTATATACTACCTAGTAGTAAATATACTTATGTATGAATATGAATTCACGGGTGATTTATGATGAATTTATTTAAAAAAAGAATAGTGCCGGAAACACAGGTTTGGATAGATAATGGCTCTGGTTATTTAGGTACCTCTATTTCTCGATCAATAATTATATATCCAGACCAGAATGTTGCATTTGATCCTCATGATATCGGAGATCGTGAAAATGATAT
>JAHIEG010000015.1 GCA_018901655.1 Nanobdellota archaeon
AACAGTTAATGCAGGATGTAATGTCACATTAACTTCTAGTCATACAATGACTGATGATTTAACATGTGCAAATACTGCATTCTACATAGGAGATAATAATGTAGTTTTGGATTGTGCAGGGTATACAATAACGTATGGTACAGGAGGAACTACTCAGACAAGGGGGGTAGACAACACAGGAAGTTATAACAACCTAACAGTAAGAGATTGTATAATCATAGAGGGTATAGCTACTGGTAATGATAAAGATGCTATATACACTCCAAGTACCATTAACTCAACAGTGCATAACAATACATTGATTACTGTTGGTCAATCTTCAAATGGAATTACTACAATTGTTTCATCAGCTTACAACAATTTCACTAATAATACAATTACTACGAGCGGTGCATCAGGTTCAGGAATACTTTTGGCTTCTGATACATCCAATGTAATTGGAAATGTTGTTCATACAAATGGAACAACTGCGGTTGGAATTGATGTTGGTTCACTTTCCAATTCTATTGTTATGAGCAATAATATAACAGCAGAAGGATTTGGAATACGTTTGCTTTCGTCAACAAGTGTTAATTTAAGCTTGAATAACATTAACACAACTGGGGCAGGAGCTAATGCAATACATGTAATTGGAAATTCAGATAATAATCTTATTTACAATAATAATATTATTCAATGTGCTGCTAATGCAACTGAGATTAAGAATCTTGCTACTACTTTCCCAAACAACAACAACTTATCTGGAAATACGTTTAGTAATGTTGCTGGATTTGATATCAGCCTTGGAAATGGAGTAAACACTACTCATTTAATTGATCAATCAGCTACAAATTATTCCTTTAATGGAAACAGTAAAATTAATTTCATTAATTCTTCTGTTGGGGAAATAATTTACCTTGAGGCAATCAGTGGTTCAGGGGAGAACTTGAATGCTGATGTAAAAATAAATATTAATTATACTTATATTAATTCCAGCAAAGCTGGATTGAACAAGAGTGCAAATTTGACCTTCTTTGGTGTTACTGGAATAACCAATGCTATTCCAATGAGGGATGGAATTGGTTGTTCTCCTTCAATTTGTAGCAATGTGACAAATAGTACAGCTACTACTTTCCACTTTAATGTAACTAGCTTTAGTTATTATAGTGTAAATCATAATGTAACTAGCAACGAACCAACAATAGATTATGTAAGTCCTGCTCCTAATAATAGCATTACTGAAGCTGGAGTTTCTTATATTTCATTTATATTTAATGTTACAGATCTTGATGGGGCAGATAATATAAATAGATCAAGTGCTATAGGTAGCTTTAACAAAACTAATGAAGACACAAGAACAAATTTAAGTTGTTTGAATGTCTCTGAAATTGGTAATACCATTACATTCAACTGTTCAATAGGAGTTTGGTATTGGGATGCTAACGGTAACTGGACAATTAATGCAAGTGTAAAGGATAACAGTGATTCTTATGTAGAAAATACTACTGTAGAAATGGAGTTGTTGTTAACAACAGGCATGGTTATGGCTCCAACTGCTTTAGAATGGGGAACACTTTATAGTGGAGATCTTAATAATTTATCCATAACAAATCCGATTGTGGTAAACAATACAGGTAACAAAGATATAACTTCTGGAAATGTTAGAGTTACTTCATACAATCTAACTGGTGAAGAACAATCTGCATATGTTATACCTGCCATTAACTTTAGTGTAAATGTAAATAATGCTTGTGAAGGAACTGCGATGGTTGAAGACTCAGCTGAAGGAATAGCTAGCTCTATTTTATCTGCTGGTAATTTATCTAATGGTGAAGCCCAAGAAGAATTGTATTTCTGTTTAGAAGAAGTTCCATTAGGTTTGATTGCTCAGGCATATTCCACTTTAGTTGATTGGATTATTGATATTATTTAGTTACAAGATGATACCATTTAATTAATTAATCTTATTGATAAAAAAAAGATATATTTATATATATGTTAGCAATTAAATAATAATATGGATTTTTTAAAAAGGGGGGGAGTGATTTTAGTATTTTCTTTTATTTTTTTAGGTCTATTAATAATTCCTTCAGCATCTGCTGGCTTTTTTGATTTTATTACTGGAATGTTAGCTAGTGATACTACTTCCTTAAACATTTCAATAGGCAACACTGAACCAACAATAGATTATGTAAGTGCTGCCCCAAATAATAGCATTACTGAGTCTGGGTCTGCTGTTTTATCATTCCTATTTAATGTTACAGATGCTGATGGTGTGGCTAACATAAACAGATCATCTGCTATTGGTAGCTTTAACAAAAGTACTGAGGCTACAAGAACTAATTCAACTTGTTTGAATGTTTCTGAAGTAGGAAATACTATAACTTTCAATTGTTCAATTAGTGTATGGTATTGGGATGCTAACGGTAACTGGACAATTAATGCCACTGTAAAAGATAATTTTGGTGCTAGTGTACAAAATGTAACCAGGGAAATGGAACTGTTGTTAACAACAGGCATGGTTATGGCTCCAACTGCTTTAACTTGGGCTACTTTAGCCCCAACTTCAACTGACTCACTTGCTAATGAAAATATAACGATAAATAATACTGCTAATAAAGATATAACTGATGGGAATGTAAAAGTAACATCAGTTAATTTACGAGGAGAAGAAACAGAAACAGATTACCTGTTAGCTGCTAACTTCACTGTAAATAATACTAATACTTGTGGAGGAACTGCAATGGTAAACAATTCAGCACAAGGTGTTAGTGGGTCAACAATTACTGCAGGAAATAATACCGCTGGATCGGGGCAAGAACGATTATATTTCTGCCTGGAAGAAGTAACTGCAGGAATTTTACAACAAGCTTATTCAACGGTGGATATCCAAGAATGGACAGTAGGGGTAAGTTAAAATGAAAAATAAAATTAAATTAAACCTTGGACTTTTTATAATCTTTTTATTAATTGTTTCTTTAGTTAGTGCATTTGGAGTTACAACTTCTTATTGGTTGCCAGACAAACCCTTAATACTTTACCCAGGGGAAACAAGAGAGGTATCATTGGTATTGCAAAATATGGTTGGTGATAAAGACTTAACTTTAAAGGCTCAAATAACTGAAGGAAGTGAAGTAGCTGAACTAGTAAATCCTGATACTGAATATTTTGTTCCTTTTGGAAGTAAGGATATTAGTGTTATTGTGAGGGTTTATATTCCCGAAGATGTTGATTTGGAAGAAGAATATAATGTGGCAGTTACATTTAAAGAAATAATAGAACAAAAAGGACAAATGTTAGAAATGTCTGGTTCTGTTGGTGCAAATATTCCAGTTTTAATAAAATCTTATAGTGAATCTACAGGAAAATCTCCTGCGATGAAAAATCCTTCTTTGCTGTATGCTTTAGCAATAGTAATAGTTTTGGCAGCAGTAATAGTCTTCGTAACCTTTAAAAAGAAGAAGTCTAAGAATAAGTAAGAGATGAGAAAGAAAACTTTATTTGTTGCTGTAATTTTAATTTTATTTATTACCTTTTTATTTTTTGGAGCTGGCATATCCAAAGTTATTGGTAACGCTATCTTAGATGCTCGGGCTATTTTTGATACTGCCTCTTTAAGTCTTACAATTTTGTGTAATGATTCCTCTATTGTCCCAGCTTCAGGTAATCTAACATTTACTGAATTTTGTGCCTATGATACAATAACTGAAGTAATTGGAGCCGATCCTGGCTGGGAATTTAATCTTGGACTCTATGGGGGGAATTACCCACCTGAATGGATTGAACCAGAACCAATAGAAAATGAAACAAATGATCCAATAAAATATTTTGAATTGAACACTTCCACTGGTTCTCACGAGGGAGGAAATTATATTCTTTATTTTAATTTATCTCAAAATGTTTTGGGTAGTATAAACCCAGATAATGTAAGTTTATTTGTTTATGTAACTAATTGGACAGAATTGAATACTGTAGTTATTAATGGTACATCTGATCCAGCAAGGTTTTATTCTGATTTAACGCACTTTTCTAAGTTTTTAATAGGTGAAAAACCAGTTGTTGTTACAGAAGAACCGCCAGTTTATTCCCCTAGCCCTGGAGGGGGGGGTGGAGGGGGTAGCAGTACAACTAAAAAGAACTCTTCCTTTTCATTAGACAAAGATATAATAAAAGTGTCTATGAGGCAAGGAGATACTAAAAAAGAGTTTATTAAAATTAAAAATACTGATGATGTAAAATTAGATATAAAAGTTGATTTAACAGGTTTAGAAGATTTTATAATCTTCCCGGGGGGAGTTGGGGAATATTATTTTGAACTAGAACCTGGAAAAGAAAAAACCATCCAGTTAATATTTAGTGTATCTTCTGACCAAAAACCAGAAACGTATTTTGGGAAAATTGTAGTTAACTCTGGTGATTTGAAGTCTATTATAACAACTATTTTGGAAGTAGAGTCTGTTAATGCAATATTTGATGTAGAAACTCATATTTCTGAAAGATTTAGAGAAGTGCCTGCGGGGGGGATCCTTGTTGCAGAAGTAAGCCTATTCAATCTTGAAAGGGTTGGTTTGACAGACGTTTTGGTCAATTATTACATTAAAGACTTAGAAGGGAATATCATACTCCAAGAACAGGAAACTGTTGGAGTTGAAACTAAAGTTAGTTACATAAAAGAATTTGATATCCCTATTTATTTGAAAACCGGAGATTATCTCCTTTATGTAAGTCTAGACCAAGATGGAATTATTGCTAGTAGTAGTCATGCATTTAAAGTTGTTGAAATAAACAATCTAGAATGGATCCTTTCTGCTAATGGGGGGTTATTCTTTTTAATTGGAACGGTTATTTTACTTCTCCTGGCTGTATTGTTTATGATACATGAACATAGAAAATTGAATATGCTCCATAAATCCATAAAGAAAATTGGTGCAAAAGAAATGAAAAAGAAGAAACTTATCAAATAAATTTATTTTCTTTTTTCTCCATTAAGAACCTTAAACACACTTTTTAAAAAATTACCGGCAACCACCATTAAAATCAAAAAAATTGTTTCTAATACTGAACCGATTATTGGCCAAAAAGAAATAGGTTGGACAGTGAAAATCTTAACAAAGATTCTTGCGGCAAAAACGAATAATGCTAAAAAAACAAAAAGGTATGAGGTGTGGATTCTTCCTTTAGTTCTAAGTAATGTTCCGTAAATAGAAATTATAACTAAAAAAGTAAGTGCTAAATTAACTAAGTTTATTACGAGTAGTAAATCTATCATCATTTATGTTTAATATATATTCCCTTATAAATTTTTCTCTTTTTGATGATTATTTTAAATTTTTATGGCATTTTATAAAAAATCTTAGTTTTTCCCTTATGATAATTATTGCCGGTAAATTTATGGTTAAATTATCAAAAAAGCAAAAAAGATATAAATAGGTTAACCTTTTGATAAATTTAAGGGTGATTTAAAAAATATGGTGTCAAAAGGAAAGATTTACTTTAATCAAAAAAATCTGTTGGAGCATTATTTAGAAAGTATAAC
>JAHIEG010000016.1 GCA_018901655.1 Nanobdellota archaeon
ACCAAAATACCAATATTTAAAAATTACTTGAAAACCACATTAAAAGAAAATCTGAAAGAATCTGAAGACGATTTAGATACTAGACTGATGTTATTAGAAGAATATATGAATAATATAATATCTAATTTTAATTCATATGATAACATTTGGTCAGAGCTAATAATGTACTGTAAAACAAAACAATCATGCAATATTTGTATGGAAATATCGGATATATTTTCTTCTATAAAAAAATATACCGAAAAAGAAATGTTAAAATTAAAAGAAAAAAAAGAAAATATCACAGATAGTATAATACTAATAAACTTGATGTTATTAAGAACACATCTTTTTCTGTTATGTATTAATAATAATGTAGAGTATTTAGATATTTTAGAAAATATAATTTTTTATGAGAAATACGAAAACTTGGGATTCACATGTTAACATGTGTAACGCCAGATACTAATATATTAATTTCTTTACAAACTCCAAAAAGTACCCATTATAAAAACGCACAAAATTTTACATATGATATGAAAGACAAATGTCTATATTCTGCATATAATGTAAAAGTTGAATTTATTCATATAATTTCTAAATGTATAAAAGAAGCCTTTTCTATTTTAATAGTATCAATGAGCGAAGCAAATAATGCTGGATTATTTCACGACCCAATTAATTTTAATAAAGAATTTGATAGATTAATGTGTGAAAAAGTAGAAAATATAACAAAAAATGATACAAGGGAAATAACAAGAACATTTTTATATAAGATATTAGCTGGTATAAATATATTCAAAATAAAAAAATCAAATCCACTAATTATTCAAAACCTTCGTAGAGAATTTGAAAAACAACCTGATATACAATTTAATATTATACTTAAATTATTTAAAAATGTAGAACATTGCCGAATCATGAAGACCGAAGGAAAAAAATATGATTTTAATTATACGAGAACCATTTTAAATTGGTATCATAGGAAAAATCGCTTTTTCTTTAAAAACGGTAAGTTTGAACAAGGTGATGCTTTGATATCCGCAGAACTATTAACTAGTATAACCTCTCATAATAAACCAAATATCTTTATTACGTTTGATCGTGATTTTTATGATGATCTATCTAAAATTTTCAGAAAAGAAAGTTTAGTTAGCTTAGTTAAACATATGAAACTATAGTAGAAATAATTATATATCTATTATTCTAAATTCCTAATAAAGAGCAACATATTCTCCACCACCATTTCACTACCTTCATGGGTAAGTGTCCTTTATTCTAATTTAAATTATTAAATATTATATGAATAAAATAGATAATCAGAGTATAAATGAATTAGATAGGTTAATCAAATAAGTCTTTTAACATCCTTTCTAACAGCTTCAATAAACTTAACATCAAGATTATCTACAAGTATTTTCGATTCTTCAACAAATTTAATAGTATTTTTAATCATATCATCTAGACTAATTATAACACTTGTTTCAACATCATATTGAAGATTTTCTCTCCTATCTCTAACATCTTTTAACACGCTTAATAGTTTCTGTTCTATTTTTACTTTTTCAAGTTCTTTAACAATATTAGTTAAACCCTTATACTGATCTAGGAATTTCTTATCAATCTTCCCGGTCTTAATAAAATATTTTTCAATTACTGCAACTGTACATGTATGATCTTTGCTTTTTAATCCAATTCTAGTTAAAATAGATAAACATGCTTGATACATAGAATAATAAGCAGATATTACGGTCCAGTCAGAATATTTACCAACTTTCAAATAATTCATAACTTCTATATTTTTTAATGCTTTTTTGTAATGCATTTCACTTAATTTAGAACTTTGAGTTGTTATTATAATTCCACCGCCGTCTTTACCTTTTTCTAAACAGTTTTTTATTGTTTTTTCTCTAACCATTTTAATACCTCTCTCATATAAAATTCCGTTCCAAATAAAATAACATGATTGTTATATATTTCATATACTAATGTTTGCTTTTTATACATTCCTTCCCCAAAGTCAGTAGTAGTTAGAATAAAAGGTGATATTTTTTTACTATGACTTTCACTTATTCCTTTACACACGCTTCTTAGAGTATGATCCCATTTTTCATATTCAACTTTTGTTCCAACTCGTACAATAAATAAGACATCTATATCACTACTCTCTGTCTCTGTTTTTTTAGCAAATGAACCAAATATTATGATACTAACTATAACATCGTTGAGCATAAATTGGAATTCACTTAAAATTTTGTCTGAAATAAGTTTTAATATTGGGTTTGATAAGAGTTTTTCTTTTTTCTGACTTTCTATCAACTCTCCAAGCTTTTCAACAGATGAATTGCTATAATTTAAATTATATATCCCGGTTTTGCCCCGTACTAGTTTGTTTAATATTTTTTCATTAGTCATATTTTCTAAAACTTTGAATGCCGAAATATATGGCATTTTACTTAGTTTTGATATCTCAACTGAAGTAAACTCTTTTTCGGGGGTTTTGAAAAGAATACTCAATGTTTTTAATTTATTTTCTGAAAGCATATAATCATCTATATTTTTATATAGATATCTATATTTATAGATATATAAGGTTGTTGGTAGATTTAATTATTATTTAAAATTTCATAGGTAATCCAGATTCTTCACTGTGCGCTATTAACACAGATAAGATTTTAAAAGTTGAGATGGTTTAAAATTTAAATTTAATTGGTTGTTTTCTTATAATATTTCCAAACATATCAGTTTTTGGCTTTCTACTTGTTTTCTTTTTAGGTTTTTTCTTAGTTGTCTTTTTTACTTTCTTTTTAGTTGTTGTTTTAACTCTTATGGTTCTTACTTCAGTTCCACCCCATGCTGTCTTAACTTTCTTTCTGACTTTTTTATCTTTCTGGTGTATCTTATCATGACAGTTAGAACATACTAGAATCATATTTACTATTTTATTATCGCTTCGGTTATGGTTTACATGATGTAAAACAGGCCTTACACCCATTATTTTAAAAGATTTTTTACACTTCTTACATTTACCCTTTTGAAATTCTAGTAAGTGTCTTCTATCTGAAGCTCTTACCGGTTTTCTTTTAATTGTTTTCTTACTACTAAACGGTTCGCTTAACATCGGGTTTCTTACCATAATAATAATTGAACAAAAGGATATAAAAACCTAACACAGAGATAGTTAGAATTTTAACTGCACGTAGATAGGATTATTAAGGTTGAGAGATAGAACTATCTATCGTCAAATCTTCCTCGAGCTTTTCTTGTTATCGTTCTTCTCCCGAACATATCGGTATCTACATCTTCATCTTTTCTTATTTTTCTATGAACTCCTATAACTGATTTCGCCATTTTATTCATCTCCTAATTTTCACCTAATCCACGATTTCTAACCCTAGCAGTTATAATTCTATCATCTATTATAAACGGCTTGGCAAACATCTTTATTGGTCCGTCTTCTGGATCAGTTTCGTCGTCCTCATCTATCAATAAGGTTAGCATTAAGCTTACTTTTTGATCTAATTCTATTAGTTTAGCTTCTAGTTTTTTAGTCATTTTAGAACACCCCAATTGATTTGGGTGGTTTAGTTTTAAAGCCATTTGGGTAGTTGGATGTATATGATTGGAAGAGTATGATAAATCTTCCTTATAGACCATAGATTCACTAACAATTTATTATAGAAAATAAACATATATTTATGAGTTTAATTGAAGATGTTTTTTCATATATAAAACTTTGTATACTAATACCACTTTTAATAATGATTGGAATGATATTTGGTACAGATTTATCTTGGCTTACTATATTTATCACTGGACCAGCAATAGGGATATTTTTATTTATAATTGGTATTTTAGAATCTAATTGGTAATCCAGAATTCTTTAACCGCGTGATTTTAATCTATATCTCTTTCCAATTTCTTTATCTTATTATTAATTTCTGATAATTTCTGTCGATCTACTTTGATACCTTCTGATATCAGGTCTTTTAGGTTTTCTTTTTGTTTTTCTAATTTTTTTATCTCTTTTTTAATTCCACGTCTAGACTCAATTCCCTTTTTATTTTCGTCCATATACTCCTTAATAAATTTCTTGAGTTCATTTTTATCTTTTATTTCAAAGATATTTGGATTGCCGGCCTTTTTATTCCATACAACAAAATCAGATATGAACACCCCTCTTTTAAAATTAATACTCATGTAAGTTCTACCTAACATTTCTGAAATTTCTTCTACCATTTTACTAGTATCTAATAATAATGTGTATTCGTCAGCTGTCCATCCGGAAGAGAATAGTTTATCACCCAGTCTATCGGTTCTTGTGTCAATAATTTGTTCTGTCTCTACAACCGAATAAACTGTTTTTAGAAATTCAATGAATTTTTCTATTTGTTTTTCATTCATTTTTATAGGTCTGTCAAAGTCGATATGTCCAAAGTCGCCTAATAATAGCATCATTTGTGTTTCGCCTCCATACATTCTTTAATCGTGTTTATACCTATTGGCATTTTTTTACCGTTCTTTTTAGCCCATGCTATTATTTCTGTTGTTTTTGCTCCTCTTGTTAGATCTATACTTGCTTTGCTTCTCTTGAGCTTATTTGCTATTTCTTCATTACTTAGATCAGAAAATAGTAAAACTATGTCTTTTGGTGTCCATTTTTTACTTGTTGTCTCCCCCTTCTCTCCAGTATATCTTGGCGGTTCGTCTACTTCCCTCCTTTTTATACCGGGAAAGTTTTGTTCCATGTATTTTATTATCTTTTTCGTTTGTTCTTCAGAAGCCCATGGAGGTATCTTGAAATCAACATATCTATCATGACGAATTGTTATTATCATTTTATTCACACCACTTATGTTTCATCATATTTATTCTTTTTATTCTTGTTTTGCAACATTTATCTGAACAGAAAATTTTACTACTGCGCGATTTTCTTGCAAATGGTTTTTTACAAACTATACACGAATATACTCTATTTTCCGTTCTTTTTGCAGTTGATTTACCACCTTTCTTTGAATAACTATTTTCTAGTTTTTGACATTTTTTTGAGCAATATTTCTTTGTTTTAGTGTTCGCCACAAATTCTTTATTACATCTAATACATTTCTTTGTATTTTGATTTGGTTCTAACAGTTTGCTGAATAGTTTATATTTTCTCATTTGATCACATATTATTAATCATTTAATTTATTATCATATTTTTTCATTATTACACACCTATTTGTTTTAGTTCCTTTATTTTTAGCATTTTTACTGAAAGCTTTGGATATTTTAGGTGCGGATATGTGATTTATTAATATTTTTTCTACTTCAAATCCCGTTTCACTTGCTAATTCAATAATCAATTCTTCCAAGTTCACTCTTTTTCCATTATTTCCGACATCTCCAACTTCTATTATGCAGTATTTTTTAGATTTCAAAACTCTGTGCATTTCATTCATGCTACTTTTGATGAATTTTTTATAGTCTTCCATATTGTTCGTTTGTATTAGAGTTTTTCTCAGATTTTCTTTTTCATAACCAAGAAACCAAAACCTTAACCAATTATCATCAATATAATTAATAGCCGCAAGAAATGGAGGAGACGTAATGATCATATCGATAGAATTATTTTTCAGCGGTAATTTATTAGAATTTGCTATTTTAACATAAGATTCTTTTTGTTCAATAATACTATCTCTTAGAACTGTTTTAGCCTTTTTAAGAATCCTTGGGACGACGTCTCTAAATTCTGGTTTTGAATGATGTCGTTCACTCATTTTTCGAATAGCCTTTGCACTAGGACTTATTACATTAAAGGTAAAGACAGAAAAAAATGATGGTGAGTGACCATGTAATCTACAAAGAATAATGGCTTTAATGAATGTGTCTGTCCTATTGTTACCTAATTGTTTTTTAAGGTTCATTATCTGCGAATATGTTTTATGGTGATAAATATACTTAAATTCATCATATCCATTAAGTATTTCTTTAGAAAAATCAATTTCATATAGCCTCTTTTCAATTTCTTCGTATGTTATGTTTTTTAATTTTGCTTTTGCTATTTGAATGGCCAATGGTGAGATATCGAAACCTATGCCTATTCTTCCACTGATATTTGCTTCAAGAATAGTAGTACCTCTCCCAGCAAATGGGTCTAACACCTTATTTCCTCTTGTTGAATAATTTTTTATAAAAAATTCAGGTATTTGTGGTGCAAAGCTTGCTTGATAAGGAGTAATATGGTGTAAACTGTGTTTCTGTCTCTGTTTTTGTATCCAGAAAACTCCCTCTTCTACTTTTATAGTTTTACCAGCTATGTTTTTTTCATAGCCTTTAGACAATTCTTTTGTTACTGTTTTTTGCATAATCACACCTACTACTTACATATTTTGAAAGGATTTTTAGTTTTTAATAATTTTTCCATTTTATCTCTTTTAGTTTTTCTACCAAAATGAAATATTTTATGACAGTTTGGGCATACTATTATTATATTATCAGCAGTATCCGATCCACCTTCACTTAATGGTTGGACATGATGAGATTCTATATACGGTTTATTATCGTCTCTCTTAATGTTTTTATGGCATATAATACATTTATATTCAAAGTACTCTTTTAGAAATTCGACAAGTTGTATATCTCTTTTAAATACACCAGTTACCGTATCTTTTTTTTCGATACCAATTACATTACTTTCACTTTTTTTTATAATTGTATCATAGAGACTTTGTTTTGGCGGTTCTTTTTCAATAACAAAACCTTTTATAATATTAATCAGATTTTGTATTTTATTGACTGCTTCAGAATGACTTATATCACTATCTTTTTTCAATTTTAATACCATATGTCCAATAAATAAATGAGATAATAAGTTGAATTTAAATTCATTATCTATTTCACTGTAATCATAGTACTGTTTAATATTACCAAAACTAAGTCCTACAAAAGCCGAAAAGCATTTTTCAATATCATTTAAGTTCTCAAGTAATGTCTGGATATTTTCCTCAGAATGTTCACGATGCAAAATCTTTTCCAGATTTATTATTACTGAATCGTCTATGTCTTCCCCACAAATATCTACGTTTACTTTATTATTATAGAATTGTTCTAACACTTCATTCATTTCAACCACCTATCAAAATTGCTCATGTAAATGCCAACTAAAGTTATTTTGTTTACATCAAATTCTAATATTTTATTAATGTGCATAATAGATTTTTCTATAAGCGGATTAAAAATATTAAGATTTTGATTTATTTTATTATGAATCTGATTATCGCTACTTTTATTAGTTTCAGAAAATACATTATAATTATTTATTAATTCTATGTCTTTCTTATTTGGAAATCTAATACCAATTGATCTTTTTTTCTTTTCATTTTCTACTGAAAATACCATGTCAACAAATGGACTACCCTCTCGTGATATGTCACCACTTACAATTATCCCATCATATTTACATAAATCATTTATCATTTCTATTACTAACCAGTGTTCAGATGTTAAAAATTCTATTGCGTTGTTTTTCATAGCAACATTTTTAAACGGTGTACCGGTAATAGTTTTTGAAGACGTAATTCCACCAAAACCACTAGGAATATTTATTTCAAAAATATTATCTCCCACAGATTTAATATGTGCTCCTTCCTTTTTATTTATTGATTGTATTATAAATCTTAAAATTTGACTCTCGTCTATTCTGTTAATTTCTTGCTTCATCAATTCGGTTTTATCCCTATTTGCTCTTTCAAATATCGCAAGTTCTTCAAATTTATTTTTAGCAATACTCGCCTTTTTAATTTTATCTTCTAATGTTATTTCGAATAACTTAACATCAACTTCTGTTAATTCCTCTTGTTTCATTAGTAGTTTAATTATATTACCATCCGTACTTCCTATAATTGCATCCATTGGACCAATTAAATCCTCAAAATCACTTATTCTACTAGATAATACATCTAGAATTCTTTGTTCGATAGTATCAAAGGTAGAAAGATTATTAACAATTACAGTTTTTGTTTGCCCTATTCTATCTATTCTACCTATTCGCTGTTCTAGTTTGACTGGGTTCCATGGCATATCATAATTTATCATAACATGGCAAAATTGAAAATTTCTACCTTCACCACCAGATTCTGTCGAAATTAAAATCTGGTGATATTTTTTGAATTTTTCAATTTGTTCATTTTTTTCATCTGGTCCAAGCTTACCATTGAAAATAGCCGTTTTAAAGTGTTCGGATAGAATCTCTTCTATATATTTTTGAGTTTCTAGAAATCTTGTAAATATAATAATCTTTTCTTTCGGATTATTAACCAATATATTTGATATCATATTTATCAACATTTCTAATTTCGAATCTTTTTTTATATTTTTTATTTTTGATATAAAATTTGTCAGTGTATTTATTTCTTCTTCAAGAGACTCCCCAGAATAAAAACTTTCAACTGCGTTTTCTTCATTTTCTTCAGTATCTTCCATACTATTATTTATAACCATCATATCATTTTTTTCTTTTAAATTAACAACTCGCGTTTCCATGGTTTTAAGTAATGCTTTCGGGCTAGATGTCAAGAGCTGTTGGAATATAACCATAACAAACCCATTTCCTCTTTTGCCGACCTTTATATATTTATTATATTGGTTCTTAGTGTATGAAGAAATTTCTTTGTAAATATTTAATTCTTCATTTGTATATTTTATTTTAACAGTATTTACTTCTCTTGGCGGGGAATTGGCAAATTCTATTCTTCTTTTGTGTCTAATAACATATTTTTTTATTATGTTACTTTGTTCTAAAATATTAATTAAATTCGCATCTTTTGGTTCAATCTTTTCTTTAAACATGCTCGGGTAATTTGTATATAACCTATTAATTAATAATTTTGATTCATATCTATAATCTTTCCCCCTTGATAGATTACGTATTGCTTCATTAATGGAAGGTAAGTATATTTCACGATATGATTTAAAATGATCATAATTATCGAACATGTCTTTATTTATTAGTTCAAGTAAGGAATAAAATTCAAAGTCATTTAATTGGAAAGGTGTAGCAGTTAAAAATAATGCAGATTCAGTCTTACTTTTTAAACATTCTGCTAGTTCATATTTTTTTGTTTTTCTATTGTTTCCATCTTTAGAAAAATGCCTTCTTATATGATGCGCTTCGTCAAAAATTAAAAGGCCCCAATCGACATCAGATATATCTTCCTTATTATTTTTAGCATAGTCTGCAGAAATAATATATCCTCCATAAATTTCATTTTGAAGAATATCTTTTATATTTGATCTCGTAATAATTTCGCACTGTATATCGAATTTATTAGACATTTCTTCATGCCATTGTGATACAAGATTAGCAGGAGGTATTATCAAAAAACTATTTATTTTTTTTCTTTTTAACATTTCTTTAATAATCATTCCAGCTTCAATTGTTTTTCCAAGTCCAACTTCATCCGCTAGTATTAAATTTGGTTTATCTTCACTAATTGCCTTGATTACAGTTTCAATTTGATGTGGGTATATATCTATTTTAGAGTGCCATGGAGACGTAATTGAATTTTCTCCAATCTGGTTAAGAGCGGTTGCTCTTAACCATAGTGAGAATTCATCAGGCTGAAGACTTATTGGTTTCATATTTTCAATTTTCATTGTTTAGCCCCATCAAGCACATTGTATATTTTTCTAATGAAGTGTTCGTCTTCTAATTCAGAAGTTTCCATGTCTTTGAAAATTTTGTGTTTTTTAAGGTTTTGAACCATTTCGTATGTTGTAATAATTTTGGTTAGGACGTCAGTGGTTCTATCTGTTCCCGTTGCCGTTCTAAGTTTATTTATTTGAGTTATCGGCAATCTTATAGATATTGGCATGGTCTCATTTTCAGGTTTTGATGTTTTTGACATTTCACTCAAAGTATCTGATAGTTGCAGAGTAGTTTTTTCTCCTGCCAATTCCATAATTTTTTTATTAATTTCTATAGCACCCATATTTTTCGAATCGTCTCTTTGGCTTTTTGCAAATTTTATTATTTCTTTTACTATTGCTGTATTAAACTTAGCCTTATTATTTGGTGGTCTATCTTCTGCCAGTGAATGATCCCAAACATCCATTGTTCCTATATATGTCTTAATACCATTTCTAATAATTCCTGGTGCTTTTTTAAATTCTTGTAATTTTTCTTCTTTTGACAGTCTTCTTCTGTCAGCTCCTTTTCCATATAATTTTTCAATTTTTTTGTCTGTTGAAAACGTACTCCATTTTTTAGAATATGGTAATATTTCTGCTGAACTTGTACCTTTTACATAGCGTACTAATGTGCCACCATATTCAGATACCCAACCTGGTACATAAGCAGCAAGTTCAGATCTCGTATTAAAACCATGTTTAAGAGGTGCTTGCCATGGTATATTTTCAGGTTGACCATTGAAAAAAATATGTGCCTGGAGTCTCATACCGTGTGGATGGTTCATAGGAATTACCGAATTAGCTCTTGTACCAAAACCTACAGTTTCGTCTCTGATTTTTGATGCAAACATTCTCCCATTACCATACAAATACACACCGTATTCAGATTTGTTTTGTTCAGCTAATATACCGATTATCATTCTTACATTAACCCCATCTATTTCGCCAAAAATATGTTCGGTGGGTTCAAAGCCTGGTATAAATGCAAAATTTTCTTCTATGTATTCTTTTGAGATATATGATATCGGTATAACCGGTGTTCCGTTGATATCTATTTTGATTTTATGACCGTGTTCTGCATCCTCTATTATTCTTGTTCCATATGTTTCAGCGATATGTTTTAATACATTAGAAATTTTTGGAGGTGTTTTTTTAAGTCGAGGTGATAATTCTCTTATTTCAATTGTAGTAGAATTTTCAGGTATTTTTGTTTTAATTTCAATGGTAACGGGTATGTCCCAGCTAGGTATGTCTAACCAATTTTTCGGTATAGCTACTTTTTTGGTACAATTACCAATTCTAGTGTATATTCTGATATCTTTTCCAATAGAAAACATTGCTATTTTAGCACCTTCCCCCCACGTACCTATTGAATATGGGTCCTGATGCAGTGCTTGTCCCATTTTAACTAGTGGTTCTAGTCTGTCGTTTGGAATACCCATATTCCAAGAAATCTCTACCATATCTTTTTTAATATTAGTTTTAAAAACCAAATCTTTTAAATGATGTGTTTCGGACCAATGATCTATGGCATTGTCAATGATTTCACACATTGCCTCTTCAAAATGTGCGGTATTTGCTTTATTTGATATTATTTTTTTAGATGGTGCTGCATCAAGGTATTCTATTATATTTTCATTTTCTTCCATATTCATTTTTTTCTCCTCCTTTTTTATTGTTTACAAACACATATGTTTTTTTGTTTTCTGCTGTTTACAAACATGTTTTATTTAATAAACATTATGTTTACAAGTATATAAAGACCACAGTTTTCCAATAATTATACTACATGTTAGTGATTATTAGGAAAAATATTAAGAAACAATTGATTCTGGTAACCCAAGTATTTTAAGTGGTAATTTTTCAAAAAAATAATGACAATCAACTGACTTTATATAATTTAAAACATCCTTATAACGAATTTTCTTAAACCAATCATTTAAAATATAGACATATTCGATTTTAATTCCACTCCCTTGAAATAATTTTTTATATTGTTTTAATTTAAAATCACATGTTTGTAATTTTTCATCTGTGGAACCTTCAACATTCTGAAACTTCATTTCAATAATAAATAAAGTTTTATTTGTAAAAACAAAAATAGAATCATCTGGTAAAAGACGTCTTGATATTCGCTCTTCCCACTTTATATTTAATTTGCATAAAAATTTTTCATATAATTCATATTTACTATACATATTAGCTACAATATTTCCCTTGTACAGAAGTGTATCATCCTTAATTTGATAATTTTTAATTTTGTTGAAAGCAGTTCTGATATCAGTTTTTTTTTCAAAGGTGAGCCCTGTTACAGTTTTAGCTCCACCTATTCCACCTTTGATCATAATTTCTATTAACTTTAATACCTTAAAACCTTAACGGCAGACCAGACTATTTAACTCGGAGCACGATTTTGTTATACTAACAGAATTATTAAGGCTGAGAAGTTATTAATTCTTTTTTTCTTTTGAATAAAGGCTTTTCAATGCCTTTCCGTGGTTAATAATAATATTTCTTTCGATTTTGTAAAATTCGATTAAGGGGTTGATATTATCTTTATTTTTTTCTTTTATCATTCATATCCCTCCAACGATACATTATCTATCATACTACTTATTTCTGTAATTACTCTGCTATTTTCTAATTCGGTTTTTTTATCATATATTTTCGAAAATTCAATAATTTTCTCTTTACAGTTTTCTCCCTCATACTTGTAAATACAGGCGAAATGTTTTATCATATCAACCGCAGATCTTGTTGTAAACCCGCATCGTTTGCATATTATCTCATGAGAGCAAGAATCAAAGAAAAAGAGTTCTTTCATTTTCCCACCTTAACTGGAATATTCAGCTTAATATCTGTTTTAATCATTTCAAGCTCAGTTTTCATAACTGCTTTTACTGCTGGATTTTCTATATTAAGAATATACAATTGACCATTTCCAAGTTTCCTAGACTGTTTTATTATACCTATTTTTAAAAAATATTCTGTTATTTTATTTGCTGTTATTCTGTTAACTTCAGCATTTCTAGATACTTCAGTTGTTGTGAAGTCATATCTTGGATTATCTAAAAAGAAATCAAATATTTTTGTATGATTACCTTTGAATATTATACTAAATGCACTTGTCATTTATATCACAATTGTTCTTTATTTCATACCTTTATAAATATTACAAATTGATTGTATACTTTCTATATAGTTATCCTACCAAGCAAATGGGTAAAGAAAATTATTGTGAGTGCATTTATAAACAAAGTTTATGGTTATAAGTAAACAGGCACTTGATTTGCTCTATAAATTATATCGTAAAAAATGCTTTAAAAAAGGTCATATATCTGTTACAAACCTTCTCAAATCTTACAGAAACAATGACATGTTGTTATATAAAAGAGCTTTGAATGAATTAAAGCAATTGAGATTAATAAGAATGTTTCCTCATGGTAGTGAACTTCATGTTCAGATGAATACTGATTGCACCAAAGAAATACTTCAAATTATTGAAGATGAATTTAATTTAAGTGAAAAATTATTGTAAAGCGAAGAAATTATAGATTGTAAACAGTTCCTTGTTTAACCATTTTAACTTTCATACTTAAATGTCTAAACTTTCCAGGAAGTTCTGTATGAATAGGAAATAAACTTTTAGGTTTAATCGTCTCAATCATATCAAATATAGCAGGACCACTTGCGTGTCCAGAAGAGTGTATTTTGTGTTCTGGATACATTTTAAAAAGTTTAAGCCAGTTATCAATACGTTCCTGATCAAGTTCCATTGATTCATTAAATGGTTCACAAATACTTCGAATATGAACAGCGTTTTTAGGTTTAATATCTAACAAGTTATTCAACTGAAAATAATTCATAAACATAACATACTTATCTTGATTTTTAGCAATCTCCTCAGCAGTAATCACGTTTTTACAACCAAGATAGCTTTTCTCCCAAGTACTATAATCTTGCTGAACTTGTTCATTAGTAAATCCTTCTCTACCAACTAGACCCCAACTTTTCTTCGGATAAAATATCATTATATTCTTATCATCAGAAGTCGGAAGACCATTAGCTCCATACTTACTTAATAGATCTAACATGATAGCTTGTCTAACTTCAATAATTAACTTACGATTATTTTCAACAGCAGTATTATAAAATGTAAGTAGTCTTTCAGAATCTCTTATAGGAAAATTAGCAATAACTAAACCTTTCTTGTCCTTAATTACTTTACCACTTTCAGTTTGTACATACTCTTCTGTTCTAGCTTCTTTTTGAGTTATTCTTGTACCTTCAGTTATCATAAACTCTGGTTCAAAATTAGCAGCGGCGTCTACAAAATCATGACTCCATTGACTATGTCGACCATGGAATCTTAAATCACCAGTATAAACAAGATTACCTTTACTAGTGTTAATAACAAAAGCAGTAGCTCCAGGTAAAGAATGATCTACTCGATAAGCAGTAACTTCTAAACTACCAACTTTAAATGGTTTACCAAATTCAAAAACTCTAATCTCCCTTTTCTCAGTTCCATCTCTAGACGTTCTACGTCTAACTCCTTCTTTAGTCTTAAGAGGAATCATTTCAAAACTAGGTTTAACTTCTGAAAACTCAGAAAAGCCACCAGCACCAGTCTCGGTAAACATATCCATTATAGCTTTGGTCTCTGGACTAACATAGATAGGAATGTCTTTACGTAGAAAATGAATATAACCAACGTGATCCATATGAGCATGAGTTATTAGAACACCATCAATTCCATTCTCAACTTGATCATCAATTCCCATGTGTTTACAATAGTCTCTTCTATAAATTCCTTTAACATTTGGTAGAAGTCCTAAACTCATTAAATCTGATATACAAGATGATTTTCTAGGCGGCATATATTCTGTAAAGTATTTAGAATGTTCATTAAAATTCATTCCAAAGTCCAAAAAGATCTTAGTACCCTTGTCTTCAAGAAGTATCTTATTACCACCAATCTCTTTAACTCCGCCGTAGAACGTAAGACTTACCATACATACTATTAGAAACTGCAATTATTTAAGGATTTTACTAAGCCTCTTCTTATCAGTCAAATCAGTTCTATAAAACGCAGCCCAAATCGCTACATTCACAACGACTAATACCAGTCCAGTTGGAAGTAAACCAACTAGGGCCATATTAACAAAGTCATTACCGATTTGAACTTGAATAAGTGGTGCAATCAAACCACAACCAGCAGTGTTCATGAAAGCAATTGTAGGAAGGAAATAAGTCCAACGATTTCGTTTGACTTTTAAAAATAGTAATAATATAAATAAATCAACTATGTATGGAGCAATAAATACGAAAAACATTGATAGATTAGATGCACCATTAAACACGCAGTTGACAGCTGGATTCAGTTCAAGAAATCCAAAACTTGCATCTCCACCAACTAATTCACAGGCTATGTAGTGAGCTGGTTCATGAACAAATACAATATAAAGAATGACAGTTATAATTAAAACCAATGTAAGTTTAATTCGTTTGTCCATACTCTAAATTATATATAATAGATTAAAAAGACTTCAGTGTTTCTCAAGTTCAGATATCCTTTTTTCAATATATGTCAATCCTTTCTTTATTTCAGAATATTTCCAAGAATCAACAAGTATCCATGATGTAAAACTTAATGTTAAAATAAACAAAACAGCAGTCATTGGATCAGGTATTACTCTTACTGTGTAAGAACTTACAAGTGCAAGAATAGCAAAATAAGAAGCAAAGACTATTGATCTCCAGTTTAGTAGATTACTGTATTTTAAATCTAGTTGATTCTTTTCTAATTCAATATTCATTTAAATCACCTATTTTCTACTAAGATGAACAGATGTAATAATAAGACCAAGACCAATCCAAAATGTAGGACTAAAAAGATTAGTTTGCATAGTTGGTAAACTTATAGTAACAAGCATCAGGCCAACTAAACCAAGAGCAACTTCAAAGATATTCTCTGCCATAAATATAATACATTAGTACGTCTTATAAGTTTTACTTACCCGTTTTGGAAATATATTTCTATGAATACTTTACTTCACCATAGAATGTAAGTGAAACCATAGGAGAATATGGTTTTAGTATTTATTTAAGACTTACTCTTTTGATGGGTAAAGACGGTATTTAGTAAAACTTCAATTGTTTAAAATATGGAGTATTTTGAAAAACCAGATGTAAAAGATATTGAAGAGATAAAGAAAAAGATTTTAAAATCGAAAATTGAGTTTATTGATCATGCTGAAAAAACACAGTGGAAAGTTGGAAGACCAGAAAGATTTGACGCAGAGAATTATTTAAAAAATAGACTAAACACTCTATATAGAGCTACAGAAGAAAACCAAAACAGAATTAAACTATGTTTTTACAGAAGCAGAAAATATGATCTTATAATAATAGCAGAATTAAAAGATAAAGTATTAAAGGTTATAACATACTATAATTATATGAAGAAAAAGAGGTTGATATAATGACAGATTTTAATTTCAGATATGATAAAGAATATGATATATTGTACATACTAAAGAAAGGCGAAATAGTAAAACATAGCATAGATTGGGAATGTTCTTTTATAGTTGATTTTAATAGTAAAGATAAAGTAGTTGGAATGGAGATATTAGATGTCTCTAAAAATATTTTTGGATTAAATAAGAAAATAATAATGAACTTAGAGAACTGTGATATAAAAACACAACAAAAAGGAGACATGCTTCTTGTGCTTATTACTCTTAAATCTAAAAATATGGAACCAATAAGAACATCACTTCCTATTCCTATAAAAATTTCATGTTAAAGGATAGAATAAAGTTAAATTTAGTTATACAATGAAACAAGAACTTGTTATTATAAATTCCAAAATATAAAGATAATTATGGAGATTGAAAAGGTTTCAATAGTCAAATGCAAAACTTATAATCAGAAACAAGTAGACAGTGCAGTTAAGAAAGCTCTTATTCTAATTGATTTTAAATTCAAGAAAAACATGAATGTTCTTATTAAGCCAAATGTAGTTGGAAGTTTTCCTCATAAACAAATTGCATGCACCACTAATCCTAAAATAATTGAATCAGTATGTAAGATATTGAAAAAAAACAAATGCAATATTATCATAGGAGATTCTCCATTCACAAATCCAGAACAGTCATTTAAAGCATCTGGGATTGACAAAGTTGCTAAAAAATACGGGAAGGTGATTATTTTTGAACAGAGTAAATTAATTGATATTAAAGATAAAAAAGCAAAGGTTCTGAAAAACTTCAAGATGTCTTCTATGCTTAAAGATGTTGATCTGATAATCAACATGCCAAAATTAAAAACTCATACTTTAACCAAATATACTGGAGCAATAAAAAACCTCTATGGGTGTATTCCTGGCGGCATAAAGCAACAACTTCATAATAAAGCACAGGGCGATGAAAAATTCTCAGATATACTTATTGACATCTATCAAAATGTAAAACCTGAATTAAATATAATGGACGGTGTGATTGGAATGGAAGGCGAAGGTCCTACATCTGGTAATTCTGTGAATTCTGGAGTGATTATGGCATCCAAAAATTCAATTGCACTTGACATAGCATGTTCAAAGATGATAGGTTATAATCCAAAAGATATTTGTGCAATAAAGCATGCTATTGATAGAAAATTATATCCTGATTATAAATTTGAATTAGTTGGTGATAAATTGCCGAAATTAAATTTCAAAAAGCCTACCTTAAATGAAATGAAAAATAGTAGAAAAATGATTAAGGGTCTGTTTAAAGAAACACCAATTATTTGTGATACAACTAAATGTGTAAAATGTGGTTTGTGTGCAAAGAGATGCCCAGCACATGCTATAATTTTAAAACCATATCCAACTATAGACAAAAAGAAATGTATAAGATGCTTCTGTTGTATGGAAATATGCCCACAACACGCAATTTTTTTAAAACAAAATTAATTTACACAATTGCATTAGTTTCAATGGGAAATAGTAGAAACAGAAAAAGACGATTAGATGAAAAAAATAATGTGTGAATGGTGTAAAAAAGTAATTAAATTCCATTATGTAGAAGGAAGATGGCTTTGTGAAAGATGTAGTAAACTTTTTCCACACTGGTCTGATTTAATAAAGTCAGATGAAATATAGTATTATGAAAGCACTAACGATAAAACAACCTTATGCTCATCTAATAATTAATGGGATTAAGACGATCGAGTTAAGAAGTCGGAACACTAAGTTTCGAGGTGAATTTCTTGTACATAGTTCTAAAAAATCAGATATAGAAGAAGTTAAATTAAGGAAGTTAACTGATTTAGAAACAGGAAAGGTGTTAGGAAAAGTAACTTTGAGCGAGGTTAAAAAATACAATACGTTGAAAGAGTTGATGAAAGATAAGAGTAAGTGTCAAATTAGATCTAATAAAAAATGGAAATTTCCAGTTTATGGATTTATTCTAACCCGTTCGATGAAAATTAAACCAATTAAGTACAAAGGCCGGTTAGGGTTTTGGAATTGTAATAAACGAATCTTATAAATACGACTAGAAATTATTTATTTTATACATTCAGTAATAAACGTAGTTCCCATTATTACATGTGTAAATTGATTTTTTAAATCATATGAATAGCCAGAACGAAGAGAAACACTATATACGGTTATACCAATCTTTTCAGCTAGTTCTAATGCTGGGATAAAATCAGCATCTCCAGATATAAGTACAATACAATCACATTTGTGTTCTATAGCATATTTAACAATGCTTACTGCTATAGCGATATCCACACCCTTTTCTTTAGTTGATATATCACCTATACAATCATAGCAATTAGAATTAACTAGTGGTGAGCATGTATCACATAAACCAAGTCCAGATACTATTTCTTTTTGCTTTAAAATACGTTCCTTATTAGACAATTTTTGAAGTTTTCTTGTATTTACTTCAATCCCACTTGTTTTTAACTCTTCAAAATATTTATATTGTTTCCAATATTTTTCTTTGTTATCTTCAACATTAGGTATAGAATTATAATATTTTATCTTTTCTAAAGAAACATTAAAATGAGAACATATTTTATTACATAACTTGATATAAGAAACCGATTTTGGATTAATTTTCATTTTCTTTAAATTATGATAAACATTATTACCATCTATAAAAACAACTGCTTTTTTCACATCCATAATAATCACTCTCTATGAAAATAGAAGTAACCCGACATTACCTCCGAAGAGATCACATCGGGGACTTAATAATAATTATTATAATTTTAGTATATTTAAACCTTTCCTTACCCTCCAAAGATGTAAAAACGATTAAGTATAAGGGAAAGTTAGGGTTTTGGAATTGTAACTTATAATTACTGCGCGCGATTCCTTTTTATTATTACACTACTAATTATAATTATGAACTATGAGTCGTTAAAAGAAGCAATAGTAGATACACTTAATACTGGAGATTATACAGTTCAAAACCTATGTCAAAAAATAGGTGTAGATAATCCATCAATAATTACAGGTGTACTTGCTAGACCAGAAATGGAGAAGAGAATAAAAGAATCTGATTATGAACAATTATATGAATCAGATGGAACTTCAGTAGTAGTTGTAAAGTTTTGCGCAGCAAGTGAAGAAGATTTCTTATAATTCAACGTGCTATATTTAAGCTTTTCTAAACTATTATTATTAAGTGATTTAATGACTATTACTGATGAATATGAAAACGCAGTTGAAAGTATAAACAAAGAAATAAGTGTAGATAGTATTGTTCAAGAAGCAAGACGTGTCGCTATACATAGATTTGTTAATGATAACATATATGTTCCACGACATAGTAAATTTAATGTATTGAAGGAACAGGGCCTTGCTACAGTTGAAATGGAAAAATTAATATATGAAGCAAGCGATCTTAGTGCTCATGGTGAATATAAAGAAATGTTTGTTAAATTGGCAACATTTGATAATTTAATTAGAGATTTAAAATAAATACATTTCTAAACTCAATTAATCTTATCTAATAAATAATTTCAGCGTTATGTTTAATTATATTCATGAAATCAACATATATTAATAATATTTTCCAATGATACGCCAATATTTTTATAGAAATGTCCAAATGCTTTTTCTACGCTTATACCATACTTTTTTGCGCTATCAAGAGATAATTTAGTGTCATTTCTTTTAGCACATTTAATTACTTCTTCTGGGTCATAGAATGGTTTTGCTATAGATACATTATATTTAACACAATCACGAACAACACAACCGAACATAAATTCATGATCAAATCCATATGGATATCCTTTATTTTTTTTCTTTGTTTTAGAAGTTTCACAGTTAATACAACCACGCATTTTAATAAAATACGGGATATCTTCTTTTTGTTCATTTTTTGTATCTATAATAGGTTCAACTTTTTGTATTTCTCCCAGACCCAATTCTTTGATATGTTGTTCTAATATTGTTTGTTGCATAATAATCGTTATGTTATTAACTTTTTAAACCCCACTAATCTCATTCAACGCGCGGTAACTTATAACCTTTCTACACTAACTTAGGTTATGAAATGTAGTATATGTGAAAAAGATATTGGACCATTTTGGAAAAAAGGAGCACAAATATGGTGTTACAAAGGTGGAGAAGATCATTTTCATGAAAAAGATATAGAAGGAACAGGACTAGTTCAAGAATGAATATATAAATCATCTTTACTAATCTGATGTATGGATATTAAAGAATTTTTGAAACCGAACCAGAATAAAATAATAATATTTATAGTTTTACTTATTTTAATATCAGTTTCATTAGTATTATATTCTGGGCAATATCCTTATATGTATTCTATTAATTCAGAATCTATGACCCCAGAACTTAATAAAGGAGATTTGGTTTTCATAAAGACAGTTGAAGAAATTAGTGTAGGTGATGTGATAGCATTTACACCAATTGGTAGAACATATCCTATAGTCCATAGAGTTATTTCTTTGGAAGGTGGTATTCAAACAAAAGCAGATAATAATGCTGTTCAAGATCCTTTCAAAATTAATTTAACAATGGTTCATGGTAAGATGATATTTTCTATACCTTATCTTGGTTATTTGGATATGTTTCATCTTGGTGGCTTGTTTAGAGTATTTTTAATATACGTCTTATCTTGTGTGATTATTTATAGTGGAGTGAAGAAAAAATGAATTTAAAATGTTTACTCGGATTCCACCGTTGGTCAAAACTTGGTGGCCCGCGCAATGTTGGAGATGGAAAGTTTAAACAAAGTTTTGTATGTACAGTTTGTAGTAAAACTAAGAGTATGATATCTTAAGGGGATTCTATCAACCTTGTTATTAATTCAGAGCTTACTAAAAAGTAAATTTATAAGTTAGAACATTCTAATTAGATTGTGAATAAATTTGTTTTATTATCATTAGTTCTTATTTCAATAGTCTTAGTCAGTGGATGTATATCTGGAGTTGGAATTGCATTTACTCCAATGGATGATAGTGGGGTAACAGTAGAAGGACTAAACACTGTTAAACAGGCAAATAATCAATTTGCAATAGATTATTATTCAAAACTTAATGAACAGGAAGATAGTAATATATTTTTTTCACCGTACAGTATTTCTTCAGCATTATCAATGACTTATGAAGGTGCAAAAGGACAAACAGCAGAAGAAATGGCAAACGTGTTTTATTTTCCAAACGATGATGAGTTAAGAAGATCGGCTTATGCAAGATTATATAATCAAATAAATAAACCAAATGATGATTTCAAACTAAGTACTGCAAACGCGTTATGGGCACAAGAAGATTATCATTTTGAACAAGATTATTTTGATGTTATAGATAATTATTATGGTGGAAAAGTCACGAACATGGACTTTATTACAAAAACAGAAGAATCTCGTCTAACAATCAATAATTGGGTTGAAGAACAAACTAATGACAAGATTAAAGATTTAATTCCGGTTGGTATTCTTACCTCATTAACACGTTTAGTTCTTACAAATGCAATTTATTTCAAAGGAACATGGATTACACAATTTGATTCAAAAGATACAAGAGAACAGGATTTCAAAGTAAGTTCTGATAAAACAGTTCAAGCAGACATGATGTCATTAACTGAAGAAGATTTTAGCTATGCAGAAACAGATGATTTGCAGATATTAGAACTACCTTACGAAGGAGAAGAATTATCAATGTTAATACTATTACCAAAAGAAGATTTAGATCAGATAGAACTTACAACTGATAATTTAGAACAGTGGAGTTTAGATCTTAGAGAACAAGAAGTTAATATTTATATACCTAAATTCAAATTTGAAACAAAATATATGATGGTTAAAGACTTAATAGAAATGGGAATGCCAAGTGCTTTTAATCCTCCAAGTAAACCATCGGGAGCAGATTTTTCAGGAATGACAGGAATAAAAGATCTATATATTACTGCAGTAATACATCAAGCTTTTGTTGAAGTTAATGAAGAAGGTACAGAAGCTGCAGCTGCAACAGCTGTTGTTATGGGAAGGGAATCTGCTGGCCCAACAATTCCATTATTTAGAGCAGATCATCCATTCATATTTGTAATACAACAAAAAGAAACAGGAAATATATTATTTATTGGTAGAGTAATAGACCCAACACTTGAATAGGTAATTTCATGAAAAAACTAATCCTATTATCATTAGTATTGATTTCTATAGTGTTAGTAAGTGGTTGTACACAAACAGAAAGTTTGCAAGAACCTAAGGATTTAATATTAACAGTGGAAAATCTTCCATCAGATTGGAGTCCATTAAGGAGCTCCGAATTAAATATTTCTGAAGTTTCTTCTAAAGCGTTGAGTAATGGTTGGTCAAAGGGTTATGGGCAAAAATTTCAAACGGATAACTATTTTATTGATTACACTATCTCATTCTATGATAATACTAATAGTGCTAAAAATATGATTTACTTACCAAAGCCAGAAGAAATCGAATTCGGTCCGTTATTAGAAAGTATACCACCAACAAATATTATAATAAATGAAAAAACAAATCCGAATCTTGGAGATTTGAGTATAGCCTACGAGGTTGTAGGTACATATGATTATTCGGAGGATCTAATAATTAGTTATTATGTAATTCAATTTGCTAAGAAAAACATTCTTGAAACATTATTTATGCTTTCTTTTGAAAGTGATAAACTAGATTACATTCTTTTGAAAGAAGTCGCAGAAAAAGCAGAATCTAAAATCGTATGATAATTATGCAAATTAAAACAAATATAGTAGAAAAAATAATTAAATTAAGATCATCTAGATTTGGACAGAAAATTATCTATTTACCAAAAGAGATGGTAAACGAGCTTGATTGGAAAAAAGACAATGAACTAAAAGTTGTTCTAGTTGATAAAAAATTAGTTATTGAAAAAGCTTAATTATTTTTTAGGTTTATGAATTTATAGGAATAAAAACCATAAAACAAGAATTATTGCAAGTGTAGCAAAACTAATAAAAACAATATTTTCTATTTTCATATCAATTACCATAATGTATTTGTATATCCTTTGTTTATATTTTTGATAGTTTAAAGACGTTTACCACCGTTGGTAGTTAATTATTTTTAGAACGGCACATTTCTTTGTATGAACAAGCTGCGCATTTTTTAGGACTATTAGTAGGTTCAAACTCACGTTCATGCATTGCAAGTTCAGCCATTCGTTGAAGTTTTTCTTCCATCTCATTAAACACATTTTCTGTAAACACCTCTTCCCAAACTGTTTGTAAAGTATCTCTATTCCTAATTCTAACCCTAATATCAAGATCTGAACGATAACAATCTTTAAACGCAATTGCATACATAAAGAGTTGAGTTTTAGATCCAGGATAAGCTATGTCTCCAACTTTATCATCAAGTATTGTAATTCCAGTTGGTCCAATTTCAATATGATCTATTATTCCATTAAGTCTAAAGTTAAATGATTTAATTCTTAACTCCCTAGCAACTGATGTTATTCCTTTTTTAGCTAACTCAAGTGCTTCTTCTATAGTCACTTCTTCTAAGTCCTTTGTTTCTTCAATAAATTTAGTTTCTAACTCTTTATGTCGCGCTGTTCCTTGAAGCATTTGTTTTGTAGTTATTCTTATTCCTGACCAGATATATTTGAGTTGAAGTTCACAATACGATTGAATATTAAACTCTGAGATTGAGAACCAAGGATTATTATTTGAGTCTATAAACATGTAAAGAATTAGAGACACTTCTATTTATTGATTTTGATACCTCAGTATAATATTTGTTTACCACCCAGGGTGGTTAGTTTAATTTTTAATTGAAATAAGATGATTTTTAGAAGCGTTTGAACATAATTTCATATCAAATTCTAAAAGTGTTTTAACTAATGGGTTCTTCTTATTAAGTTTATACATATTAGCACGTCCAACTATTCTCGTTTTAACTATTATATTCTTTTCAATAAGTTCATTCCATATTTTATCCATAGTCATTCTTGCAATTCCTATTTCATCTGCTACCTGACATTTTGAATAATCAAAACTATCATATGTTAAAAAGAAATCTAATGATTTTATGAATGGTGTTTCACCAAAAACTGTTACAAATACTGATGGAGGATCTAACATATTTATCATCTATTTTTTATGTTTAAATAACTATTCATTTAATGTATCATTATTAGACATTAATGTTTCAATTTCTTTAAGTTTTTCTATATTTGCATACCATTGTATTCCATGTCCTGTTGGAAATCTAATTAAATAACCTTTTCTTCTTAATTCTTCAGCTGCTAATTTTACACGATATCTTAAATGAGAAGGAAATCCTTTAATAAGTGTATCTTCTCTCCAATGATGAGTTCTCCAAACTTTATGTCTATAGAATTTTCTTAAAAGTTTCTTTTCTATTTCATCCATGTGATAAACAAAGAATTAATTTAGCATAAGACTTACTTACCATTCTTGGTAGTTAATTTTTTGACCTTTTTAACTACTTTAATTGTTATACGGTCTTTCTTTTCTTTTTCAAGAGCTGGCAAAAGATGAGATATGAATTGTTCAGCAGTCATTTTGCGTTCAACTCCATTAGTAGTTTGTATCCACTGGTCGTCAACCTTATGATATTTTTGGGTCCAACCACTTTTCTTAATAATAAAATAGATTGTACATTCATCATTCTTCATAATAGATATTCATTAGATAGATTAAAAAGATTTAACTCTAAACAAAACTCAAGTAAAATAACAAAAATCTTATTTCCAACGTTTGTTAAAGTTTTTAGCATAACTAACTGCTATTTTCTTATCTTTTTTTCTAAGAGCAATTATTGCTAATTCGCCTATTCTTCTAGCTGACATTCCTTCAAAGACTTTTTTGGAAACAGTGTTAGCAACTGCGCTTGCTATTTTCTTAGTAGCTCCTGCTTTCATACAGCCTTTGATTATTTTAGCTTTACTAAATTTTTGCTTTTTTCCATTTCTTTTAACTATAGTTACCATAAAAATAATTAGAAATTAGAAACTAAAAAGACTATGGTTGAGCAGGGCTTTAAATAATCTAAAATAAAATAATGACTATGGCAGCAACAGCACCAGGACCACAGAAAATGAAGCTTGATTATATTGTAGATAGAAAAACCTATGATGGGTTTGTTAAGCTTTGTAGTAAAAAAGGGTTTGCTCCACATATAATTATTGAAAAATTAATGAAACGTTTCGTAGACACAGGACAAGTTTAATTGTGTTTATTCATCTCTACGATTTCTAACCTTAGCGCAATTAATCATTTGTCTAATATAATTAGTTTTACCAGTTCGACTATATTCATGATCAATTTTAGTATGACAAGATTGACAAAGGGTTATTAAATTATCAGGACGATCTGATTTTGAAAACTTAAAAGGAATAATATGATGAATCTGAAGACCTTTTTTATTACACTTGTAACATGTGTTTTTATCTCTCTTTCTAATAAGTTTAGTTAATTCTTTCCAAGCTGGATCACTTATCCTTTTAGATATAGATTCTTTAGTCATAAGATTAAAGAACACTCTATGGTTATTAATACTTACTTACGAATTAGGTAGAATTATAAGAACAGAATAACAATATTAATTATGGAATGGAAATATAAGTTTTGGATCTTACTCGTCTTAGCAATCTTTGTTATCATATTAGCATATAGTTTTAGTGGTTTGATAGCTATCTTACTTGTGATTATATTTTCAATATTATTTCCTTTAACATTTTACAATCAGTTTATTAAGAAGTAAATGTTATATTTGTTTATGAAAAACTCACAAAATGTTTGGTCGCCTCTGTTTGCATTTTTACTAATTGGTATTGGCTTAGGGTTTGCTAACAATGATGTTCTTCCATATACAATTCTTGGTATACTTTTTGGAATTTTATTTTTAAAGTTTAAAAATTATTTTTAATTGTGAAAAAATTAATTTTTTAAAAAACAATTACATTTATATGGATAAAAAAACTAAATTAAATTACAAAAAAATATTTTGAGGTGAATGAAAAATGATTTTTGGAAGAAAAAAAGTAGTAAAAAAGAAAACAGTTAAGAGAAAAGTAGTAAAAAGGAAAACTGTTAAAAGAAAAGCAGTAAAGAAAGTTGCAAAGAAAAAGACAGCAAGGAGAAAGAAGAAATAATTCTCCGCTCCTTTTCTTTTTGAGATGATAAATATGGTATCAGAAGTTCATGCATTACATATTTTAGTAAAGACAGAAGAAGAAGCAAATACAATTCTAAAAGAAATTAAAAGTGGTACAAGTTTTGAAAAATTAGCACAATTAAAATCTACATGCCCTTCAGGAAAAAAAGGAGGAGATCTTGGTTGGTTTGGTCGAGGAATGATGGTAAGAGAATTTGAATTAAAAGCATTTGAACTTGGTAAAGGAGAAATTTCTGGACCAGTTAAGACACAGTTTGGTTGGCATATAATCAAAACAGTTGATAAAAAATGAAAAAGATATTTCTTTTAACATTATTAGTAGTTATTTTTATTTCTGGATGCACTGGAACAGTTGGGGGAGATAGAGATTCACATGGATGTTTAGGTCCAGCAGGATATACTTACAATGAAACACTAAAAGTTTGTTTAAGAGAATGGGAAATAGGAAATGTAAGCGGAGAAAGAATAGCAATTGGTATAGTAGCAGAATCTATAGAACAATACGGATTAACAGTTGAAAGTGTAGATGTAGCTAGATGTCCAGGATGCTTTGTTATTCATTTTAATAATCCAGATTATCAAAGAATCAATATTACATTAGCAAACTGGCAAGTAATTGAAAACGCATATACAGAAGTTCATGGTTATCATATTCTTGTTGCAACTGAAGTTGAAGCACTTGATCTTAAAACACAAATAGATAATGAATTTGATTTTGGTGAGTTAGCAAAACTTTATTCAACTTGTCCATCTGGTCAAAGTGGCGGTGATTTGGGTTGGTTTAAGAGAGGAGCAATGGTTTTAGAATTTGAAAACGCAGCTTTTGATTTAGAAGTTGGAGAAGTATCAATTCCAGTTCAAACGCAATTTGGATGGCATTTAATTCTAGTAACAGAAAAACGATAAAAACTTTATATATCGCTTAAGATAATTTCTATTATGGCATTATTCAAAAGAAAAGTAAAGAAAACAACAAAAAAGCCTGCTAAGAAAAAGGTTGTAAAAAAAGTTGTAAAAAGAAAAGGAAGTAAAAATGCATTCGGCACTTATAGAATTAGACCAGATGCAACATTAGGAGCTGTTCTTGGAACAACAAAACCTGTTAAACCTTCAGAAATGACAAAACTAATTTGGAAATATATCAAGAAAAAGAATCTTGGCGGAAGTTAGGTTGTTTAATAATCAAATTTCAGATAGGGGTGTCTATCTGTCAATATTAGGCCCCCGATTTATTTCTTACTAAGATATTTTTAGAAAAGCTTAAATTCTTAAATATCAGTTCGTTAATCTATAATTAAGCCGGTCTAGCAAAGCTTGGTTTAATGCGCCCGCCTTGAGAGCGGGTGTGTTTCGGCACACGCAGGTTCGAAAGAGACTTTTAAAAGAGTTTCATTGAAAGAAACGGTTTCCGAATTTCCTGCGGCCGGCGCCATTATGTTTTCAAATCCAATAATAACCTTTAAATAGTTTTATTCTTAATAGAATAATACCAATCCCAGCTATGCTGGTTGCCAAACAAGGCACAAATAGGTGAAATAATGGCTAAAAAATCAAAAGGACAAGATAAAGATAAGAAGGGTGGAAAAGCTAAAGCCAAACCTTCTAAGAAAGTAGCTAAAGTAAAACCAGTAAAAGATAAGGGTATTGGACATCCAGATTCTAAACAAGTTAAACAGATTGAAGGACTTGATATGATTGTTAGATTTGCAGAAGCAGATCTTATTGGTACAAAAAAAGTTGCAATTGCTTTAACAAAAGTTAGAGGGGTTGGAATGTCACTCGCAAAAGCAATAGTTGATGTTTCTGGAATAGATCCAAATAAATTATCTGGACATTTAACAGAAGAAGAAATAAAAAAGTTAGAAGAAATTTCTCTTAATCCAATGAAATTTGGGATACATAAGTTTATGGTAAATAGACAAAAAGATCCAGAAACTGGACAAGATATGCATAAACTAAGTTCTGATTTAATATTTACAAAAAAAACTGACATTGATTCAATGAAAAAAATACAATGTTACAAGGGAATAAGACACCAATTAGGATTACCAGTAAGAGGACAGAGAACACGATCTAGTTTTAGAACTGGAGCAAAAGTTGGAGTAGTAAAGAAAAAAGAACAGCCAAAATCAGCACCAAAGAAGTGAGATAAATGAGAAAAATACGAAGATCATTTGACAAACCATTAAGACCTTGGGATAAGGATACAATTGATAAGAACAAAACAATAAAAAAAGAATTTGGTCTTAGAAGAAAGAAAGAAATTCTTAGAGCTGAAACTATTATTAGAAATTACAGAAGACTTGCAAGAGGATTAGCGGCAAATAAAGATGAAAATAAAGAACTTATTCTTTTAACAAAATTAAGAAAAATAGGACTTATAGATTCAACTGCCTCATTAGATGATGTTTTAGTATTAACAACAGGAGATATACTTAATAGAAGATTACAAACAATAATTCAGAAAAAAGGACTTGCACGAACAGTAAAACAAGCAAGACAGTTTATAGTTCATGGTCATATTTCAGTTGATGGAAGAAAATCAAAATGGCCAAGTATGTTAATACCAATTGATAAAGAAGCAAGTATAACATTTTCTGAAAGATCAAAAGTAAAAGAAAATGTTTTAAAGAAACTTGAAGAACCAATAAAAGAAAAAGCTAAAAGTAAAGAAGAACCAAAAGTAGAAGAAAAGAAAGTAGAGGAAACAACGACCGAAGAACCAAAAGTTGAAGAAGTTATAGTAGAAGAATCAAAAGTAGAAGAAGTGGTTAAAGAAGTAGAAATAGAAGAGGTAGTAGAAGATGACGGAAAAAAGTGAATTACGATGGGGCATTGTCCACCTATATAGTTCATCAAATAATACGATGATTCATATTACTGACATTACTGGAGCAGAAACAATAACAAGAATTACTGCAGGAATGATGACAGATAAAAGTAGAGAACAAGGAGAACCGTATCCAGCTTTACTTGCTGCAACAAAAGCAGCTGAACTTGCGATGGAAAAAGGAATAAACGCAGTTCATATTAAAGTAAGAGCTCCGGGAGGAATAAAATCGAAATCACCAGGAGCAGGAGCGCAGCCTGCAATTAGAGCATTGGCAAGAGCAGGAATGAGAATCGGAAGAATAGAAGATGTAACACCAGTTCCACACGATTCTTGTAGAAAGAAAGGTGGAAGAAGGGGAAGGAGGGTTTAAATGAAAGTTGATATAATTCAAAAAAGTGATAGAAAAATAACATTTTTGCTAGAAGGAACTACACCTCAATTTGCAAACGCAATTAGAAGAATCTCTATGGTAGAGATACCAAATTTAGCAGTAACATATGTTGATTTTTCAAAGAATGATTCAGTTTTATATGATGAGACAATTGCTCATCGACTTGCACTAATACCTTTTGTTTTCAATGTAAAAGATTTTGAATTCAAAGAAACGTGCAGTTGTGAAGGAAAAGGTTGTACTTTATGTGAAGTTGTATTTGCAGTTAACAAAAAAGGACCATGTACGGTTTATTCAAAGGATATCAAATCTAGTAATAAGAGTGTAACACCTTTGTATGAATCTATACCAATAGTTGAATTACTTGATGGTCAGGAAATTAAATTTGCGGCAGCAGCGTCACTTGGAACAGGAAGAGATCATGCAAAGTTTACTGCAGCAGTTTCATTTTACAGATATTATCCAAATGTAAAAATGAATACACAGGTAAAGAATCCAGAAATTTGTATAAAAAATTGTCCAAAAAATGCATTAGATATTAAAGGAAACAAGGCAACAGTTAATACAGATTGTGATTTATGTAAAGAGTGTATAAGAGTTGCAGAACCTAAAGATTCATTGAATATTTGGGGAGACGATACAAAGTTCATATTCACAGTAGAATCAATTTCAGGACTTAATGCAGAAGAAATATTAACAACTGCAATAAAGATTTTAAAAGACAAAGCAAGTGATTTGGAAAAAGGAATCAAGAAAATGAAATGATGACTTCCCTTTATAAAATTAGCAGATAAAATAAGATGTAAGCGGGGGTTTCCAAGCCTGGTCAAAGGAGCAGGACTTAAGATTTTTGAATCTTAAGTTTTTAGAAATCATTTCAATGATAAGATATCCTGTCGCTTAGTGCGTCCGAGAGTTCAAATCTCTCCCCCCGCACCAAATGTGATAACTATGAGAACCGGACCAACAAATCCAATAACAAAAAAGTTGATTGAAGACTTAGCTACTCATGGGTATAAAGAAAAATCTAAATTTATGATTAATTTATCAAAAGAGTTAAGCGCTCCAACAAGAATAAGAACACGTGTTAATTTAACTAAGTTACAAAGAGTTTGTAAAGATAATGATGTTATAGTTGTTCCAGGAAAAGTATTATCATATGGAATATTAAAGAGACCAATTACAGTTTCAGCATTAAGTTTTTCAAAAACAGCTGCTGATAAGATAATTAAAGCAGGTGGAAAAGTAATAACAATTAGAGAATTAATTGGTCAAAATAAAAAAGGAACAAAAGTAAGGTTGATTAAATGATTGTAGATGCAAAAGATGCAGTTTTAGGAAGATTAGCAGCAAAAACAGCAAAGTTATTGTTAAATGGAGAAGATGTTATAATTGTAAACGCAGATCTAGCAGTTGTTTCAGGACAACCAAAAATGGTTCGTGCAAATTATGCTGGAAAAAGAAAAATAGGTTCTGCTCTTCATGGTCCTTTTTTTCCTAGATATCCAGACAGAATCGTTTGGAGAACAATTAGAGGAATGATGCCGTATAAGACAGCAAGAGGAAGAACTGCTTTAAAGAGATTAAAGACATTTAGAGATCAGCCAGAGGAATATAAGAATGCAGAAAAGATAGTAAAGACAGCAAATAAGTTAAGATGCAGATATATTTCATTAAAAGACATATCAAAATTCATAGGTGCTAAAGTTGATTAAGAAAAAAACAAATCATGTATCTGGGCAAAGAAAAAGAGCAATAGCTAGAGTTACAGCAGTACCCGGAACAGGAAAAGTAATTATTAATAAAACTTCTTTAGAAATTTATCAACCAGAAATATCAAGATTAATGATAAAAGAACCTTTAATGCTTGCAGGAGATAGTGCAAATAAATTTGATTTCAAAGTAAATGTTAAAGGAGGAGGAATTACAGGACAAGCAGGAGCAGTGAGACAAGCAATTGCAAAATTACTTGTAATTAATGATAAGAGTCTTAGGAAAAAGTTTTTAGATTATGATCGTTCATTATTAATTGCAGATATTCGAAGAACAGAACCACATAAACCTTCACGATCAAGTGCCGGCCCGCGTCGTCACAAACAGCGCAGTAAGCGATAGTATAAAGATATTCTACTCCCATCGTGGGTAACCAAATCTTATTCTATTTGGATTATAAATATTTAGTTTGTGAAAGAATTATTTGATATAATAAATGGAACTTTGCTTGGTGATGCTAGTATAAGAAGTAGTAATTGGAAATATCCTTGCTACAAGTTAACAGCTAAGGATAAAAATTTTTTAAAGTGGTTTCAAAGGTTATTAAATGAATATAAAATAAAATCTTGGATATCACAAGATAATAAAATTTCTGGTGTTCATTCCTTGGGTTTTTATATAAACACTTGTCCATTTTCAGAATTTAAAGATTTAGAAAGAAGATGGTATAGTAAGAACGAAAATGGTAGTAAAACAAAAATCTTCCCTAAAGATTTAGAATTAAATCAAACTATTTTGCTTCATTGGTATCTTGGCGATGGTAGTTTTCCAAGAAGAAAAAATGATAATAATAGAGTTTCACCAGTCGTTTTATCTACAAATAATTTTTCAAAAGAAGATATAGATTTTATGATTAAGAAATTGAAAGAACTTAATCTAAATTTCTATCCTATTAGATATAAGAGTGGTTTTACAGGTAATTATTGTGGATATGCCATTTGGTCTAAAGTACAGGATGGAACCCCATTTAGATTCTTTAAATTAATTGGTATAGAATGTCCAAAGGAAATATCAAAATGTATAACAGGAAGAAAAGGACTTGGATCAAATCTGCACTATTTTGGAGGCAAATGGCCAACTGAAGATGATTGGACAAGGATTATGTGCAAAGTAAAAATAGGTTCTATTCTAAGAAACAAGAGATTAGAACTAGGGTGGTCACAAAACCAATTATCCAGAAAAGTCGGAATTAGGCGAGAAAATATAAGAGATGTTGAATTATGTAAAAGAAACTTTGGTGTTATCAATTTTAGAAAAATCTTAAAGGCTTTAGATTTAAATTTTAAAGACTTCAGAAATCTTTAAATACATTAAAAATAACCATATGGTAGGTGATTTAAATCATAATTCCAGTCCGTTGTATTTCATGTGGAAGACCAGTTGCTCAACTTTGGGAAGAATATAAGAAAAGAGTTGACGAAGGCGAAGATCCAAAGAAAGTTCTTGATGCTTTAGAAGTTAAATCATATTGTTGTAGATCAACATTTATGACACATGTAGAAGTTGCAAAAGATATAATGAAATTTAAGCGGTAAGTAAAACAACCCTTGAATCTTCTTTTTCATTTGTTATTTTATAAGAACTATTTTTCTCTATTTCTTTAGCAAAGTTTTTAATCTCTTCATGAGTTGGCATATAATCTGGTCCCAAACGTTCTCTAGAAAACCCAATAGCCATGTAAGCTTTTAGTTCTACAAACTTTGGTTTAGATTCTTCTATTATTTTTGCATATTCGTTAGGATTAATCATATTTAGATTTTTAACTAATGTTAATCTAATTACAGATCGCTCAAAGTTTTTTAAAAGCGACAATGTTTTTTGAATTCTTTCCCAACCATCATCAATTAGTGGTTGACATGTTTTTTTGTATATCTCTTTATTTGGCGCAGCTAAAGTCATATAAAGTTGATAAGGCTGATGTTTAATTAGTGTTTCAATCATTTCAGGAATAGTGCCATTTGTTACTAAAAATGAAGTCATGTTTTTTGAATTGATTAAATCAATTAATTCTGGTAGTTTTGGATATAAACATGGTTCACCTGCTAATGAGATAGCAACTTGATTTGGATCTCCACTTTCTTTCCACTTAACCATATCAGTTCCATTAAAGCCTTTAAATCCAGCTAATAGTTTTTTTTGTTCCTCAATCATGCCGTTAAGTATTTCTTCAGGTTCATCTACTGGTCCATCCCAAATAGGTTTAGTTATATTAGTATCTCTCCAGCAAAATAAACAATTGTGATTACAATAAGAAACACCAGGAGCAATTTGTAAACAACGATGAGTGTTTATTCCATAAAATTGCTGTTTATAACAAACACCTTTGCCTCTAATAGCTTCTCTAGTCCAAGAGCATATTTTTACAGCTGCATGTTTGTTTTTACCTACAAAACGATATCCCATTTTCTTTAGTCGTTCAAGATCCACGTGTTATACTTTATATGTTAACAATTTAAATTTAATCTATGAAAGGAAAGAGTAGGAAAGTTAAGAAAATTAAAAAAGTAATAAAAGAAAAGGGTAAAACAAATCATGCAGTTGTGATATTAGTTATTGTAATCGTTCTTGGAATAGCGGCTTTATTTATAATGGATCGTCAGACATCTGATTTAGATATAGTTGTAGAAGTGCCTGAAGAAGAAACCACAGTTGAACCAGTAGTAGAGCCAGTTCAATCAGTGCTTATTCTTGACTGTTCAAATACTATTGGAGAACGTAGTTCAAATTATGTAGATAAAATAACAATTATGAATACGCCGGTGACAATAAGTACTATTTCATTATTTGGCATGGGAGCAACAGAACCAGTTTCAGAAACTATTGAATTTTCAAAACTATCTTCAAACGGCGATGTGGTTTGGACAGAGAAAGTAAGTAGTGATTGTATATCTTCAGATTGGTGTGATTTTGTGTTTGATAGACAGACTTTTGATATTGGACAAGTATTACAAATGGATAATTTGAGAGACGATGGTTCATTGAAATACCACGGTTCATGTGGATCTTCTAATCTAAAAATTGTAAGCTATTTTATTGGAAACGAATATACCTGGAATGTTCCAACGTTGAGAATTTATAGTTAAAGTTAGTTTTTAATATATTTTATATATCTGAAATTGAAATCTAGTTTATGAATAAAGGTATTAATGCAGTAATAGCAGTTGTGTTAATTCTTCTAATTACAGTTGGTATAGCTATGTTAGCTTATACTTTTGCAAGTGATACATTTGATAAAACAACAGATGCTGGTACAAGACAGGTTGGAAGTGTATCAGAATCAATGGGTGAAGATATTGAAGACATCTTAGAAGGGGAATGTATAGGTTCAGAATGCTGTGGTAATGGTGAAGTTGGTTATGGTGAAATATGTGAACTTGGAGATACTATCGACTGTTCTGAACTAAGTAATTATGAAACCCAGGTAATAGAATGCTTGCCTACTTGTCTTGGGTATGATGATTCACTGTGTGTTGAAATTGTTATTCCAAACATAGATCCAGTAGCTGATTTTTCTTGGATTGCTGTAGTTGGTGGACAAATTGAATTTACAGATCAATCAATAGATTCTGATGGTACAATAGTTTCGTGGTTATGGAATTCTAGTAATGGAGTAAATTCATCGGTTCAAAACCCAACATACTTATATCAAGATTATGTTAATTCGTATACTGTTACTTTGACTGTTACAGACAATAGGGGAGGAATACATACAAAAACAGAAAGCGTTTCAATAAGCTCGATTAATGAGTGCCGTACTGATAGTCACTGTTTAATTAAATATTCAGATTATCCAATATGTGTAAATTGTGATACTTTATTCGGTGTATGTATTACAAATTCTGGAGACCGGAAATATTATACATGTGATTTATTTAATCAGGTTACCGGTGCTAAACAGTGTATATTACATACTAATTCCAATAGTTGTACTTCATGTTCTGGGTGTTAACATTTAATAATCAGGCGTAATATGTTTATTATATGAAAGGTATATCTCAAATCGTTGCAGTTATACTAATGTTAATGATAGGCGTTTCTATGGTTGGAGTTTTGTTTGTATGGTCTCAAAATACAGTGCTTGATATATATCCAGAAGAAGAAACTGAAGCACAATATTTAAGACAAAGAGCATGTATAGGAATTCAAGGAGTAGTACACGGAATTAATGGAGACAATGTTACAGTAAACAACTGCGGTTCAGTTCCATTAGACGATATTAAGGTTTTTGTTAATGATGAGGTAGTAAGTCAGAAAATTGATCCAATTAAATTTAATCCTAGTACGAATCAAAATATTACAGTAGTAGATCCAATTAGGGTTGGTGATAGAATATATGTTACTTCAGACCTAGCAATTTCACCTGTGCTTGTATATCAAACTCCCTAATCTTTAATAAGAATAATAACTAAATGATTATTATGAAAGCAAAGAAAAAACAAGTGAAAAAGAAGTCTTTTTTTGAAACAGGAGTATTTAAAAAATCAACTAAAAAGAAAGCTGTCAAAAAATGTAAAGATAAAAAAACAAAACCCGTTAAAAAATTAAAGTTTAATTTTGGTTCTAAGATCGAGATAAGAAAATTACCAAAATTTAAATTAGATAAAAGGAAAGCAATGATTATTCTTCCAAACGAGTTTAAAAAAATTAAATATGACCTAATTCCACCATTTGCTAAAGTTGAATTAATTAAAGAAAAAAACGAAATAACTTATAATTTAATTGAACCAGAGTTAACAAAAAAAGAACAAGATGATTATGAAAGAATTATAGATGGATTAATGGAAGTAATTGATTTGGAATTAACATCAATTAAAAATAAAGAAAATGTTTTAACGTATGTAGAAAAACAAATTCAAGATGTTGTAAACGAACTAAATATTAGTTTAACAGATATTTCTCATGGTAAAATAATGTATTTTATTTATCGTGATTTTATTGGATTAAATCATATTGAACCACTATTACAAGATCCTTATATAGAAGATATTTCTTGTGATGGATTAAATATTCCACTGTATATAATTCATAGGAAGTTTGGGTCAATAAAGACCAATATTATATACAAAGAAGAATCAGAGTTAAAAGAATTCATAGTTAAAGTTGCAGAACGTTGTGGAAGATTTATTTCATATGCAGAACCTCTGTTAGATGGTTCATTACCAGATGGATCAAGGGTTCAGGCATCATATTCAAAAGATATTACAACACACGGACCGACGTTTACGATTAGAAAGTTTACAGAAACACCATTTTCACCAATGGACTTGATTATAAACAAAACAATTGGTTCAGAAGTATTAGCTTTCCTATGGTTAGCAGTTGAATCAGGTTCTTCTATTTTAATTGCAGGTGGAACAGGAACTGGAAAGACAACGTTCTTAAATGTTTTATCAATGTTTATTCCACAAAATGCAAAAATTATAACTGTGGAGGACACGCGCGAGCTCCAACTACCACATGAAAATTGGATACCAGCTGTAACCAGACCAGGATTTTCAAAAGAGTACGGTGAAGTTACTATGTTTGATCTGTTAAAAGAATCATTTAGACAGAGTCCTGATTATGTAATCGTAGGTGAAGTTAGAGGTAAGGAAGCATATGTTATGTTTCAGGGAATGGCCAGCGGTATGTCAAGTATGGGAACAATGCATGCTGGAAAAGTAGAAGATGTGATAAATAGATTACAAACAGAACCAATTAATTTATCACCCTCTTTTATTGAAACATTAGATTTGGTATTAATTATGTCACACACAAGAGGTAAGGGACAGTCAGCAAGAAGATTAAAAGAAGTTGTTGAAATAGAATCAATTGATTTTAAGACAGGCGCATCTAGAACAAATAGAATTTATACTTGGTTACCTTCAACAGATACATTTGAAAAACGAGGATATTCTTGGTTACTTCAAAAGATATCAAAAAATAAAGGAATTGCTCTTGAAGAACTTCAGCAAGAAGTTTTAGATAGAAAGAAAGTTTTAGATTGGATGAGAAAAAGCAAAATAAGCGATTATAAAGAAGTTGCTAATCTGATTAAAGAATATAGACAAGATAAAGTAAAGTTTATGAAACGAATTGGAGTGGTTGAATCGGTTAAGAAACCAGTGGTAAATATTGTTCCAATTAAGAAAGCAGAAACGATTGAACCAATTAAAAAACCTACTGCGAAGATTGTACCAATTAATAAATCGGTAACCGTTATACCTATTAATAGACCAGTAAAGATTGTACCAATTAATAAACCAGTAACCGTTGTACAAACTAAGAAAACAGAAGCAGGCGTTCTGATTAAGAAACCCGTGTCAAGAGACCGGTCAGTAAAAAAGCTTATAATAAAAGAACCATTAGATAAATAGGGACTTATATGAAAAGAATGATTTTTGTAATGTTATTTGCAATGGTAATATTATCTGTAAATGGATTTGCAGATTTTGCCGAATGTTATTATTCAAATAATACACCGGTAAACATCTCGGATATGTCTGGATGGGGTGGCGGTGGAGTTGGGATATTTCAGATAAATCTTGGAGAAGATTTAAGATGTAATGATACGAGTGCATTTGTTAATGATGATTTGGGGACTGGTTTCATTGAAAATTATGGTAATTTAACATTTGATAATTTCAATTTAACATTTTCCGCTTCATTTAATGGAAATTCTTACATGTATTCAGATGGCGCTGATACTAAATTGGTGATCAATAATACAAATATAACATCTTCATCAAATCACTATTTTTTAGGTGGAGGTGCTGGCACGATTATAATTATAAATTATTCGTATATACAGGAAGCAGGTTGGAATGATGCTGACATGGGACGTGGTATAGAAGTTATGACAGGAGCAAAGATTAATATAACAAATTCAACAATGGAAAACTGTTTCGCTGGAGTAACATTGCAAACCAATGATAATTTTATAGTTAATAATACCTTTAATGATAATATATATGGCGTTTATACTATCACATCTTCTGATAACACGATAAGCGACAATATTATGTATTCAAATACGGTTGGATCATATTTTTTAAATTCAGCAAATAATATAATTACTAATAATACAATGACTTCGAATTCTGGTTCTGGCGTTTATTTTGTAACATCGTCAAATAGTACAATAGTAAACAATACATTCAATTCAACTAATATCGGCATTTCTCTTGAAACATCTTCAAATAATAACACGATAGCAAATAATACTGCCAATTCAAATACCGACGGTATTTATCTCTACACATCTTCAAATAATAATACAATAATAAACAACATTGTCAATTCAAATAGCAATCGTGGGATCCATATTTCTACATCTTCTAACAATAACACAATAGTAAATAATACTGCCAATTCCAACATTAATGGTATTTATATTTCTTCATCATCAGACAACAATACTATAATAAATAATACCGCTAGTTCAAATGGTGGTAACGGTATTTATCTCTACACATCTTCTAACAATACTATAATAAATAATACCGCTAGTTCAAATGGTGGTAACGGTATTTATCTCTACACATCTTCAAATAATAACACAATAGTAAATAATACTGCCAATTCCAACAGTAATGGTATCTATCTTTTCACCTCTTCAAATAATACAATAATAAACAATATAATACGGTGGAATACAGGATATGGAATTTCAGAACTTGCTTCAAGCGGTCATGTGTATTTAAATAATTCTTTATATGAAAATGGGTATACGAGTTTTCTTACACCAAACCTTAATCGAGTAATTTCAGCCGGTACGTTACACAATTTTAACATATCAGTCCATTTGCCAAATGACACACTGCAAGGTTTTACATTAAATACAATAACCATGTTTCCAAATATTTCCGTAGAAAATACTTCATCCAATTATTATATAATAGGGAATTTTACACCTGAAAAAATAGGTAGATATTCTTTTCGTATAAATATTACGGATAATGATAATAATACAATAGTTCATTCGTTTCCTTATTATATAATGGAAAATAGCTATGTTGATGATGTAACAGAAACAATTAATTATTATATACGACCAGATGTTATACCAACACACAATCAACCAACAGGATCAGATGCTAAAGCTATACTTTTAACGGCACCAACAACCGATAATCAATTCTCTTGTTTATTCTGGGTTCAGGCATCTTTGGATGATATTCCCTCAAATTATATAGGAATAATAAAAAATGTTAACATATCTTTTTGGTATAGGTCTACAGGAACCCCCTTCATCGGAATACAGAAAGATGTTAGTTATGATAGAAACGTTAATTTGAATCAAAGTTTATCAGTAGCCAGCGATTGGACAAATGGTAATGTAGAATTTTTACCACACTGGGAAATGGAAAATAATGAAGACTGGTATAATTTTTCAATTAAGCTCGACGGCACTGTTCCCATATTGCGTTCTGGTCCAGGTAATCTTTCAAATGTAACTATTATCATTAATCCAGCTAGTTATACTTTAATTAATGTATCAACTTTGATGATTACGATGCCGGATTATTCAAAACACCTTTCTTCTACATTCACAGCCTCAGACTTAAAATCAAAAGAAGTAATAGTTGACGGCGAAGGCATAAAAGAAATTGAAATACAAATGCCAGAGGTAGCTACATATAATGTTTATAGGGATTCTGTCTTATGCAATTCTGTAAATACTGATTGCAATTATACACAAACAGGAACTACATTAAACGTAATTCTTAATCTTGGATCTGAACATACAATACTAATACAAGAATCAGATCCACCAGTTCGTTCAGCAGGTTCGCCAATCGGAACAGTAAGAACAACATCAACAACTCTATCATTAACAACAGACGAGAGTGCAGTTTGTAAATACTCAACGGGTCTAAACACCATTTATTCAGCAATGACTTCAACAGCTACATCTTCAAGCACAACACATTCTTGGCCTTTAACATCTCTAAGTAACGGAGTTCATAGTTATTACATAAGATGTAATGACACGTTTGGTAATTATAATACAAACGATTATTCAATAAGTTTTGTAGTTTCAATTCCTTCAAGCGGAGGTGGAGGAATAATTGATCTTCCAATTACAAAACCAATACGCCCAGCTGAAGATCCAACTGACACAGCAGAAATTATTGAAGATCCAATTGTTGGTGAAACATATGTTATTCCAACTGGTGGATTAGGATTACGATTAGATTATGGAATGTATTTAAACACATTTGGAACAAATGTTACAATAAATAATTTAACAAAAATAAATCCAAATGATTATCATTTATTACTTTGTAATCAAACTTTAATTTACGCATATGAAATAGATGTAACTGCAGATGAAGCATATTTATGTTTTGATAAAAATTTAACAGATGTAGACATTTTATCAATTTCTACAATAGTTAATGGTAAATGGACTAAGCTTGAAACAATAATTGAAAACGAATATAAAATTTGTGGAAAAATAAAATCAAGTCCATATATGATTTCAGGATTTTCAAGTTCATC
>JAHIEG010000003.1 GCA_018901655.1 Nanobdellota archaeon
AAAATTTTCCTTGCTTCTGAGCATACTGATGCAGTACAATAATTTCTAAATGTTATGCAGACCTTTCTTGGGATTTCTCCATCTTTATGGCTGGCAATTGCCTCATCTAAATTATCCAGCACTCTTGCTTTATACAAAAGAGAATTAGCGTATTCTTTTGGGTCAACAGAATTTTTAGAATTATAACAAAGTGTGCAGTAATCCATTATTAAATCCATTCTAATGTCCTCGTGATTGCCGAATAGTATTCGCATGGATTTTTTAAATTCTGATAAGCTCATTATATCACATTGTTATTTAATTTATACCAGTAACTATAATTGATTTAAAAGGATTTATATCTTCTCAATTATGACGCGATCTCTTTTTTAATCTTATTAAGTTCCCTTAATAATTTCTTTGTTATTTTTTTGTCATTAAACTGTTTATCTAAATATGGTTTTGTTAAGAGTTGATACGTGTCTTCTGCCAGATCACCCAATTTTAACGCATGGCCATTTGATTTTCCAGAAAGATGAATATCCTCATTTACTATATCACCATCGATGAACTCAAACGCCTCTATATCCATCTGAAATTGATTGTCCCAATATTTGTATATTGATAAATCCTGAAATTTGTATCCTAATGTTTTTCCGTATCTTTTTTCTAAAACGTCTTGAAAGTTTTTAACAGCTCTATGCATTTCATCATAATCAACTCCATCCATAGCTTTGTATGCAAGCAGTATAAGATGTTTCTTTGTCATTGGATCTACTATTTCAGCCATAATAATTAATTAACATTATAGGCTTAAATTCTTTTCAAAAGCGTTTCACACCACTTCTTAACTTCCTTCTTATTCTCTTCTTCACGTTTACCGCCGAGAGCTCTTTTCCACTCAACCCAGAAATAATCTTCCAGCGATTTGATAGAATCAGATACCAGAAAGCTACTTTGCGATCATCTCCTTGTGTTCAGAAACATTAAGTATCCTAACTCCATGATAAGGCACAATATCAATATACCCCTCGTCGCTTAATTTATGCAATATTTCCCAGGCCTGCTCTTTTGGTATCTGAAATGATGAGCATAATTTGTAAAATACGTTAGGAAATTTTATTATTCCTGAATTATTTTTACTTAACTTACTTATTCTCTGCAGAGCCATTTTCTCTATTATCATTTTTATCATCCAATAATTTTTTAATTAGTTTGATCCAGTTTGGGTCACTCATCAGGATCAGCCTCTTTCTTTACTTCTATCTCAATGCCCAGGCTTTCAGCGACTTTCTTAATATCGACAATATTTAGATCATAACCTTTGCCAGATCCGTGAGCCTTGGATCTGAAACCAAGAGCTTTCATATGATATCCTAATTTCTGGGCAGTCATCCATTCAAAATCTTTTTTAACCAATTCGAATATCTGTTTATTAGAATACCAATCGTCTTTGTCAGCTAACTCCAGCAAACATCTGACAACGCATATCTTAACAGTGTCTGACTCGTCTTCTTTTCTTTGTTTAGAAACATCAAGAGCATATTCTCTAAGCTCAGTATAAACATCTTCAGAAATTACTTTAGCAATAGATAACAATGGTTTCCATAGTTCCCAGTCGCGTCCAAATAATTTCTCATCTTCTATTTTCTCATATACTTCTTTGATTATATCTTTGACTTTTACAATAGAGCCATTGCAAGCAACATTATAATTATTCCAAAAATTATCATCTATTTTGATTTCTCTGTTAGCTATTTTTCTGTTCATTGTTCTTCTCATTATTACTGGAATGCACCGGCTCTCGAAAATATCATTAGGAACATTTATGCTAGCAAAAGCTTTTGGAGAATAAATCTCAAATTCCTTTGGCTCAAAGTTCTTGCCAACGCACCTGATAACCTTGCCTCCTTTTTTGTATCCTGCCTGAGCGATTAGTCTTAAATCATCGCTTGATTCTCTTGAAAGCGACTCAACCTCATCCATGAGTATGGTTGGCCTGCTTTTCTCGATTTTTCTGTATAAAGCAGCTGGACTTATGCCAGCTGTAAATAGGGGATCTTTTGCAAACAAACTAGTCATTGTAAGAACTTTTGACTTTCCGCCTGCTTTGACTCCTATCAAATACAAATATGGATAACTTCTAAATATGTCAAAAACATGGGTTCCCAATGACCAGATGGAAAATAAAGGATATGTTCTTTGATCTTGGAATTCTATATATTCTTTGTAAAAATTAGCAACTTCTCTGTATACTATCTGTAATGGATATTTCGAAGTGACGACTTGTGAACACTTTATGGAACTATTGATAGTTATGGTTTTCTGAAACTGTTCACTAGTGTTCACTTGGTCACTCATCTGAAACACCCCTTTTTGTAGCACAGTTTTTACATGCTAAGAACCATCTATCATATATTCCATCCCATATCTTGAAGCTGGCCTGGGTGTATCTGCCATCGCACTCAGGACACTCGCAGAAACCGCCTTTAATTCTGATTATTTCTTTCATCTCTATGAACCTCCTCGGATATTAGTGACAATTCTGACAATATTCTCATAAGACAATATCTGATAAATTCAGAGTGACTCATACCCATTTTCTTACACGCCTTCTTAAGGGCTGAATTAAGTCCATCTTGTATGTAAAATCCTTTGTATATTCTCTTTGATCTTGGTATTTGTTTTTTATCCATTGTAACACCCTTTTTATATTTTGAAGGAGTAAGAATTGATATAGTTAATCAGACAAAAAATGACATTTCACTCATAAACTTGAAATGAAAATCTGACAAAGGTGCAAACATGGCATATTGGGATATAATTTACAAAATTATTAGGCAGAAACCAGCCACTGTACAAGAAATAATAGAAAAATTAAAATCTTTTTATCATGGCAAAACAGAGAAGCAGCTAAGAAATAATACCGATAAAAATTTAACTAGATTAAAGAAAGCTGGTCTTGTTAAGAAAATATCTGGCGGAAGACACGCTGATTACGAATATGAAGATATTAATGATAAAATAATAGAAGTTCTTAAGGAGTGGGAAATGGAAGATATGACACCTGAGGAACTTGCGTTTATAGATGAAACAACAAGAAACATATTTAAACAAATTGGCTTAGATATTGACACTAAAGAAGATCTGAATAAAGTTTTGAATGTTATTAAAAAGAATGAAAAGTTCTATAATATCAAGGAGTACGCGGTAGCTATGAAAAAATTATTGTTAACTTCAACTGGGTTTTCAAATCAGAAAATAATTGATGAATTTATTAAAATGGTAAACAAGTGGCCAGCTTATGTTAAAGTGATATTTATTCCAACTGCCTCTGAGGTTGAGGAATACAAAGGATATATTGAAGATGACAAGAAAAGTCTTGTTAGCCTGGGAATAAAGCCTGAAAACATAAAAGTTCTTAACCTGGATCATAAAGTTTCTTATGAGGAAATATCTGATTATGATGTAATATTTGTTAGTGGAGGCAATACATTTTATCTTATGCAAAAAGTCAGGGAATCAGGATTTGATGAAATAATTAAACAATTTGTTAAAAATGGTAAAGTTTATGTTGCTGTTAGTGCTGGGAGCGTCATAGCTGGGCCAAACATAGAAATCGCTGGAATAGGACCAGCTGGAGATAAAAACGATGTTGGATTGAAGGATCTAACAGGATTGAAATTAACAAACATTATTATTTATCCTCATTTCACTGAAAAAGACAGAAAAATTGTTCACGATTATTTCTTGAAACATGCTGATTATACAATGACATCTTTAAGCGATAATCAAGCTTTATTAATTTTAAATGATGATTTCAGAACCATAGGTGAATAATATTACAATTATTAATGATATAAAAAAGGAGCTTAAGAAAAATATTGATAAGAAATATAGAGTAGATTCTCAAAAGTATCATAAAGAGAAAGTAAATTATTATGGTGTAAGAACCACTATCAGTAGGAAAATATCTAAGAAATATTTTGATAAAGTAAAACACTTGGATAAAAAGCAAATATTCTCTTTATGTGAGAAATTATTAAGATCAGGTCATAGTGAAGAGGCAACAATTGCATTTGACTGGTCTTATAGATTAAGAGAACAATACGAAAAATCAGATTTCAAAACATTTGAAAGATGGTTAAACAAATATGTTTCAGACTGGGGCAAATGTGATGATTTTTGCACACATACTATTCATTCTTTTATTACAAGATTCCCAGAATTTGTTCCTAAAATAAAATCATGGTCTAAATCTAAAAATAGGTGGCTTAGAAGAGCATCTGCTGTTAGTTTCATAACAACTGATAAATCCTATTATGTAGTTAGACATAATATTGATGATATTTTTGATGTAGCAAAAACATTACTTATAGATGAGGATGATTTGGTTCAGAAAGGATATGGGTGGATGCTAAAAGCTGCTTCTATTTCTAAGCAAAAAGAAGTGTTTGATTTTGTAATGAAACACAAACATAAGATGCCAAGAACAGCATTAAGATATGCAATTGAAAAAATGCCTGAGAATATGAAAAAGGAGGCTATGAAATGATACAACTAAAGATAAAATTATCAATTATTTTAAAACCAATTAAACCATTTGATTTCGATAACTCTGTTTATAATCCAACTCATTATGATACGCCTGAAGCAGAAACAGAAGCTTATGAAAAAGGCAAGTTCTGGCAGACTATGAGATTCAAGGATAAGTTATTAGGATTCAAGTTTGAAAATAAAGGAACTGTAGATAAACCAAAAGTAAAATTGACAATATATTCAAAGAATAAATTGGATAAGAAACTTGTTAATGAAATAGTAGATGAGTTAAATTATAGGTTCGAATTCAATAAAGATTTGTCTGAGTTTTGCAATAAATTCAAGAATGATAAGTTTCTTGGTTCTGTACTAAAGAAACGAAAGGGTATGAGAAATAAATGTGGCTATTCTTTATACGAATCATTAATGATTTACATAACACTACAAAATGCTACTGTAAGAAGAACTGTTCAAATGATGACTAATCTACTGAAAAAATATGGCACACCTGTAGAGTTTGATAAAAAGAAATTATATGTATTTTGGAATTCTGAAAAATTAGCCAAAACTTCTGAAGATGAATTGAGAGCATTGAAAGTAGGATACAGGGATAAGATGTTTATCAGGATATCAGAGGCATTTGCTAATAAAGAAATAAACGAATTAAAATTAAGAAATATGCCTAAAGAGGATATCTTAAAGGAAATGATAAAATTATATGGTGTTGGAAAGCAATCTGCTTCATATATGCTGTTTGAAGTATTCCATGATCATGAAACATTAGATCATATGCCGCCATGGGAAGGAAAGATATTATCTAAAATAATGTTTGGCAAATTCGTATCTGAAGATAAGCTTCTCAAAGAATTTGAAAAGAGATATGACAAATGGAAACGCCTGGCTTTTGTTTATATATTTGCAGATATATTTTGGAGAAGAGAATATGGAGAAAAAATAGATTGGCTGGAGAAGGAGATAAGATTATAAACATCAAAACTCTAAATAAACTTTAACATATTTATCATAGCATCAACATTTTTTAGTTTAATTAATTGACACGCGCTAGCAATTGTTCCATCTACAATAATTTCATTTAATTTGTCTCTAAAGCTTTTTCTTATTTCATCTCTTATTCCAACTATACTGATAATATTACCTTTACTATCCAATTCCCAAGATTCTTTACAATTATTAATCAAAGAAAATAAGTCTGCAACATCCTTCTCTCTTTTATCCCGTTCCTTTCTTTCACATACCGTTTTAGCTTTTAATTCTATCATAATTTTTGTACTTGGTATCATAATTTCTAAGTTCTTTAATCTGTGAGTTGCCATTTCTCCATTAAATACCTCTTTTAATAATGGCTCATAGAAAAATCTGCCTATATCTTTCGGAGTTAAAACATCAACAAATATGTAAACCAAATCATATGTTTGATATCCTCCTGTTTCGGTTTCAGTTAATTCTTTACCGGTATTTCTATCTATATATTTACACCATCTAAATGTTGAATGCGGAACAAATCCTTCGCTTTCAATTATATCTTTTATTCTTTCTATAGAAATTTTATCAGGATCAAAGAAAATATCAATATCTCTTGAACCAATATGTTTTATACCAAATTTTTCTAAAAGAAATTGCACGGCCCAGCCGCCCATCAAACCTATATGTTTCTGTTCATCTACTTTTAACTTTGAAAAAATACCATAAAGATACCTTTCTGAATATTCGGCCTCTAATTTATCAACCATTTAACTCCATCTCTCCTTTAATCCATTTATCTAATATGATTTCTCCTTGTTGTTTACCAAGACTGCCAGTTGAGATTAGATCAGATATAAGTATACTTAATGGCGCTATTCTTGAATTATTAACCATCTTTGAAAATTTAAAATAAAATTCATGTTCTGTAGGCAATAGTATGATATTTGCCTCTTCTTCGGTTGATTTTCTTATAATCTTTTTGATAAACATTTCTTCCCAGTTTCCTAATTCGCTTTTTTTAACATAGAGATAAATCTTATCAGTATGGACATATGGGTGTAATAATTCTCCGCCTGTAAATAAGGTAAAGGCATACATCAATCCTGTATTTTTTATCAGATCCATTTTATTTAAATTATTATCAGTCGCATAAAAACAAGCTTTTTCTCTGGAAACAAATGGGTAAGATTTTGAAATATAATCTATCATAGCATTAGTGTCAACAACTGAGAAACCGCCATTGCTTTTTTTAATATAACCAAGTTTTAATAATTCATATACAAAATCATAGCATGTTGGATAACTTAAATCGAGAGATTTGGAAATAGCATTAATTGACCATTTTTTATCCTTATTTTCAAGAATATTTACTAATAATCCAACCCTTTTTTCAGTTAACATGGTATAATCATCCATTTTTGTGCTGTTATTTATTATTTCGTACTATCTTTAATTATACATTATAGCCTATAGTTATATATTTTATATATAATATATAAAGGTTGCCAAAGAAAAAATATACAAAAAATAGATTAGTTTCAGAAATTGGTAAGTTTTATAGCAGATTTCATTAAAAACGCTCGTTTTTCACGCTTGGTTCCACGCTTAGACCTTGAATGCATGCGAATGTCATTTTCCTCGGTTGGTATCTCGGTTAGTAATTCTCTTGCTTAGGGTCATGCTTAGGTTAGAGAAAGCGAGATTTTCCGGGGTTGTCAGCGGGCTTGTCAGAATGCCTGATTTCAAGGCTTGTCAAAGGCTTATGAGAAAAAACATGATTTTACACACTTGTCACACAGTTGTCAGAATCCCTGTTTGAAATGATCATTTTTCTCTGTTAGGTCTGTGTTAGGGTTATTTTCCTGCTTTGGTTGATTTTCTCTGTTAGCAATGTATGGATAATGAGAGATATCAATATATGTGAAAAATACAGAGTGACAGGGTGGACCGAGATATAGTGAGTTGAAGGGTGGAGTAGAATATAGTATCTTAGTGTCTGAAGCGTCAGGACTATTCAGACAACTTGACGCTAAGGTTGCAAGATTTATAAATTATAGATAACTATTAATTATATGGATTGGACAGAATTTGATAAAGGAGTGTTTTTGGTTAATGTTTTAGGGATAGTATATAATCCTGAAACCAGACAAATTTTGATTGGGAGAAGAGAAAAGGATCCATATATCAAAGAACTTTCTTGGACATTTCCAGGCGGAAGACCTACTTATGATAAGGAGTTGGAAGATTCCCTTAAAGATGAGATTAAGAAAAAGACCGGCCTAGATACGACTAATATTAAAGAAATAGTTTTTGCAAAAACATATCCAGAGAAACGAGAATTTCTTTCTATTTATTATCTCTGTGAAACTGCAGGAGGAGGAGAAAAAGCAGGAGAGAAGTTTGTCGAAATTAAATGGGTAAAACCAACAGATGTACAAAAATACTTTACAACTTCTCTGCATCCGAAATTATTAGAATATCTTAAATCTCTTGAATAATTACAGATTATGGTACTACACATCCTATTTCTCTCATTCTTTCAATAAGAAATTCCTGAACATTTGGATATTTAAGCAATTACTTTGCATCCAAAGCACCCTTGATGCTATTAAACCTGTCCGCAAACCTTTGCATGAATTTGTCGTCTTCAAGCATCTTGTCAACAAATCTGTCCATCGTTTCTCTTTCAGATTCATTCTCGATTTTCTCAAGCATCTTATCCTTGTCCAATACAGTGCCGCATCTAACGCAAAACATATTAGTCGCGGAATTCTCCTCCTTGCAACAATAACAAATCTTGGGTTTCATTGGATCTATTTTTTCCTCCTTTGTCTTAATCCCATTAATCTTAAACAACTCATCATCTAACTGTCTGCCATTAAGATGCACATAAACAGCTGTCATATTAGATCTCTGTGTCCAGCCCATATACTCTTTCAGTAAAGCGTCTGATAAATGGCCAGCAAGATATGTCGCTCTCGCGTGTCTAAACATATGAGGATTGCAAGGTTTGTTAATGTTTGATTTCATTTTAGCGTTCCAGCAAATCTTAGCTAAACCTGTATAAGCTAAATGACTGCATTTTCCTTTTTGAGATATCCAAACAGGAGCGTCAAAATTATCTTTCTTAGGATGCTCATTCAACCAATTCACTAAATAAGGAACAGAAGTGATTATTCTAATTTTTCTTGGTCCAGTCTTTCCATCAACAACAACTTTAAATCCGTATTGATCTTTAGTTAGATCATTAAGTTTCATACCAAGAAGCTCGCCGGCTCTGCATCCGCTTTCAGCAAGAACAGCGATTAATGCTTTATCTCTTGAAGATTTTGTAGAATCGATTAATTTCTTAATATCATCCTGAGTTAACAGCTGTTCAGTAATTCTCTTGGCAGTCATTCTTTTTACTTTTATCCACTTGACTTCAGGAGCTGATTCTCCCTGCTCAAATCCTTTCAGCCAGGAATAAAATCTCTTGAATGTAATTTTTAATTCGCATTTTGTAGTATGGGCGTATTTATCATCTGAATTTATTTTAGAAACAATATCAATAATATCTTGTTTGTCTGCTTTGTAAAAATCTTTATTCAAATATTTAGACAATGATCTCAATATATACATGGTTCTGGATATTCTCGCTAAACTTAGATCCTGGGCGAGAGAATAATCCTTATATTTTATTATTGTTTGTCTATTAACATCAAGAATATCTGCATCATTAGAAATAGTTTTAAGTACGCATTTTAATTTTCTCTGGCAATTTTGCGCGTCATATCCCATGTGCTATCATTCTCCTATATGCTAAAATAGGACGTTTGACGCACTATACTAAAGTATAAGTGTGTTGGGATTAGTCTGCCTTTTGTGAAGCAAATTACTTTCAGTTGAAAGATCATTTGATTGCTTGACAGCATTTGTCTAAGCGGTCTACCCGCTCCTCTTTCATCATCAGAGCCTACTTGACCTTGCACCACATCGGTTAAACGTTCTTTGAAAACATGTCGCCTTCTTGAACAACCTAAACTCTCTCAAGTTTATTCCAACTGGAATGATGTTTTATTGGTGGGCAGAACTTCCTCCGTGTATAAAACTCGGGTTGCTGTCTTCCCAACTCACCTGTTTAGAATAGATTAAGAAAGTATAAAAAGATATATTAATTCTTATTTAGAAATTTTTTGTTCAAAACTTTTAACAGTTGATTCCAATTCTTCAACACAATCTTTCATATAATCATATTTTTCATTATCCCTAAAATAATCTATAACTGCATTAGATGAATCTATAAGTTTTTTAACTTTATTCTTAGCAATTTCTTCATCACTTAATTTATACCATAATTTACATGGACCAATTTTTTGATAAGAAATTTCTCCATCTCTTTCTAACATCTTAAGATACCAACCAACTGTATTTCTACTAATTCCTAATTTTTTAGCAATACTATTACCCATAGTGTCAGAACTAGGTGTTTCAGTTATTAGTTCTCTTATCTCTGATTCATAATCGTGTTCCATATTATCACTTAATAATAGTATAGATAGAAAACTTTAAATATAGATAGCTAAAGCTAAACTTCTAATCAAATTAGAAATGGTACCAGTAGAAGAATTCTAGAGAGGTCTGTTCAAAACAAAAGCTTTAGTAACAGTGAGCTGAATACCTCGCCGAAGCTTGGTACTTACACCCCTGTTCTATCAAACTTGTCTTTTACAAGCGCTATTTACCTATTTTCCCCAGTCATTTCGAGCTTAGATGCCTTCAGCTCTTAAAGATCATGGCGTAGCTGACCAGCATTACCAAAAGATAACTGGTAGACCAGAGGCCACGAATGGGCGTTCCTTTCGTACTTGCACATTCTTCGGGTCAGGTAACTGGACACCCTCAGAAGATATAAACCGTACTGTCTATGTCGTCCAGTGTAAAGGGAAGTTTTCATTGTTGCTCGTTTAGACAGTCTGAGGTCTAGTCATTGCAACGAATACTTTTAGAGGTTGGTTCATAAGCTACTCCGCTCGCGAAACTAAATAAGTTTCAGGAATCGCATTGGGGCGGTCCAATCATTACCAAAATGTACCGTACCTGGTAATCTATTATCATTGATAGCCATAGCTATTTCTCCATAGATCATCTGAGATACGGAAAACTATGAAAACCCTTCACGTCTGAATCACGACGTACTGAACCCAGCTAATGTCCCCCTTTAACCAGTGAACACCTGTACCCTTGGCTGCTGCTGCGCAGCCAGGAGGGGGGAAGCCGACAGCGGAGAAGCAATGCGCGGGATCTCGTATAAAATAGGTATACCTACATTTATTATATGCAACTATTAACAATAGCTACATCTAAACAAAACTGATTCTCTTAATCGACATGATTACGATCATTACCAGCTTTAGTAGGAATTAAAAAACCCGAATTATATGTCGATTTGCTCATTGCACCTCTCGTTTTGCCAACTTAAGGCTCAATTAGGAACTCTCGCCCGCCACGACTCCATTATCCCCGGGGTAGCTTTTCTGAAGTCACCGATATCCATCAAGAACAGCTCGGCGTTTCGCTAGCTCATGCTTTCGCATCTGGATTCCATACTTTTAAAAATCCAGTCAATCGATCTTTTGCGCTTGCACTCTACGTCCGATTTCTGACCGGACTGAGATCAACTTTGAGCACCCATGATATCCTGTCATGGGCGTACCGCCCCAGCCGAGCGGCCCACCAATCGGTGTCCCCCGAGTCGAGGTTAGTTATGCAGTCATGGAAGAGTAGTGTTACATTGTTGCCTATCTAACAGCCGGAACTGTTAGCGTAGCAGCTCCTACTTACGCTATGCAACCATTACCGTATAACAACGACAGGCTGCCGCAGAGCTCCACGGGGTCTTCTCTATGAGGTTGGAAAAATACCAGCTTCTTCAAGCATAATTGTTCTTTGTTTAACAGTTGTTCTGTTTTTAGAAAAATTAAGATGTTTCCAGCACAAATATTTTGTTAAATGTTTAGGATTCTCAAAACTTATAATTTTCATCCATTTTTCAAGATTTTTCTTACAATATATTTTAACATGATGTTCAATATTTTGTTTACCTTTTCGCATTCTTATTATATCAAATTTAATTTTCGCGTCAATCCCTAAATTTCTAATTTCTTGACCAATATCTTCAATTAAATCTTTATTACTCATTATACAAGCTAATCCAGGAGTTCCATCTCTATGAAAGTATAAACCAAAATCAGTATCTCCAATACCTCTTAAACAATTTATTAGGAGGTTTCTATTCTTTTTTACAAATTTTGGTAAACCTTTAATTTGTTTCTTATTTCCAGCTGGTAAACCAATTATATCTCTCTTAAATGTTGCAATCGCTTTTGAACAAACTGAAAGAACACACTTGTTCGAATCATTGCACTTTCTTGCAATAACATTTTTATTATAGAGTTCTTTAATAATTTTTGGAAGTACTTCTGATACAAATAACCAATCCTCATTTGAATCTCCCCAGTATCTAACTGAGTGTGTTTTCTTAGGAACTATTTGCATTGATCCATCTCCCAAATGAACTCCTATTTCATATGCAAGAAGTTTATTATTCAGTTTTGGTATTTTAACATTTATTTTCTTGTCATATTGACTAAAAGCTATTTGATAAAAAGTTTTACTTTTCATGGTCTAATTTAGGGAAGCTTCCTTATCTACTTTTCTTAACTCGTTAAAAAAAGAGAATAAGAAAGCTGAAATTGAATATCTAATACTTATTCCAATTCCCTCTGAGGGTCTGTGGCCTATGCACCACAATAGCAGGTTCGCCAGGCACCACCTTGGGACAGCAGGAAAGTCGTTAAGCCATTCATGCGGGTCGTCAATTAAACGACAAGGGATTACGCTACCTTAAGACGGTCAGAGTTACCGCCGCTGTTTACGAGGGCTTGGACCGGTTGAAACCAGTTTTAACACACTCGCACTGAGCAGGCCTCACTGGCTATACAAATGATTTCTCATTAGCAGCCAGCTACGTTTTTGTTAAACAGTCGCTTTCCTCTGGTTACTGCGATCTATGTACTTCTACATAGACACCCCTTATACCTAAGATACAGGGCCAATATTGCCGAATTCCCTAAAGTGGCATTACCTGACACGCCATTGCCTTTTCAGCAAGGGTCACCTGTGTCGGTTCTGAGTATGATCACAGACAATCCTTTCCATTACATTTTCACGGACTCTAGGAATTGCTTAAATTCTCCTATACAGGAAAACCATTCACACCTTCGTCCAGTTCTCTCTTTGACAGAACTCCCTGGATTTCAATGCTTAGCTTACGTTAAGCTATCTCTAAAGTGTCTGTAATAGGACTTGTGTTGCCACACGTATGTCTGTGGTACCGGAATATTAACCGGTTTCCCTTTCCCCAACTTCAGTTAAGGGTTGGGTTAGGATCAACTAACTCTCGGCTGATAGTCATTGCCGAGAAAACCTTGCCTTTCAGGCGGTCAGGGTTCTAACCTGACTTTGCTGTTACTACCAGCAGGATTCTTATTTCTGCACGGTCCATATCTACTTACGTAGATACTTCTGCCCATGCAGAACACCTTCATACCTAATATATTTCTATTTGTAAGGTATCGGTTCTCAATTTACACCCGTCCATCTTCAGCGCAATAATCCTCGAACGGTCCGCTGTTACGCGTTGATTATCGGATGGCTGCTTCTAAGCCTACCGCCCGCCTGTTTTTGGATTACTACCACTTTCTTGACTTAATTGAGAATTTGGGACCTTAACCTTACTCTGGGTTGTTCCCCTTTTGAGCACCAAGCTTACCCCGGTACTCTCACTCCCATCTTCTACGATGTTGACAGATTATTAGTTTGACAGCGAAACTGGAAATTTCTTTCCTTAATTTCCCAATCAGTGCTTTACCCCGCCAACTATCTCAGATGAGGCTGTGCTAAGACACATTTCTGAAGGAACCAGCTATCAGGAGGTTCGATTGGCTTTTCACCCCTATGCCCAGATCACTCGAGTGCTTAGAAGCAACAACGATAGCGGACCTCCACGCGGCTTTCGCCACGCTTCATCCTATCCAGGTATAGATCACCTCCTTTCTGGTACTATCCCTGTGACTACTCCCCCTTTCAGAGGACGCGCCATGCCGAAGCTACGCGCTTGTCGCTTTCGCTTAGGGTACCCCGCTTAACAGGTTACCCTTGCCACAGAAATAAACTCCCTGCCCCGTGTATCTCGTTAGAAAAATGTTGCCAACTTCTTAACCTTCATTGGATGTTTAAATCCAATCAATTTATTAAAATTATAAAATTACTAAATTCATTTTCACTATCAGTGTGAAAACTAAGAAATTGGGTTGTCAACACTTAAACTAATTTCGAAACGGAAATCATGACACTGTAAGTCTTCTCTCGTACACACCCCTCACGAGGTTTTCCTTCGAGAAGACACCTTTCATGCCATGAAAGACTAGTTCCAACTGGTTTCAAGATCTTTTAACCTTCGGTTAGAAATACTTTTCAACGTTCAGTCACCTTACTTATTCACTATCGGACTCCAAACATATTTAGGGTTAGGAGTTGATGCCTCCCATATTCCCACTCCATATCCAAGGAATGGTACTCTTTGACTGGAATCAACTTTTTAGTTTTCTTATACGGGACTATCACCCTCTACGGTACTGCGTTCCAGCAGATTTCTAATAAACTAACGAAGTTGTACCCAGACATCACATCTCCTCTTCCTTTCGGAGAGGATTCGATTTGCCCTGTTGGGTTTTCGATCGCCTTTACTTACCCAATCGCATTTGCTTTCTTTTCCTCCACTTACTAAGATGCTTCAATTCAGTGGGTTATTCTTCCTTTCGGAATGTTATTCGAAAATAACACGATGTCGCATTCGGAAATTCCTAGTTCAATGGCCGCTTGTGCCTCGCCAGGACTTATCGCAACTTGCTACGTCCTTCATCAGTGTTTGGAACCAAGTTATCCACCAGTTGGTATAGTGTATAGAACAGACCTATTCTCTATTCTTCTACTGGTATCATAAAATATAAGCTCAATTTTACTACTTAATCATATTTTGGTCATAAGGTGTTCACAATAATCATTGCTTATGTTCAACCCTTCCACCCTCAACTGCCAAGTTGGGATGTGCACGTTCCTCAAACGCTATCATATACCCCGTGGGTCTTTCATCGTAATTAAACTCGCCCGACGTTTGCAATCACATAGCTAAACATACCTAGGTAGTAGTTGTTGGTCATCAAGAACATATGTTCATTGATTAAAAATAGTTTCTGTTACCTGTATGTCTTAAGGTAAAAAATATTCATCTATGAAACTATTTAAAGGTTACGTTATTGTGAAATTTATTATATTATTATTGTCTAATTTTTAGGTGCCTGAGTTTTTCTATCTAGTCGTCTTTGTGAGAAGGTCTGCTTGGATGTCTGCTTAGATGCTATATAAAGTTAGCATTTCAAACTAGAATGAGAATAGAAAAATAAATTATTTTAATCCAAACCAACTTAAGAATCCTCTTGCACTTTTTTCTTTACTTTCAGCTTTTTCTAATATTTCTTGTGCTTGCTCTTTCAATGATTCAGACTGTTCTACTAAAATAGATTTAGCTGGCTCTTCAACTTGTTCAGAAATCTCTAATAATAAATCTGCTGTTTTTATTAATTTTTGTTCCTGACTTTTTAAAAATTCAACATCTTGTTTTTCCTGTTCTACAACCATTCCAAAGAACCATTTAAATTTATAGCCAATTCCTCTTTGATTGATTTCTTTTTCAAAACTATCTGTTTCTGTATTAACTTCTAATATTTTTTCCTGGGCATTTGATATTCCTGCTGTCTGTTCAGATGCTTTGATCTTAACTGTTTCTAATGTTGATACTGCTTTTGTAATAGTGGTCTGTACAGCTATTCGTGCTCCAGCTTTGCCGGCAGATGTCTGATCGGCATTTACTTCTATTGTAGCATATTTCCAACTGTCATCTATTGACACGAATTTTATATTTGCACCGAAGAATTCCATAGATTCTCCAACCGTTGGTTCCATATATATATTTTCATTATTAAAATCTAATCTTAATGTTATTGCATTGTTTGGTTTCTGAACATTAGCAAAAGTTATTTTAAGAGGATTATTATTGCTGTCTAAATAATCTATGATTTTAACTGGCTGTGTTTCTTGTAATTTAAACATTTCTCCTAATGTTACATATATTCCGTAAATGCACGGTCCGTCTTCGCAGATTGCCGTTGCATTTAAAATTGGTTGGGTTATCTCTTCTGTTATAATTTTTTCTGCTAACACGGTTACCCTATTTGCAGCTACAACGCCATGTGAAACTGCAGATGAAATTTCTATTATAGTAATTGCAACACGTTCAGTGTTAAATGAAATCCAATATGGTTCTCTATTAGTATATGGATTGTACTTGTAGATCCAATCTTCTTTTATAACTATTCCACTTGATTGAACAAATGTTACCTTCACTCTGCTATTATCATGATCTATTTCAGTAATCATTATTTTATTTTCATTAAATATTGGTAAATATTCTACTATTGGAGATAAATAATATTCTTGGCTTTCACATTGTCCGTCTATCTCTTCTGAAGAACATGAACCATAACCATTATATTTATAACAAACATGGTAAGCATTTCGTTTACATGTAAATTCGGTAGGGCACTTTATATCTTGGCATAGCGGTTCTCCTTCTAAACAAATTCCATTCTGACATCCATATTCACATTTATGCGAAGGATATGGATCAGCATAACTATTGCCACTACTGTCATAAGTACAGGCATATTCAATTAACCAATTTGTTTCACCATAAAAACATTCATCAGGAACGTTTGGATCGCAACAATGATCTCCCCACGTTCCATATACGCCAGATTCTCTGGAAACACCAGTAATTTTACCCGCCGTATACCAGTCTAAACCGCCATCAGAATCTGTACAGGACGTGGTCTGTACTGGTTCTCCAACACTACTTGGATACTTTGTTCCATATTTAATAATAATAGATTCTGGACCAGGAGAATCCAAACTCCATGTCATCTGAATATAATTATTGTTTGAGTACCATGCGATGTGCTGTGCTGTATCATTATATATTCTATACGTTATACCGGAAAAACTGCCATCTGTGCCTACATGGGCATTGAACAAGTCTTTAGCATCTGCTTTTGTTGACACTTGCTTAACAAGTACGCCATATCTGACATAACCAGCTTGAGCCGCTGACCACTCAAGTTCATATGTAGCTGTGCAAACATAATGATCATATGGCATTGTTCCCCAAGCTTCGCTGAAATCTACAAATGTGAAACTTTCAATATTTTCCTTTATACAGACATCTTCCTGTGCAAACACAGTTGCTGAACTCAATGATATCATAATTGTTGCTACCATGAAACAAACCAATAGATTTGATGTTCTCATAATTAAAATGTCATTTGAATATTTATATAACTTACTATTATGTTAGGTCAAAAACTAACCAAAAATATTTATCTATACTTCATAATCAATTCCATCCACTCAGAAATATCAATCATTGGTCCTTTTTTACAAACCATTTCATAATAACCATCTAGATTATTTGATTCAATACCATTTGTATAAATCATAAAAGGAAACTTACCACCTTCGTGATTTCCACTAAACACAGAAGTAATATGATCTGAAGTTACACATAAAATAGTTTTATCAAAATCAACATATTCTTTAATCCGTCCAAAAACTTCATTATCTATTTTTTCAATAATACCAGCTTTTGTTCTTACAACCATATCATGTCCTGCAATATCTGGTGCTAAAATATGAAGAACAACAAAATCATGATCTCTTAATGCTTCTAAAGCTGCTAAAGTTTTTGCTTTAAGATCTGTTTGCATTGTTCCTGTTGCACCAACTACATCAATAACATCCATTTCAAAATGTTTTCCTATTCCTCTTACTACAGGAGACTTAGCAATTATTGCACCAACTAATCCGTGCTTTTCTTTAAACGTCTTTTCAATATTATAAAAACTTGGTCCTCTAAGTAAAATATAATTAGCAGGTATTTTTCTGTTTTTATTTACCAAATGTTCTTCAAGTAATTTTGCAACTTGATCTAACCACTTATTTAAAATCGCTGCAGTCTTGTGAGAATTAGTATCTCCTTTAATCGCCGTTATCTCTGATAAATCATTTTCAACTTGTCCAGCATCTGTGCCAGTGATATCTTTTGATACATTATAATTACTTATTGTTAATATTCCACGATGAGCAAGTGATTTGTAAAACTTAACATTAAAACCTTCAATATTTATTTCAGAAATATCATTTGCAATTTCTTTAAGTCCTGTTTCATCTCTACCAGCTCTTCTATCAGTTACAATATACACTGGTTTAAACTGACCCCTAGCTACTTCTTTTACTTCTTTCTTAACTGTTGCAAAGTTTGCTCTCATATACAATGTGTGTGGTTTTGGAAGAAGTCCAATCCCCATAGCATCAAGATAACCTCTTCCTGGATAATCTACAAGTGGATAACCTAAAAGTTGAAATATTGATGTTCCAGAATCAGGATGTTTACCAGAAGTATTTTCAAGAAGCCCAGCAAATCCTAACTTAGTATACTCATTTAATATTGGCTTATGTGCAACTTCTAAAGATGTTCCTTTTCTAAGACCATCGCCTGCTCCATCAAGAATAACAAACAGTATCTTTTTCATATATAGAATAAACATCCTTAGTATATAATTATTGAGTAGAACAGATTCCTTGTACACATCCACAAATTTCATAGTCTTTTTCAGCTACCATTTTTGTTTTATACTGATAACATTTCATTTGTGTTTCAACTTGTATACTATTCATACAATAATAATCTTCAGTCTCTCCACAATGAGCAATTAAACAATCTGTATCTTGTCTACATGTTCCATCCTTATAGGTTATATCTATCTTATTTTCATCTTCTAGAATAACATTTCCTGTTGCATTATCACCAGTACACCCACTTACAAATATGATTAATACCAATACAAATATAGGTAATATTTTTCTCATACTAATAGTTAGTAAAGAAGGTTTAAATCCTTATCTTTCCAGCATAAACAATTTTTTATGGTGTATTTTTTCAGGAACTTTCTCCAGCAGCATTTTATCTTCAAGTCTCTTTGCAACAACTGTTGGTTCATATTGCTTTGCTAACTTTAATGCAGAATTTAATTTATGAACATTATCAGAATAAATTGTAAACAATTTATCTCCTTTCTTTACAGAATCTCCAACTTTTTTATACAAAAACATTCCAGCTCCTTTGTCTTTTGGTGCTCCTGCTTCTCTTGCAATTGTTGCAACTTCACCATTCTTAACCCACAATACTTTTCCAGTCTTATCTGCTAAAACATCAACGCTATTTTTTCCAATAGGTAAATCGCTTAATCTTACTTTTGGATTACCACCTTGTGCTTCAATTATTTGAAGCATCTTTTTGTGAGCTTTGCCCGATTTCAATAATCTCATTGCATATTTCTTTCCATCAACATTATTTTTTCCAACCATTTCAAATAATATTCCTCCAAGATATGTTACTTTTTCAACTACATCAGGTGGACCCTTACCTTGTAAAGTAAGTAATGCTTCCCTTGCTTCAAGCGCTGGACCTATTCCTTGACCAAGTGGTTGTTCTCCATATGTAACTCCACACGCAACATCTATTTTTAATCTTTTACCAAGCTCAATAAAATCATTTGCAAGTATAACTGCAGAACCAACTGTTTTAACTTTAGCTCCTCTTCCAATTGGAATGTCAATCACAAGGTATTTTGAACCCATTGCTTTTTTCTTAGACATAATAGATGGTAATAATAATGGATCAATACCTAAAGGATATTCTATTTTAATAAAAGCATCATCTGCTGGAGCTAATTCTAAAGTTCCACCCCAAACTAAACAAGCATTTGTTTTTCTAATTACTCTCTTAATATCTACTAATTGCAATTCAACTGGAGCAAGAACTTCCATCTTATCTGCTGTTCCAGCTGGAGAAGTTATTGCTCTTGAACTTGTTTTTGGAATAGTTAAACCAGATGCTGCTATTGTTGGAACTAAAACCATTGAAGTTGTATCACCGGCACATCCTCCAACTCCATGTTTATCTACTATCTTACCTGGTAATTTTATTGTCTTCCCAGTTGCAATCATTGCTCTAGTAATTCCTTCTATTTCATGCATTGACATTCCATAAACATTAAGAGCTGTTACAAATGCACTTAACTCTATATCAGAAAGATGTTTTTCAACCACATCTTCTATTATTGCTCTTGATTTTTCATGTGTTAGTCTTCCTCCTCTTATTTTTTCTCTAACAAACATAACTGATTCTGGTGCACCTGCTGGTTCAACATCAATTTTTTCTCCAACCTTTGTTTTAAGTTTTAAAACAACTTCATTATTTATAACCGCGTGTCCTGAAGTAGCAAACTTTGTTGTAATATCTACTATTGCTATTATTTGATTTCCATTATGTTTTAATCTAACTCGATCAGAACTATGTAAACCTAAAGACTCCGCATCTTCTTTATTTAGAATTACAATTGGTTTTCCACCAGTTTCAAAATCAATTGGCATCGCAGTTAATTTCATTTATTCACCTAACACAAACTTTGTCCTGAAATCTGATTACAAGCTGTTTTAAGATTAGAACAATCTACATCGTTTTTATTATATCTATTATGAATATCACAAAGATTATCAATATACCATTCGACTTGAACTAAACTATTATCAGCACTTGTATCACAATTATACTTACTCCAATAATTGCAGTTCTCAATCATAACTTCTTGAGCTGAAGCACATTCATATCCTGGTCTTGCAACTTCACAATCTCCTTTGTCTCTATAAACTGGTATTGCTACTAAGATTAAAAATATTAAAGCAAATGCAATTGCTATTTTTTCACTCTTATCTAATTTAGGAAGCTTCATAATACAATTATTTGTTAACAGATATATAAAACAATATATACCAGTATCGCATAATATTCATTATGTTACGAGGGTTTCCTAAAGGTCATAAAATAGAAAAAAATAACAAATTAACAGGACCAATAAGAATATTAGGTATTTCTTCTGGAAAAAGAAGCCAATATGATTGTGCAGCAGAAGATCCAGCAAGTTTATGGTTACTTAAACTGGCTCTAAGAGAAGCTGAAAAGGCTGGTGCAAAAACACAATTAATAGATCTAAGAGATCTTCAAATAGGAGCATGTAAAGAATGTTATTCAACTTGTCCTGCTCAATGCAGATTTAATGAAAAAATTAACATGTGTGATTGTTACAAAAATAAAGAAGACCATTTCTTCATTGATAAAAATAAAGTTCTACCAATAGAACACGCATATGATCATCTAGACAAAAAGACTTTCTTTGAAATATATCACGATCATGGACGTTTTGCAAAAAGAGATGACATGTGGTTAGTTTATGAAGCAATGAGAAAAGCAGATGGAATAATATTTGCAACATCTACAAACTATTATGGAAGACCAGCTTTATTTCAAGCAATGTTTAGTAGAATGTGCGCATTAGACGGTGGAGTTGAAAGTCTATGGGGAGATGGAAAAAATCTTAAGAACTCAATAAAATATGCAAAGGATCCAAAAGCACAGTACAAACAAAGATTGTACGGAAGATGGTGTGCATTCATAAACTGTAGTAAAGAAGGTGATTCTGTTTCGCCAAATTTAATGAAAGCATGCACAATGTTGGGTATGAAAACCATTCCATTAGGTGTAGCATACAAAGTTAATTGGTATGATGACCCAACTCATAGAAAAGATGTTCCAAATACAAAAAAAGATGAATACACATTGTCCTTAACAAGGCGTATTGGAAAAACTATTGTTGAAGAAGCTAAAAGTGGACATAGATATTATGGAAGATATTCTACAACTGTTTAATTATTTCCATTTATTTAAAGCTAATTTCAATTCTAAATTTTTTTCAGCATATTTTTTAACCGGAATCCCTTTCATAACTGCATCAACAGCTTGTCTCATTGCCATTGCACCATCTTTAGTTCCAAGTGGATGTCCATGAATTCCACCACCAGCTTGAATAATAATATCTTTTCCTAACATTTTTACTAATTGTTCTACATGTCCTGGATGTAAACCTCCTGAACATACTGGAAATACTGATTTCATTTTACCAGACGTTATACTATTTTTAATTTCAATAACTTCTTCTGGCGTCTCTTCCATCTTACCAACTGCTGTTCCAATATGAATCTGATCAACACCAATTAGTCTTGCTATGTCTGCAATAACTAACATTGATATTCCGTGTTCTTTATTTCTAGTTAAAGCTCCATGCATTGCTCTGTGAGCATGAATAACTAAACCAAGATTAGCATTTCTTAATGTTTGAACTCCAGACCAACCAACTGTAAGTATATCAACCATAACATATCTCCCACCATTCTTTTTTACAAACTTAGCTCTCTTAATCATTTCATTTGTTTCTGCTGTAACATTAGGCATGTATATTTTTTTCTCACCAGTTATTTTTTCTGCAAGTTTTCTATGTTTTAAAGTTTCAACAACTCGTTTTTCAAATTTATTAAACGGTTGACTAGTTAAATTCTCATCATCCTTTACAATATCAATTCCACCTTTCCATGCTTCGTAAGCTACTTTAGCATGTTGAACTTCATTTAATCCAAGTTTTGGTTTAACAATTGTCCCAACCAATGGTCTAGTTTTTACTCCAACTATTTTTCTAACTCCTTTTATTCCAAACTTTGGACCTTTGAATGACTTAATAATTTTATCTGGCCACTTAACATCTTCAAGCCTTAACGTCTTCACTTCTTTCATATTGAAAATATTTCCAGCAATGCTCGATAAAATTTGTGGCATGTTTCCTAGTTCAAATAAATCATAAGGATAAGCAATCTTAACATATTTTCCTTTTATCTCAAAAACTTTTGCACCAATTTTTAACATTTTCTTTTCATCCATTGTTGAAAGAGCAGTCCAGGTACCAGTACTTGACTCAGCTGCAACAGCTCCAATTGCTCTAAGCTTTGAAACTCCTTTGCCTGGTGTGATTTTGAAAGTACAAATTAAATCATCCTTACTCGGTTTATATTTTAAATTAATGTATTTTTGATAACTCATTTCTTCCTCACCTTACTAATTATTAAACACGAAATTAAATAAGACGTGGCTACAAATAATATTAAATAAATAAAAAATTCAAGTTCAAATTCAAAATGAATTAACATAATTGGTAGCAAAAATGGTTGAAGTGTCCAACCAGATTGTGGACAAGAGCCAACTACTTTTGCAGTATCACAAGCAATTACATTATAAAATGGAAATGGTAATACAGATAAAATAATTATGGCTAAAATTATTTTCTTCCAATGTGGTTTCAAAAATTCTTTCCAATTCATTTAATTAACCTCTTTAATAATTCTTTTATCCGCTTTAAAAACTTTTCAGCATTCTCAATCATCTCATTGGCAATCTCTTCTGAATAAGTGTATCTGTAATCTGCTCCTTCTCTACATTCCTCGCCAGACGATAAATACTGCGTGTATATGCTTTCAAGTTTTCCTTGCTTTGACAAATCTTCAAGAACTATCTGCACAGCCACATGCTTTCTTTCCTTATATCCTAAAGCGAAGAGAACAGCTTTACCAGCGTGAAACATAGAATAATAAGCTTTGATTATCGACCATTTGAAATCATTGTCTTCAAGATCATTCTTGGCTTTATCTAAATCGCTTTCAGCTTCCTTTATCTCTTTGAAAACGAGCTTCTCATCAATTTTTATCTTTTCTAGATATCTCTTTTCAAGGCATTCTTTTATATCCATCATATCATCTCTATTTTATCTTTTTCTACTCTCTCGTAAAACGCCGGATCAGTCTTTGACATTTTTATCCAACCACTTTGCTTGAATATCAAATATTTTAAATTTGCATTAAACTTTCTTTTTATCCTAAGCATTTCAGATTCAACGCTATTAATATCTTTGTCGCCGATTATTAATAAATCCCAGTCACTATCCTCAGTATCTTCTCCTCTCGCAACAGATCCAAATAAATATATTTTCATGCTTAAATTTTTCCCGACAAGTATTAGTTCCTTAACCATATCCAGAGAAAGGCTGTATGTTTTCTTTATATGCTTCACAATCTGACTGTCTCTGTTTAATCTGTAAAAATTCATTTTCCCTCTCTTTGTCCAGACTACAATATCTTCTTTAACAATCTCTTTCATGTATTTGTTCGCAGAACCAAGGCTCAGGCCTGACATCTTTCTAACTTCAGATTCATACATTTCTTTGGTCGGATTTTTAAGAAAAACTTCTACTAGCTTAAATGCTGTCTCATTGTTCCATATATGTGAAGTTGTTTTCATATAAATGAAGTTGTTTTCATAATTTATAAAGTTACTGCAGAAGTCTTTTTACATTAACAGGTGTCATAATACCTTTCTCTGTTACAACTCTTGTAATCAAATCCCAAGACGTAATATCAAACGCTGGATTTCTAATCTTAATTCCTTTTAACTTACCAGCATAAACTTCTTTAACTGGTCTTTCCTCTATAATAAACTTCTTTCTATTATCTAACTTCAAAGTATTTCCAGCAACATAAAATGGTTTCCCAAACTTCTTAGCTAGAATAGCTAAATCAAATGTTCCTATTTTATTAATAATTCCTTCTTTTCTAAACGAATCTGTTCCAACAATAACACAATCCATATCTTTCATAAAATAAGCAGCAGCTGGATCTTCAATCACTGTAACCTTAATACCTAGTTTATGAAGTTCTTTAGCTGTAATTATTCCTTGATGTTTTGGTTCTGTCTCTGTAGCATAAACTTCAAACCGCTTTCCAGCTTTGTGAGCTTCCTTAATTATTGATAAAGCATCACCAGAATGACAGTGTGTCATTATTTTAAACTTATTTTTTATTAACTTAGAACCCCTCTTACCTATCTCTATTCTTGAACTTTGTAATCTTACAAGCAATGTATCAATCATTTTCTCCGTCCTATCCTTACTTAATATATTTAAACAATTGTGTAGAACAACAGCTGTTGGTCTTGCCTTTCTTAGCTGATTAGAAACCGTGTTAAAATTCTTTAACTTGGTCTTTTTCAAATACTTCAAAGAAGCTATTGCAATTTGATTAGCTCCTTGGTACTTCATAGACTTAATATCCTTAATTAATTGGACCAATGCCATATAATAAATATACTGAGGTTATATATTATAGTTATGTCTTATCAAAATCGACAGCTTATATGGAAAATGAAGAAAGATGGACACCTAAAGTCCAAAGAAATAGAACAAGCTCTATTAGAACTTCCTAGAGAAAAGTTTGTTCCAGCAAATGTAAAAAGATTTGCATATGAAAACACACCATTAGACATTGGTAAGAGACAAACAATTTCACAACCAGCAACAGTTGTAATAATGACAGAAGCATTGGACGTAAAAAAAACTGATAAGATTTTAGAAATTGGAACAGGGTCTGGATGGCAAGGAGCCATATTAGCTAAACTAACAAAGAAAAACGTTTATTCTGTTGAACACATTCCTGAACTTGTAAAATTTGCTAAATCAAATTTAGAACAATTTCCAGAAATAAAAAATCTTAAAATAATAAAAGGAGATGGCTCTAAAGGTCTTAAAAAATATGCACCATTTGACAAAATAATGGTTACAGCAGCTTCACCAGAAGTTCCTAAACCACTTTTAGATCAATTGAAAGTCGGTGGTAAAATGGTTATTCCATATGGAGATTCTTATTCTCAAGAAATGATTAGCATAACTAAAAAAAACAAAACTAAGTTTGATAGAGCTTCTATTGGCTTCTTTAACTTTGTTCCTTTGTTAGGAAAATATGGATTTAAGGAGAAGAAAGAAGAATGATATCTAAATTAATTATTAAGCGAGGCAGGCTTGGAAAATCTGTTTTTGCTAAAAGCAATTTCAAAAAAGATGAAAAGATTATTGAATTTAAAGGAAAAATAATTAAAACCTCTGATATCCCAGAAATTAATTCTCCACAAGATGATCGATATGTTCAAATAGGAAGATACAAATACGTGGGCCCTTCCAACAGTTTTGATGATTTTATTAATCATTCATGTAATCCTAATTCTGGACTTAAAATAACAAATAAAAGTATTATCCTAATCGCCATAAAAAATATTAAAACGGGTGAAGAAATAACTTGGGACTACTCTACAACTATGAATGAAGATGACTGGGAAATGGATTGCAAGTGCAAAAATAAATCGTGTCGTAAAAGAATTAAAGATTTCAAATATCTACCTAAAAAAATACAAAATAAATATATTAAGTTAGGAATTGTTCCAAAATATGCTATTCCGAAGACAAAAGAATAACACTTTCTCTCATTCTAGCAACTTTCATTACTTTAGATCTAGTACACCAAGAATTTCTTGCAACTAAAATATCATCAACTTTCCAACCAACTTGTTCAGCAAGTCTAGCAAAAGATCGATCAACTTCAACAACTCGGTCTGGAAAACAACCACCACCAATTACAACAGCTACTTTTCCTTTACAAACTCTTTTCATCTCTTCTATAACTTTTCTCATATCATTAAAATAATGTTCTTCTTCATTCTCTATTGCTGAATGTATTCTTGTTTTAGGTTGATCAAAAAATAAAGCATATTCTGTTCGATAGATTTGAGTATATTCAATTTTATTAAGGTACGGTGGTGAAGTAATTATAAAATCAACTGACTTGTCTTTTAGATCTAAATCTCTTGCATCACATACATCTATTCTAACTTCTGTATTTGGAATATTCGATTTACTATATTCTTTAAACATTTTTTTCACACTATAATCAAAAGCTTTCTTAAGAGGTGGAACATGTTTCTTTTTTACTTTAAGAAACGCTCCATCTTTCTCAACATAAGAAGACATCATTGAAGCATTCATTAAAGCTAGTATCATAAAATTTCTAGTATCTTCATTTTTCATTGAAAACAATCTTTTTTTATAAGAAATTATATCTTCAAGAACTTTTTTATTAAACGCGATTTTTAACCAGTTGTTATTAGGAACATCTGATTTTTCTGGACTCCAACTTAAAACTTCATTCTTTACCTCTTCTAACTCCTCAAGATCATAATCAGTTGTCTTAACTCTTGAAACAAATGTACAAAGAGGTGAACAATCAAATCCTATTGATTTTATTCCATGTTGTTTGCAAGTCAAAGGAGTTGTTCCTACTCCACAAAATTGATCAAGAACCACGTGCTTGTTCGTAATACCAAATTTATCAATACACCATTCTACAAACTTCTTTGAAAACCCTTCTTTATAATAATACCAATTATGTATAGGTTCAATCTTATTTGGAACAAAAGTTACTAGTTCTTTTAACTCTGGTGCGTTTTTAATTAGGTTTTGCATAATAACACTGCTATATTCTATGTTGTAGAATTATTTATATGCTTTCTTTTACATATTATTTAATAGGGTCTATAAAATTTGCAAAAAAAAGAGATATAATATGAAAAATAAAACAATCATTACTCTATCAATCTTAATATTAATCACTACCATAATGTTTGGTTCTGGAATAACAGGAGCAATAATAAAGGAAGGAACCGATGGAACGCTTATAGGAAATTACAGTGATAGTGGAGGATCATATATTGATACTCAAAACACAACTGATGAAAGTTATTGGTATTTTGGAAGTAATAATAAAAATTATGATATAACAGCATATGCTGAATTAAATTTTAATTTAACTGTTTTAGAAATAACAAACTATAGCTCAATTACAAATCTTAACTTTTCAATAGACTATTGTCATAGTGGTAATAATGATAATAACCCAGAATGTAATGAAGACCGCCCTATTGAAGGTACTCAACAAGGAGATCAAAATGTTGAAATATACAATGTAACTGCAGAAACTTGGTTAGATATTGGAAATCTTAGAGTTGACGATAATAACAATGAAATAACTGATTATTATAATGCAGATGGCAACTTGCCCGACTTTATTAATCCTATAACAAATGAAATAAAAATACGCTTCGAATTAGATTATGTCAACGGTAAAAAAGATAACAGCTGGCTTTTAATTGATTATGTTAATCTAAACATAACATATATTGATATAATTGATATAGTCAATAATACGACAAATGTAACTACTGACAATACGGCAAATGTAACTATCCCCGCATTAACAGTGTGGAGTCCTGCTAATACAACATATACTACAACTTCAATAAATGCAACTATAATTACAAACCAAACATTATTATCAGCAAAATACTCTTTGAATGGAGCAAATAATATAACATTAGTAAATGAGTCTCTAATTTTATGGACAGCTCCTCTAAATAATTTAACTGATGGAACATACAATATAGTTTTTTACGGAAACAATAGTTATTATACTAGGAATACTACAGAAACGTGGTTTACAATAAATACAAGTAAAATTAATACAACTTCTACAATACTACCAATAACAATATCTTTAGTACCATCATCTGCTAGTGTTGGTGGAGGATCTGGAATGGGCGGGGGAATATTAAATTCAATCACACATAAATTAGAATTAACAGGAGCTGATTCGTTTACAGTCGAACAAGGAAAAGATATTACAAAAACAGTATCTATAAAAAATATAGGTAGTATTCAAGAGAACAATGTAAAATTAGCAATAGAGGGAATACCGTCATCATGGTATGTAATTGAAACATCAGAACAAGACATTGCCAAAAAAGCAGAAAAAGAATATACTATTCAAATCAAAGTTCCTACAACAGCAGAACCTAAAACATATACAATTACATTCAAAGCACTAAATGATCAGACAGAAGAAGAAGCTGAAGCAGAAATTAAAATAATGCCTTCTGAAGATACAAAAATAAAAATAGCTTCAAATTATGTTAGTTACTCAACTTGGATGAATACAATAACACAGGCATATGAAGAAACAAAATTACCTGAAAAAAACACAGCTGAAGTTGAAGGACTATTAAGCGAGATTACAGGTTTACTTATTAAAGCAGATTCATATATCGGAGCTGGAGAATATTTTGAAGCATATGCACAACTTGCTCAAGCAGAAATATTATTGTTTAAAGCAGAAGACATTGTTGGTATACAACAAACTGGTGTAGGATTTCTTAATGAAGGAAGATTAATAATTATTTCAATTTTAATAGCATTTATAGGAATTGGAGTTGCTATTTACTTTAAAACAAAAAAGATTAAATTAAAAAAACGTACTCGTAAAAAGCATAAAAGATAAAATATTTATTTCAACCACTTACTTAGAGAACTAGATGATGGTTTATTCATCTTTAATCTCTTAATCACATTATCAATTCGCTCTTGAGAAAATTCATGCTCATCAACCATAAATTTAACTATCTTATCTTCATTCATTTCTTTAGACGCTATCTTAATATCTTCATGAGGTGGATTCAAAAAAAACTCATATACTTCTTCTGGAAGTTCATATTCTTTAGACAGTTGACCAAATGTTTTAAACTCAATAACTTTCTTAAGAGCTATTTTAGGTCCAACTCCTTTAACACCTGGATTAAAATCAGTTCCAATCATCATTGACATCATAATCAATTGTTCTCTATTAATTCCAAGTTCTTTTAACACGTCCTTAGATTCAACCATTTCTGGTTTTACTTCATAATAAGATCCAGTTCTAAAATTCCTTCTTTTACCAGTAATAGATAAATTTCTAATCAATCTTGGTGCTCCAAAAATAATAGCATCCCAATCTTGAGATGCGGCTGCCCAAACTTTACCTTCTTTACACATCCATGCACATTGTGCCTCGCCTTCTGAAGGAGCTTGAATTACAGGAACTCCCATATAACCTAAAAGTTTCTTTGCATTCTCAATCATTTCAGCATCAATAGAAGCTGACATTCTTGCTTGCTTAAACGCTTCTTTTGAATCACCTTTATCTACAGCTTCTTTCCACCTAACTCTAGCATCATCTCTTTTTTCCTTACGTTCAGCTGATACATATTTAAAATCTGGTCTCTTTCCATCAAACACGTAGACTGGTTTAATCCCACCTTCAATAAATTTTGTAGTTCTATAAAGTAATCCTGATAAATGTGATGTTACACTACCTTTTGAATCTTTTAATGGTTCACCGGTCTCTCTATCTCTAATAGTTGTAAGAAATTGAAACATTGTATTAAACGCATCAATTGCAACTAATCTATTTTTCAAATCGCGTATCTCTAATTCTCTTCCTTTAATTAATCCACCTAATTGAACTCCCATATTATCACTTCTTCTCTAAATCCTTATATGCTTTTTTCATCCGTTTAACAAATTTATCTCCACGCTTAATCCAATTATCTAATTCTACACCTGTAATATCTTTAATAGTACCGTGTTCAACTGCTTTGTGAAACTTAATAACATCATCAAGCTCTTTAGCCCACTTTGGTTCTATTATTTTCTTAGAAATCAATAAATTTTTCATAAGACCAGGAGTTAAACGAACACTAGCAGGTTCTACACCCATGTAAGCAACTATTCCCTGTACAGATTCGAGCATTGCATAAAATATATCATCAAAAACTATCATTGCTTTTGCATTTTTTGCTCTAAACATTCTTCTTTCCGCAGGATCTAATTTTCTTAATGCAGACTGTGATGTTGCTGGCATTTTACCAAGAGCATAAAGTTTTTTAATTGGAATGAAAAATCCAGTATCATAAACTGCCCAACCTTCTCTAAGCATAGAATAAACTAAAGGTGTTTGTTCCCTCACCTGATCAAAAAATTCTGTCAAAGTCCAACAAGGTTGAACTGAAATATTTTTATAAACTTTATTTGCAATTTTTCTAACATCCATATCTATTACATGTCTAAGTTCAGGACCAACCCTAATACTCGTATCGTCTAAAATAATCAAAGTATCTATATCTGACTTTTCACTAAATGTTTCTTCAGACCTTAAAACCGAGCCCCAAATAATAATTGTTTTAACTGCACGGCCATATTTTTTTACAACTTCGCTTGCAAAAACCTTAGCTTTATTTATTCTTTTCTGCCTTTCTTTTTCATGCTTTGGGTCAACCTTCTTTTCATACTTTTCTAAATTAGTAATATATTCTGGAACCAACTTCTCTCGATAAAACTCTGTACTTCCCATATCAATACTTTATACTTGTAAAATATAAATACTCCTAAACAAAATATATCTTATGATAGAATGGATATATACATTAGGAAGTGTTTTTCTTGTAAGTATAATATCATTAATTGGAATATTTACAATCTATATGAAAGTAGAAAAAATAAAAGAAATTACTAGTTTTCTTGTAAGTTTTGCAGTAGGTGCTTTACTTGGAGACGCATTTATTCATCTAATACCTGAAGTTGGTGAAACACTTGGCTTTGGTTTAAAATCATCATTATTATTTTTAACAGGTATATTTGTATTCTTTATTTTAGAAAAATTCATATCCTGGCGACACTGTCATGTACCTACTTGTAAAACCCATCCACATCCAGTTGGTCTAATGAATATAATTGGAGACGGAGTTCACAACTTTATTGATGGAACTTTAATTGCAGGAAGTTATATGATAAGCATACCACTTGGAATATCAACTACTATTGCAATCTTACTACATGAAATACCACAAGAAATAGGAGATTTCGGAATTCTAATTCACGCAGGTTATACAAAAAGAAAAGCATTATTATTAAACTTCGTTACTGCACTATCTGCTCTTCTTGGAGCTGTTTTAACATTATTGGTTGGAAGTAAATTTATTGGACTAAATGAAATGTTAATACCAATTGCAGCAGGTGGATTTATTTACATTGCAGCTGCAGATCTTATACCAGAACTTCACAAAGAAACTAAGCCAACAAAATCATTAATACAATTACTAATAATGCTTTTAGGAATTGGAATTATGGTACTATTAGTTGTTTTAGAATAAATTAAATAAATCCTTCATAAGCTTTCTTATACAAAGGATCTGCTTCTAACTTAGCTTGGTCTCTTTTATACATACCATCAATCAATTTCTTTCCATTCTTTGCTTCCCATTCTTCAATTGAAATTGAAAACTGTTTTTGAACTTTATCTCTATACAATGATGGAATAACATTAAATGCACAAAATGGAACAATTGTACCATCTGGTTGAGCATAATGTACTACACATCTTTTAGTCCTTTCAATGTCATAATTATAAAGATCCTGAAAATGCATCATTCCATACATCTGTATATTATGCATAAGTGGTCTTAGTGAACCATAACCGCCTTTGTTAACTATAATATCTTTAAAAATTTTCAATACTTCAAAATCTTTTGGTTTCTGATCTTTATCAACAAATGATGGTAATTTTGCAAGTATCTTTCCACTTATCAACATTTTATTTGCGCCATTTTCAATTTGATCTGCTTTCTCATTCAAATAAACCATAAGCCCATCAACATCAATAAATCTTGGAAGTGGAACTACTTTGTCTCCATCTTTATAAACAAATGTTGACATTCCACAAGCAAAATGTGGAGTTAATTGATAAGTTGATCTTCCTCTAAGTGCTCCAACTATTCTTGATATTCCTACTGTAACTGGAATAGGATACCAATCATCTTTTACAATCATTCCATCTGTCTGTTCTTCTATATTTTTAACAACTTTAGGAATTGTAATTCTGTTTTTTTGTCTTTCTTCTCTTGGCATACGTCCAACCAATGAAACCGGTTGAAAATTAATTGCTCGAACAACATCAATATTTTTTAAACCAAATTTAATAATATTTCCAACATCATGATCATTAACTCCTTTAATTACCGTAGGTACTAAAACAACTCTCATTTTAGCTTCTTTACAATTCTTTAAAATATGAGGTACTTCCCAATGATTCTTTGGATTTGTTTTTGGATTTGTTCCATCAAAACTCAAATAAGTAATATGCGCACCTGCAGATTGCATATCTTTAACAAATTGTAAATCTTTCCACATTCTATGTGTCCCATTAACATTCGGTTGAATATGATCATATCCTTCTTCTTTTGCAATTTTAATTATATCTATAAAATCTTCTCTAACTTCTGGATTTCCACCAGTAAATTGAACCGCATTACATCTTACAGGCTTTTCCTTTCTCATATTTCTAAGCATTTCTCTAATTTGATCTTGAGTTGGTTCATAAACATAACCCATTTTAGATGCAAAAAAGAAACAATACCAACAAGCTAAATCACATCTATTTGTAACAACTATGTTACCCAAAGCAGTATGAGATTTATGCATTTCACAAAGTCCACAATTTTTAGGACATTCGTTTTTTAATTCAATATTAGGATTATCAATCCCCCTACCATCTGCTGCCCATTTAGAAGCCTTTTTATACATTTCTGCATTTTCCCAATAAACTTCAACAACCTCTCCATGTTCTGGACATGTCTTTTTAATAAATACCTTATTATCTTCTTCAAAAATAGTAGCATCTAAAATTTTCAAACAGTCTGGACACAATGATGTTGTCTTACTCAACTCTTTCATACTTATTTTTTTATATGCCGAAAGTATATAAGTAAGTAAGTTCAAAGGTAATTTAATGAAATTTGGAATATGCCAATGTTGTAAAAGTGTAGCTACTCAAACATGTTCAATCTGTGGCGGAACTGTTTGTATTAAATGTGTTAATAAAATGGGCTGTACTTGTTGTAAAGGTATTAGAAAATAAAAAGAAAGGGTAGGTCCAAAAAATCAATTTCCTACCAGTTCTAAATTTACATGATTTCTTGTAATGCTGCTACTAATTGGTCTCTAAGGTCCTTTTCTGCTGGGAAACCAAGTGCATTTTTAAATCTTTTTTGTCCTTCGTTTGTTATAAATCCTTTTGATACAGAAACAAATTCAGAATCACCATTCTCAGTTTTAGCTACTTTTAAAGCAACTTCTAAAAATTTGTTATTTCCAAACTTTATTTCCTTCACATTTTTTGTTTCAAATTCTACCATGTTTTTTCACCTTTTCCGTATTTTTCCATATAGGAACATTAAACTAAACTAACACCTACTATTTCTACAGATTCTACCCCATCTACTGATTGTATATAGGTTTGAATTGGATCTGTATCTGCACCTTCCTTATCAGGTACAATTATTAAAACTGTTAATGATTTTAAACCAAATGCTATAGGTTCTATTTTAGAATCTTGAATTTTATATTTTTCTTTAATCTTATTAAGAACTGCCTCAAGGTCTATTTCTGGTGAACTTGGCATTATTTTAATTGTAATTCCTACATCTCCCATCTCATCACGGTCCTATAAATTTGCACTTCTTACAAACATATTCATTTGAATTCATCTTACATTGTTTACATCTGATAATCTCAGTTTCTCCACAAGAAGGACAAGCAAATTTAACAAACTTATCTTGACCTACAAGATTAACTCCACATGTTATACATTTCAATGTCATATGTTTCCTATATATTTTGAAGCTATTTAAAGATTTCTCTGTACCAAAACCTTAATAAGTAGATATTAGATACATTTGTTATGCTAGAAGTAATTTTTCTATCACTTATCAAAGCTATATGGATATTAATACCAGCTGGAACTGCTAATATATTTCCACCTTTAGCAAAAGGTAAAAGACCTATAGATTTTGGATTAAAAATTGGTGGAATAAGAATTCTAGGTGATGGTAAAACTTGGGAAGGAACGATATTTGGTTATGTAGCAGGAGTAATTATTGGATTATTATTATTATATTTACAACCATTTCTAAATACAATATTTAATCCTCAAGGAATATTCTTACCACAATTTACATTACTAATTGTTCTAATAATACCATTAGCAGGATTGTTAGGTGACATGTTAGGAAGTGTGATAAAAAGGCGGATGAAAATGGAAAGAGGAGCAGAAGCCCCAATGCTTGACCAATTAGATTTCATATTTGGTGTTATATTATTCACATATACATTAATTGAATACACGATGACAATGATATTACTATTAGTAATTTTAACATATTTTGTTCACAGGCTCGCATCATTTATTGCATTTAAAATAAAAATAAAAAAAGAACCGTGGTAAAATGAAGTTTGACCTACATACACACACAACATATAGCAAACACCATTTCTGGGGTAGAGATGCAATTAATACACCTAAAGAGATGGTAAAGGCTGGTGTAAAAAGAGGTCTATCAGGAATGGCAATTACAGATCATCAAACTGTTAAAGGAAGTTTAGTTGCTAAACAATTTGCTAAAAAATATAAAAAAGATTTCAAAATAATAACTGGGTTAGAAATTAAAACAAAATCAGGTGACATATTAGGTTTAGGTGTGACAGAAAATATACCCGACAATTTAACTATTAAAGATACAATTGAAAAAATTCATAATCTAGGAGGATTAGCTGTTGCACCACATCCTTTTGGAGAATTTGGTTTTAGAAAATGTGTAAAAGAAAAAGCAATAGAAGCAGATGCAATTGAGATTTTTAATGCAACAAGTTGCAGAGGTTTTCAGAACACAATGGCAAGACAACTTGCTGAAAAATATAAAAAATCAATATCAGCTGGAAGCGATGCTCATTATTGGAAAATGGTAGGAAACGCTGGAATAATATGTGAAGGAGACCCATTAGAAGAAATAAGAAGAAATAAAGTAAAAATATTTGGACATCTAACACCATTAAGACACATTGCAACTCTAACAATTAAAAAATATAAGAGATCAATTCAAAAAAGATTTTAATAGATGAATCCAAATGTTTCTGAAGCAAATGATATACCATAGTACACAACTAAAGCAATTAATAAATATCTTAATGTTTTTCCAACCAAACAAGCAATATAAAATTTCTTTATATCATAACCAATTACTCCTGAAACAATTCCCATTAAATCAATTGGAACAATTGGCATAAAGGATATAAACATAATAACAGCCCATGCCCGATATTTCTCAAATAATTTTTCTACCTCTTTTATTTTCTTATTGTGTTTTTTAATCAAAACCTGCTTACTACCAGAACCAAAAAGAAAACCAACTGTTTCTCCTGTTGCTGAACCAACACCTGCGAATAATGCAATAACAACAGGATTTAAGTTTAATGCAACAGCAAATGCAACCAAAGCTGAAAGAGGATATGTTGGTAAAAATAATGATGCTGTTCCTATAAATGATGCAAACAATATTCCAATATAACCAAAACTAATAACAAGTTCTTGCGCCCATATTAAAAATCCACTTAAATCAAACATATTATTTCAAACCCAAATATATTTTATAAAACCTCTGAATAAATGTTATAAATGATAAGCCCAGTAGAACCAATACTCCATAGCATAACATATTGCTATCTACAACTGTTAACAAACCAAATATAATTATTAAAAATAATCGGTCTGCTCTTCCAATCAAACCACCATAATTCCTTTTCAACATTAAAGCCTGTGCTTGAGTTCCCAGATATGAAACAAGTAAAGTCATTACTATCAAAGAATATCCATAAATTTCAGGAACATATGAGCTTAATGTTATACCTAATAGTATTGCGATGTCTGAAAATCTATCAAATACATGATCAAGAAAATCTCCTAATTTACTTGTTCTCTTATATCGTTTAGCTATCTCACCATCTAAAATATCAAAGAAACCATTTAATAGAACAAAAAATACTCCAATATAAATATAATTATAATAAAAAAATAATCCTGCAAATAAAGCTGCAACAAAAGCCAAAACTGTAATTATATTTGGATTAATATCAATAACAAAGGGATTTAAAAGCTTTCTTCTTAACTCTGGGTTATTAAATTTATGAAGCATTACACCACAACTACTTATTTATATTGTAGTCTTATAAAATAGTGTTATGAAACAAGCTATAATAATCAGAACTGATTTGAAAATGGAGAAGGGTAAAATAGCAGCTCAATGTGCTCATGCAAGTATAGCATCATTTCTAAAATCTACTCAAACCAAACAAGATGAATGGTTAGACTCTGGTATGGCTAAAATAGTTCTAAAGGTTCAAACAAAAGAAGAATTAAAAGAGATATTTAGAAAGGCTAAAGGTGAAGGACTAAAATGTGCAATAATAACCGATGCAGCTAAAACCCAATTAAAAGAGCCTTCTCAAACAGCAGTTGGTATTGGACCAGATACAGATGGTAAAATAGATAAGATTGTTGGAAAGTTGAAGTTATTATGATTCAAGAATGGATTTTAGAAAAATTCATAACACCACACTGTCACTATTATACTTTAGAATCTACTTTACTCTATGGTATTTTATTAGGTCTTTCAGCTTTTGGCATTTACAAACTTTTAACAAAATTAAAAATAAAAATTGATAAGAATTTTCTTTACGCATTAATACCATTCATAATTTATGGTGGATGGACTCGAGCACTTAGAGATCATTTCTTAGGAATATATTCAACTGGATGGTGGTGGTGTTCACCATTTACTTACATAATAGTATTTCTCATAACAATTGGTTCTTTATTATTTGCCTTATTCATTGAAAAGACATATAATATAAGCTATTATAAGACCATGATTGGGATAGGATCACTATTATTACTATACAACCTGTCATTAACACAGGTATCAAATTGGTTTGCAATATGGGCTGTATTATCTTTAGTAATTATATGGGCTATAATCTTTTTCGGAATACACAAACTAAAACCAAAAATACTAAGCTTAGAAAATGCTGGATTACTTACTGCACATCTTTTTGATGCAAGCGCAACTTTCACCGCATTAACATATTTTAGACATTGCGAACAACATATTCTTGGTGGTATTTTAACTGGACTCTATTGTGATTGGCAAAAACTACCAGAATTCCTTCTGTTTTCACCAAGACCTTGGATGATGTTTCCATTAAAAATTGTATTCGTAGCTACTGTTCTATATGCCATAGACAAATACATGAAAAAAGGAAATATGAGAAATCTTCTAAAAATTATAATACTAATACTTGGTCTAGCATTAGGTATCAGAGACATGTTGACAATAACATTATAAAAACTCTATAACAATATTTTATAGGTTGAAACAATGAATATACTAAGTTTTTACATAGACATAATACTCGTAACAATAACAACGTTTATAACAAGTGTTTTATTTATAACTCTAATTAAAAATTGGAATGTATTTTTCATAGATCCAAAACCAATAAGATATCCTTCTGTAACAATTGCTGTTCCAGCAATGAATGAAGAAAAAAGTATTAGTAAAACTTTGAAATGTTTACTAAATTTAGATTATCCTAAAAAAGTAAATATAATTGTAATTAATGATGGTTCAACAGACAACACATTAAAAATTGTTAAAACTTTTCCAGTTAAAATAATAAGTAAAAAGAAAAATCAAGGGAAATCAAAAGCACTTAATGATGCATTAAAAGTCTGTAAAACAGAAATATTTGGATTTATTGACGCTGAGACGTTTATAGAAAAAGACGCATTAATCAAAATGTTTGGCTATTTCAATGATAAAAAAGTTGGAGCAGTAATACCACCAATATATGTCTATAAACCAACAAGCTGCTTAGAAAAATTACAACAAATAGAATATGTATTTTCTATGATGACAAGAAAAGTATTAACATTCATAAACTCATTATTTGTAACTCCTGGTTGTGCGTTCTATAGAACCGCTGTTTTAAAAAAAATAGGTGGGTTTGATGAAAAGACAATGGGTGAAGATCTAGAAGTTGGTCTAAAAATAAATATGAACGGCTATAAAATCGAAAATTCAATAAACACTAGAGTTTGGACTGTTGTTCCAAAAACAATAAAACAACTAATAAGACAACGAGTGAGATGGTATAGAGGAATAATTTATAATGCAATGAAATATAGAAAATTGTTTTTCAAAAAAAGCGACATGGGACTATTTATATTGCCTGTTCTTCTTGCAGGTGGAATGGTAGCAATGACACTTTACGTATTCTTATTAGGAATAACACTTGTGGAATTTTTAGTAAATATTTTCACATATGTATTTGGTTTTGTCTTATCAAACTATACAATAATTTCATATGCTACTTTTGAACCAAATATATTTCTTGTATTTACAATATTTTTATTAGGCGTATTTGTATTAAACATCTACTTTTCAGAAAAAATAACAAAAATATCAATATTCAGATGGGTTAAAGAAATGATTATATTTATGTTGTTTTATTCTCCTATAATATGTATAGCTTTAATAATAAGTATATTCAAAACTATATTTAGACGTGAAGAAAAATGGTAAACATAAAAACATATACATTAGCAATCCTTGTAACAGTTTTATTATTAATGTCAGCTTTCTCATTAAACTGGTATACTGGTAATTTGAGAGAAGCCGAGTTAAAAGAAACATATTCAAGTCTTTCTAGATCATTATCAAGTTCTCAATTAGAATTTGAATATATAACAAATTATGGTGAAAATAACTGTGAACTGTTCGATGAATCAATAAAACTTACAAGAACAAACCTTATATCAATTAATAATAAATTAGAAAAATATAAAGATTATATGATTTCAGACCAACAATTTAATAATCTAAAAGCTGAACAAACTCTTCTTTACATCAAAATGTGGATGATGAGTAAACAGATGAAAGAAACATGTGACATGGATTTAAATACAATATTATATTTCTGGGACCTTAGTACAACAAGTAAACAACAAGGATATATATTAGATTCTATAGGAAAAAATAATCAAAATACTCTAATAATACCTCTTGATTATAACTTTGACTTGGGGATAATTAAATTATTAAAAACAGATTATGAAATAAATTCTGTTCCAACAATTCTAATAAATGAAAATATTAAACTAGAAGGATTAAATAACAGAGAAGGAATAGAAAAATACCTATAAAATCCTAAGAAGAATATATAATTAGTGATAAAAATGACAAACAAACTTCCAACAGATATGAGTGGTCAGGATATGGTAAAGTTTCTAATAGATAAACTAGGCTACATATTTGTCAAAAAGAGTAAGAAAAATCATATAAAACTAACCAAGATGATAGATGGTAAGAAAAAGATAGCCATAATTCCTGATCATAAGATATTGAAGCCAGGCATGCTAAGAGTTATACTAAATCAAGTTGGTTTAGATAAAGAAGAATTTATTGATCTATTGAAATAAAAGGTGCTCCAACAACCTTACCTGCTGAACTTATCTTCATGATTTCTATTGATGGTGGTGCTGGTAATTTCTCCATTATTAACTCTTTCACGTTTTCCCCATCAAAGTACAACTCTACTGCATCTTTTAGATTTTCTATACTTTCTTCTACAGTATTTCCCTGACTCCCTATAAAGAAAAAAGGTATATGAGATACAATAGTACCATTTTCTTTTGTTATAATAACTGGTAAATCAAATCCTGTTTCGCTAAATACTCCACACTTTTTCTCTGCAAATCTAGCTGCTATTCTTTTGTTGTTTGCCATGCCATAAATCACCTTTATTCTGTTTTACAAGTTGTGTTAGTACTATCCAACATTGCTATAATATATTTAATATCTTTAAACCTTATAAATAACTATCCGTTTCTACACAACTAATCTTATTTTTCTCCATATATTGTTTCAATATATTTAATAAGATATTCGTAAACTTTAACATTCATTTATCTTGAAAATCGATATATATATCACATTATATATTAACTCATATCTATAAGTTTTCTTCCATTAAAACCATAATTATTTTATCAAGAGCTAAATCAAAATCAGAATATTTTGCATACTTTCCATCTCTAAGAGTTAGATCTTTTCCATAAACCATAACAATATTATCAACAACTATGATGTGTGTTTCTTTACCAAAACCCGGACCCAGTAATAAAATTGCTGGATCTTCTACTGTTGCATTTGGTAAATCGTCTGTACTATTAAGCATCACTGATGTTATTCTCCCATTCATGTCATAACCACCCCAACGATCATATGTCATCTTAGTATATTTTGAAGCAAATGACATAAGACTCTTCATATACAATGGAGCTTCCTTATCATTATCATAATAAGCAAATTGTAAACTAGCTACTTGATATCCAAATATTGTATGTCTTAACGTATCTTCATCTGGGTATACAGAAATATTTTGAGCTATATCTAAGTTAGATAAAAATGTCAAATCACTATTAATGTATCTTGCGTCATAAGTTCCATTTGTATCTTCAACGCAACCAGATACTAAGACTATTGCTAATAATCCAATGACAATAAGCTTTTTCATAATAATAACACCAAGTTAATCTTTAAAAACGTTTAGTACGCTGTAAAAAGGATTAACTAACAACTTCTTTCATAAGATTTTCGATTATTTCTTTTCCTACCGCGTCCCAGAAATCTATTATTTCCTCTGTCTGTGCCATAGGAACTTTATATCCCCTGTAATTTGCGTCATGTCTTATTTTTTTGAATCTTCCGAGAAAATTTAATTTTACATTGTTTTTAATTTTTATATCCTTAAGAATTTCTAATGTAATATCATGATCTAATGGTTCATATCCTTCAATTAACCAGTTTGCTTCTCCCAATTGTCTTATAGATTCATATAGTTCCCTAAAAATAACAGTCGCGCTTTTTTCATTTAAAAGTATTTTTCTTACAACCTCAACATTATCACTAGCTGCTTCTATAAGCGATTTTATCTGCTTTTTGTCTGCCTTTTTTGGTCTCAATCTTTTATTTCTGACAAGCATGTTTATTAAATTTTTGTTCATTTTTTAACCTCTAAAAATCCAGATAAAACTATACCATTTGCTATATTATTGAATAGATTTAAATCGATGTTACCCCGGCTGAAGAGATGAATGCTTATTTTTCTTTTAATATCCTTTTCAAGATTATGAAGTTCTTTTAGTGTTTCTATTCTATATTCACCAATATCTGTTTCCACTGCTATATCAATATCTGAATCAGATATATCTTCCCCTCTTCTGAAACTTCCAAAAAGTATGATAGATTTCGGATTTTGATAATGGTTGTTTAGAAATTCTAATAAATCTGTCTTGTAAATCAAATCTAAATTATAAACGATTTTATTTTTTACAAAATCCCAACTCTCTCGTTTTGCTCTTATTCTCCATATTTTTTTTAATTTTGTTATTTCAATTAAATTCATTTCAATAAATTTATCTAACATATCTCCTATATTTGCTTTTGCTACTCCAGCTTCTTTAGCTAGATCACTTAAACTAAATTCTTTATCTGGATATATGAATAGTATTTCTAATACTCTCTGCATACCGGTTTCTATATATAACATTTGTTCCTTTTTGTTACCTTTTGGTTTTATCATATAACATATGTTATATTTCGGAACTATTTAAAGATTTATTTTAAAAAATATTTTTCATATCACAGAAAATGAGCATGATCAGATCAAAAAAAAAAACTCGTACTAAATTATTCTAAAAAAAGAGAAAGTGGAGGTTTCCCTCCACAATCAACTTATCTTACCATCTATTGAATTATTTATTCTGCTATTTCTACTGCTACAATTGTTGGTGAAGATACTACTGTTCCTGAAATGATTACTTCTCCTGCAGTCTGTCCTGCTAATCCGCCTCTTTGTATTACTTGTGCTGCGAAATCTGTGTCTGCTGCATTCCATCCTGCTACTAGTACTGCTGTATTACCTTCTGTAAATGCGTCTGCTACAACTTTTACTAATGCTTTGTTTTCAGGGATTCCTGAGTCAGCTCCGTATGCTGGGAAATCTACTCCAAGCAACCATGCTGCTACTTTATTTACAGCTGGACCACCTACGATTATTACATCGTCTGCGATGTTTGCCATTTCACTATATTCACTGTCAAGTTTGACAATGTCTGTTGTGATTGGTAAAACTGTGTCTGCTGTTGTTTCGTCTCCTGCTGCTGCACTTGCACTAACTGTTCCTTCTGGAGTCATTACATATAGGTTTCCATATGCGAATGAATCTGGATATGAAAGTTTTGCTGCTCCAACACCTGAACCTGTGTAGTATTCTACTAGAGTTCCGAATGTTGTCATACCCTGTGATGTACTTGCACCAGTTAATGCATAGTTTGCATAGTTTGCATCGTCTGATACTGCTGGAGCCATATAGACAGCTAGTGTTCCAGTTGTACTGTATGAAACTGGCATAAATACCCAATTATGTGTTGTACTTCCTTGTTGTGCTTCTTCAACTAGTACATAACCTGGTGCTGTTTGGTATGCTGTTGTTGAATTGCTTGTTCCTAAACCTACATCACATGATGTTGCTGTTGTTGATGTATTATAGCAATTTACAGTATAGTCTATGTTATCTATTGTGTATGCTTGACTTAATTGTTGACCAATTCCTAATGCTACTGGTAAAGTTAGTGTTGTTGTTTCATCTGTCCATGTACCTGCACTAAGTGTTGCTACAGTTAAAGTTGTATTGTCACTTGTCAATCTTATACCACCTATTCCTATTTCTGGGTATTTAACACCTGTAGATACAATTTCACTCTGATTTCCATTATAGAAATACAGTCCACCTTGTCCTGATGTTATCAACTTTGGTACTAGATAGGAATACTCTGCACCTGCTAGATTATCTGCTGGATTTGCAAAAGTTGCTGATGCTGTTCCTGCTATATATCCATCACCATTCAAATCAATGTTTACAGTTTTTCGTACTCCCATAGTTGGACCTGTATCTCCACCGGTATATACTTTGTATGTGTGCCCATCAACAACTAAATCACATGTTGTTGCAGATGTATTTGTTGCTGAAAAAGTGTTTGTTCCATCTGTGAATTCCAATGCACCTGACGCTACATCCCATGAACTAAATTGCAATACTCTTGAAAATCCACTCTTACCTACTACAAAATAGTCTCCATCTATTTGAGATATATTCTTACTTTCATCGAAAATAACATCTCTTATGCTATTATCTGAAGTTCCTGCAGTTATTGCTGTTGGTGTTCTCCACGAATATGTTCCACCGGACAAGCTATAATACAGTGAATACATATCTTCTTCATCGCCTGCTGCATTCATATATTTTAATTTCATTGCATATTGTGAAGGAGTGAATTGTATTGTCTGTCTGTTTGTTGCATCATCTAATGCTGGTGTTATTCCTGAGAATTCTATATCAAATGTTCCAGCAAATGGATCTGATAACTTTTCTCCTGATTTAACAAATGCATCGTTTTGTGGTGTCCATAGTATTGTCATTCCTGACCAGCCACTTGCTATGCTTGATGTGATTGTAGATGTTAAACCTGTTACTGACTTATCATCTTTTTTTACTGTTCCGCTAGCAACTACCTTTACCTTGTCTGCACCGATTGCTAGTTTTACGTAATCTGCTTCTCCTGTTTTTCCTTGGATTACTTTTACTGCTGCAACTAATGTTCCATCTGATAAAGTGTCTGTTGCTCCTGATAGCAATTCGATTGATTCGCCATTTATATCACCTACAGCTATAAGACTACCCCCAGATGTTGCTACTCCTTCCAAATGTACAACATAGTCTTTATCGTTTACTGTTACTGTTTTATCTGAACCAGATGTTACAGTAATTACATTTTTTCCACCAACTAATGTTAGATCAGTAATTACAGTACCTGTTACTCCAGCTGTACAATCAGTTATTACAAACTCTTTTCCCATGATTTCTATAGTTGTACCTTGTAAAACTGCTTGTAAAGTTGTTGAACTTGATGCTGTTACTGCTGACATACTTACTGGTGTAGAGAATGTCATTTTATATGTTGTCAATACTTCATTTCCAGTTGCTTTGAAATGTATTGCTGGATCATCTTCTCCTGTTTCTGTTACAAACTGAACTGTGTTAGCAGTTGTTGGTGCTGTTTCACCTTGTATGTACAGATACTGCTTATATACTGAACTTGATCCTGTTAATGTCTGATATGTACCATCTGCTAAAATTGTCATATCAGCTGATGTCAATACACTCTTTACAGACTGTATTCCTGAGTATGGAATCAATTGTGTACCAGGTGTCATTATTTTTACTCCACCCGTAACTGATTCACTTGTTGTTCCTGTTGCTGAGATAGTTTCAGTTGTTTTTGAATAAGATGCTAAGTTTACTGCAATATTGATTGCACTTGCTACATCTTCTGTTGCTGCTGAAGCTCCTACAACAAACATTGGGAATGAATCTTCTGTGACCAAGTCACTTATGCTACCTACTGAACTTACGGTAGCTCCTAATACTGGTGTTGCTATTGCTAATCCTGCCATTAATGCTGAACCTGCCATAGCAGCCATTTTTTTGAATTGCATGTATATCAATTCCTCCGTTTGTCTTTTTGTTATTTTGCTGAAACAAGCTTTGTTGATGTTTCAGTTGCGCTGGTGTATGCGCGTTTCCTTAGGCGCCAAATTTGTTAGTCTACTACGCCAAAAGGATTATATTTCTATTTCTAACTGGCGCCTTTCTCGTACAATATACTGAGCAGAATGAGGATATATATCTACTATGCGACTGTTTCTAGAAGAAATTCTTACTCTTTATGAACGGTTTAATGGACTAAAATAAGGTGTTTTGTAACGTCTAATTGTTTCCAAACGTTTCTTATAACTTATTCTTAAATTTCTCCTCATAATATATCTTATTTGTCCGACCAGTTCTTTCAAGTTTCAATAAACCTCTTTCTTGAAGATTTGTAAGAACCTTTGATACTTTTGCCTTAGAATACCCACTTTCCTGTACAACAATCTTTTGTTTTACACCTGAATCATGTTTAATTACAGTTTCAAAAATTAATTTTTCATCAGGTTTTAAAATCGGAATCACTATTTTAACATCTTTCTTCTTTGAAACATATTTCATATATGCTATTCCTATAAGAACAAGAATTATAAGTATTCCTAACACAATAAAAATTAATGTTGGATCAAATAGTCCAATGTTCTCATATGCTACTGAAACATCAAACTTATCACCTTTTTTTGCACTATCTAAGCTCCAATAAACAGATGATTGTCTTCCATCTGATAATAACAAGGCTCCTTCAGGAGAATAAGCATCATCTCCCATTATTAAGCCATTACCTTCTGGTAAACTTACTTTATATGAAAATTTAGTAACATCTAATGGTAAAATAAGCGAATCTGAAAAGATATAATAACTTCCTTTTTCTGTTATCTTATTTGGCTCCTTATAGGAGATATCAATGGTAACCTTATCTCTACTAGGTATTCCACAATTTATCTGTTCTCCCCAAACCGTATCTTCATGATAACAAACAGCATCTGTATAGAGTTTTACATCATAAGGTGTTCCAGGAATAAGTAATGAAAATGTATTTTCTGTATAATTGACCAACATAATTCTAACACTATATGTAGTTTCCTCTCCTAGTTCAACAGTTACACTATATTGCCAAATATTAGCAGACAAACCAACTTGACTTAAAATTAACACTGATATAATTAACATTCCAAACAATCTTTTCATTAAATCACTCTTCTTTTTTACCTGCTATTAATATTCCACCAATTCCAGAAGCAGCAAATTTATGCATAAGTTGTGAAATAGTATTTAGTATTCCCTGAGCTTCGCCTACTTTTAACTCCAGCTTATTTGGCTCAAGTATCTCAATTGCAGATGGTCCAAATTGTATAATAAATTGAACAATATCATCAAAACTCTTTATTGCAAATTCAATATCACTTGCGATAGAATAACCTACACTTACATCTTTTAAAGGATTTTCAATCTTTCTAACATCCGATATCTCTTTCTTATACATATAGATTCTTTTATCTTCATCAATTTTTTTAAGATAATTTTCCATATGTTCAGTCGCTTTTGCATTAGAACCAGCTAAAAGTTCAAAAGCCATCCAAACTCTAATCCACCCATGTTCAACTTTCTCATCAGCTATAGGTTTTTCAATCATCTAATCACTAAATAATGTTATAACTTAAAGGTTTTAAAGATTTGGTTGTTTTAATTACTTATATGCCTTGGTGGCTCAGGTAGTAGAGCGGCACTCTCGTAAAGTGCAGGTCGGGGGTGCAAATCCCTCCCAGGGCTCCATTAGATTTATAAAATACAAGCTCTAACTGATTAACATGGAATTCATGACATTTGTAAAAAAGGAAAATGTGCATAAAGCAGAAGAAACAATAAGATCTGATTTTGATTTAGCTGCTAAACAAAGTTTGAAAATAAAAGATGCAAAATCAATTGGACTAGAAGGAGAAGGTTCATTTTTCTATATAACAGGAACAGACGAAGGAGTAGAAAAGTGTAAAGAATTAATAAAAGATTTTATAGCTGAAACTAGTCAAGAAAACTTAGATAAAGCTAAAGAGAAAATCAAAGAAGAAGAAGATGCTGCAGCTACTGGTATGGGTTCAATATTTGGTTGATTATAATGATAGGTATTTTCGTTTTAGGAGCTAATGTTATTCAGGTTAATAAAATGTTCGACTATGCAAGAGAACATTATGGATCTGCTGAAAGATATGAAGAAGAATCTAGATTAATTGATTGCGCAAGAAAGAACCATTTTGATAAAATTCTTGTTTTTGATCGAGAAGCATTAAGTACAGAAGCAACAAATATGTTAAATTCTATGAATGTTGATATTATCTGTTGGAAAGAAGATGGTTCTCTCAAAAAAGCTCTAGAAAAAAAGAAAGAATTAGAAAATAGTAATAAAAAAACGAATGAAGAAAAGACAAAAAATTTAAGAGAAATAAGACAACTATTTAATTAATTTCTTTACCAGTAATTCCATCTATATTAATTATCTTTCTTTCAAAATTAACTGCATATATTGGGTAATAGAAAATATCTATATTTGATATATCAATTTTAGGATTGATTGCTTTCAAAACATCTCGTATTTCATTTTCCTTTATTGATGCTTTAATAGGTTTTGCACTTAATTTTTTATCAGATACCTCTAAATTATAATTTTTCTTTAAGTTTGGAACAGTAATATCAGCAAGTGATATATATTCGTCTGTTTTTTTAGAATAATCGATTAAATTCTTTTTTTGTAATCTTTTCAAAATCGTTTTAATATTTGATAAAGACATCTTAATTTCTTCTCTTATTTCACCTGCTCGTATTCCATCACCATTATTAACAATTAAAAGAATTTGAATTTCAGCCTGATTTAATCCAATCATTCCGTCAAAACCTTTATTTCTTTTCAAACCACGTTCAATATCAACCATCTTTCCATCCATTCCATCAAGTATGAAAGAATACTTTCTAAGTGTCTTTTTTAACAATCCTTCTCTTTGTCTATATTCAACACGGATTAATGGATACAGTTGAAGTTCAACAAACTTAATATCTTCTTTAGGGCCAAAGAAAATATATCTTTTTTCTCTTTTAGGTGAAGCTTTTTGAAGTGCTTCTCCTTTATTTATTTTCGGCTCTAAAGCTTTAATTTTAATTGATTTTTCTTCTGGACTTTCTTGTACTGATTCTTCAGATCTTATCATCAAATCCTTAAATGATATCTTACCCAGTCTTTTAGGTATTAATATAGGGGTCATTCCCTTGTGTTTTGTTGTTCTTTCCTTAACTTTAACTTTAATTTTCTTTCTAGCAACTTCACCCATTATAAAAAATTCACCTGGTTCTAATTCTGGTAATTCTTCTAACTCCTTTCTTGAACCAAAAAATAAATTAACTGCTTGAAGATCATTTTCTGTAGTTAATTTACCAATTAATTGATTTGAACATTGAGAAAGAACGTTCTTGCTAACAAGAGCTGGCCTTTGAGTTGCTAATAATAAACCAAGTCCTCTCTTTCTTCCTCGTCTAGATATCTCTTCTATTTTTTTCAAGGATTCTTTACTTTGAGGCACGAATCGATCAGATTCCTCTACTATTAACAAATATGGTTTTCTTAACTCGTTTGCAACCTCATATAAATTATCTGCAAAATCAGAAACATATTTTCTTTCATCTAAAACGTCAGAAACATCAAATATCAGTGGTATTCCTTCATTAATAACTTTCATTGCTAACTTCTTCATATCGGTATTTTCTATATTAATATCTGCTTTTTTTCCTCCAACCCACAGTGTTTTGTACTTATCTCTTAATGAAAAATATTCTCCTTCAGTATCTATTATACAAAATGGTATATCATTTGCTAACATTTGTTCACAAAGAACTGCAATTAAATATGATTTACCAGCACCAGATTGAGCAATAACACATGTTCTTCCAGTTACTAGTTTTTGAGCATCAATATCAATGTTTTTCTCTCCATCTTTACCTATTGAAAACTTAGTATTTTCCATGAATACATATGTACATCCATATAATAAATAAGTTTTTAAGTTATACTAACTTAATAGATTTCAATGGGCCGGTGGTCTAGCCCGGTTATGACGCTAATCTTTTTAAGAAGAGCGGACCCTTGACAGGGTAGATATCGAGAGTTCAAATCTCTCTCGGCCCACCATTATATTATTTCTGACATTCTACAAACCAATCCCACGGCGGTTCTTCCTTTGGAAAATATGTTTGTCCTGCCTTTTTCCATTCTTTCCAGTCGTAGTATATTTTTGAAACCTTTATGTTTTTAAATCCTGCTTTTCTAAACCTATAAAGTATCTCAAATTCATAAAAAGTTTTTTCAATATCTCCATCAAAAGTTATTGTTCCTTTCACAAAGTCATAGTTTCCTATTTTTATCAATTTCTGTGCTTTATTACTAGCCTTTTTTTCTGAATCTCCTGCACATATTCTTTTTTCCCTTATAAGCACAGCTTGATACAAATAAGATTCCATTGCTGGTAATACTCCTATAAACACGCCTTTATTTTTTAAACTATTATAAATTTGTTTTATTATTTTATTTAATTTCTTAGTATCTTCAGCTAAAAATGAATTTACTGATATTGCTACATCTAATTTATTTTTCAATATACTTAAATTTGAAAAGTCTCGAACATGGTAAGATATATTCTTTCTACTTTTATTTTTATTCTGTGATTGTTCTACCATTTCTTTAGAATAATCTAATGCGTACACGTGTTTATATTTTTTCGACAATATTCCTAAAAGTGGGCCTATTCCACAGCCAAGATCTGCAACAACCTTTTGTTTTGAACCATGATACTCAATTCTTTCCAATAGAAGATTTTTACCAACACTATCTTTTATTGGACTTATTATTTCTTTATAATAATCTTTTGATATCCGGTCCCAATCTTTGCTTTTCATATTAATAGAATTTATTAACTTAATAATATATAATAGTGATATATAGTAAGAGTTCAAATAAAAAAATAATTATATTCCAGCATCTTGTTTTAACATATTAGCTTTATCTATTTTCTCCCAAGTAAAATCAGGATGATCTCTTCCAAAATGTCCATATGTTGCTGTTTTTCTATAAATTGGTCTTAACAAATTAAGATGTTTAATTATGGCTTTTGGTCGCATGTCAAAATTCTTTTTAACAAGTTCTACAATTTTACTATCATCTATTTTACCAGTTCCAAAAGTATTAACCAAAACAGAAACTGGTTCTGCTACACCAATTGCATAAGCTAATTGAATTTCACACTTATCTGAAATCCCAGCAGCGACTATATTCTTAGCAATATATCTTGCCATATATGAAGCAGACCTATCTACCTTACTAGGATCTTTTCCACTTAAACAGCCTCCACCATGTGAACCTACACCACCATATGTATCAACAATAATCTTTCTTCCAGTTACTCCTGTATCTCCTGGCGGCCCTCCAATTACAAACTTTCCAGTTGGATTAATATAATAAACTGTTTTATCATCTAACCAATTACCACAAACTGGTTTAACTAATTTTTCAATTAAAGTGTTTTTTATCTCTTCATGTTCAACATCTGGATCATGTTGTGTTGAAACAACTACAGTATGAACTCTTTTTGGTTTTCCATTTTCATATTCAACCGTTACTTGTGATTTGCCATCTGGTCTTAACCATTTTATTTCTCCATCCTTTCTTAACTTAGATAAATTAAATGTCAATTTATGAGCTAGATCAATTGGTAATGGCATTAAATTTTCTGTTTCATTTGTTGCATAACCAAACATTAAACCTTGATCACCTGCACCTTGCTCATTAAATAATCCTTGCCCTTCAGACACTCCTTGTGAAATATCAGGACTTTGTTCATGTAATGAAACTAAAACAGAACAATCATCTGCATTAAATCCATAAGCAGGATTATCATAACCTATATCTTTTACAACCCCTCTTACAATAGATTGTATATCTACATGAGCATTTGTTGTAACTTCTCCAGCTACAACTACTAAACCTGTTGTAGTTAAAGTCTCAACTGCTACTCTAGAATTAATATCTTTTTCTAAAAGTGCATCTAAAATTGAATCTGATATCTGATCACAAATTTTGTCAAGGATGGCCTTCAGTAACTGATTCTGATGTAAATAAATAACTACTCATGGCGTATCACCTCCTTAATATCTAATGCTATTTTATATTGTTTAAATCTTATTTAAAAGTTATTAACCCATAATCTATTTATGAAAATAATAGCTGACTTACACATGCATTCTAAATATTCAAGAGCTACTTCCAAAAACATGACTATTGAAAACATTGATAAGTACGCAAAAATCAAGGGTTTAAATTTAATTGGAACTTCTGACTTTACTCATCCTATCTGGTTTAAAACCTTAAAACAAAATCTAAACGAATATGATTCTGGTATTTATCAATATAAGAATAAAAATATACGCTTCATGTTAACTGGAGAAATCTCTCTAATGTATAAACAAGATGAAAAAGGTCGAAGAGTTCATTTTTTAATATTCGCACCAAATTTTGAAATCGCAGAACAAATAACAGATTGGCTTAAAACAAAAGGAAGAGTTGATTATGACGGAAGACCCATCTTTGGATTTACCTCTATTGAATTTGTAGAAGCAATAATGAATATTTCAAAAGACATTATGTTAATACCTGCACACATAATGACACCATATTTTGGAATACTCGGACAGAAAGGCGGATTTAATTCATTAGAAGAATGTTTTGGCGACCAGGTTAAACATATACACGCAGTTGAAACAGGAATCAGCGCAGACCCAGAAATGCTTTGGAGAATTTCATCTCTTGACAAATTTACTCCAATATCAAACAGCGATTCCCATTCTTACTATACTTGGAGAATCGGAAGAGAAGCAAATGTCTTTGAATTAAAAACCCTAACTTACAAAAATATTATTAACGCGATTAAAACTAGAAAAGGATTTAAATATACAATCGAAACACCACCAGAATATGGTAGATATCACTGGGATGGTCATAGAGTTTGTAATGTTTTTTTTAGTCCTGCTCAAACAAAAAAACTAAAAGGAATCTGTCCTGTTTGTAAAAAGCCATTAACAATTGGAGTTGAATACCGTATCGAAGAATTAGCTGACCGTAAGATTGGTTTCAAACCAAAGAACGCTATACCATTCAAAAGGATGCTCCCATTGGCAGAGATACTCTCTGGTATATATGGAACAGGGATTTCAACAAATAAAGTTCAAATTGAAACCAATAAACTTGTAAAAGAGTTTGGTTCTGAATTAAATGTTTTATTAAACGTATCAGAAAATCAATTGAAATTACTTGTTAATGAAAAAATAGCTAACATAATAATTAAAAATAGAAATGGTGAACTAAGTGTTCAGCCAGGCTACGATGGTATATATGGAAAACTCTTATTAAATGATAAAATAAAAACTAAAATCTAATCTTTCCCAATAACTTTTATGTCAACAGTATCTTCAATATAATATCCATAAGTTGCTGAAAGTGTTATTGGATATGTTTGACTTGTTATTGGAACAGGTTCAACTGTTACATCACACATTGCTATTGCTGTTTCTTTAAAGAATTGAATATTATCAAAACACGTTTCGTCTATTTCTAATCCTGCAATACTTACATCTAAGTCAAGAATATTTCTTTCTGTATCTTCAATCTTATAATCATCAGCTGTTACTATTCCTGGTTTGTAAATAGCACCACCTCCAATATTATTAAATTCGAAATTTATTGAAAATGTTTCACCATCAGAATATACTGATACTGGGTCTTGTGGAAGTGACATTGAAACTGTTACTGGTGCTCTTGAATACTGAAATGATGATGTACTTAATTTTCTTCCAGCTTCTTTATCTGCTAATAATTCTGATTCTGGATAAATAACAATATTTCCAGTAGCTTTTGTTTCATAATCATAAAATACTCTTCCTCTTATTATATCTGGTCTGGTTATTCCTGCTGAAATTGCTGGTGCTTTTACAGTCCATGTAAAGTATTCTGAACCTGGATCTGTTCCTGTATTTGGATTTGCAAAAGTAATATCTTTCTTAAATGGCAGATTCAAATCTTGAGTTACTTCCCAATCACTTGGAATTGTTAAAAGAACTAAGCCATTATCTTTCATCGCTTTAGATTCGCCACGATTTTCAATTCTCATTGAAACATGAGATGTTTGTAAACTATAAAGTGTTCCAAGACTTGAAGTAAAATTGGTTATCTCTAAACCATAACCCTTAGAAACTGTTGGACCATCGTCACTAGTACATCCTGATATAAGTACAATCATAAGAACCGCTATCATTGGTAGAATCATTTTTTTCATTTAATCACTTTGCTGTTACCTTCAATAATAAAGAATTGTCAAACTGGTATTTATACTTTGCTATTATTGACATGTCTCCAATATCGACCAATTGGTTTGCTTTTGTTGTAAATTTACAAGTAGTTTGTGGTGCTACTCGTTTTACAAATGTTAACCCATTCATTAGTGTAAGTGTATTACCTTCTCCAGAATAACCTGAACAGTGTACATTCTCTGCATTATTTGGAAATTCTATAGTAACATTCCCCCCTTCTAATTTATTTAAAAAACCTTTACCAATATCAGTATAAGAAATATAAGCAAATATTTGCTCTCCTTCTAAGAAAGGTTGAGCTTCTGAAAATTCTACATTTATTTTTAAAGTATTATCTGTTGTTGAAGATGATCCCCTTATCTCTTTTAATCTTCCCTGTTCCTCTCTTGCATAAAATTCTGATTCTGTTAAAACATTAAATCTTTCTTCAACCTTTGTTTCTGTATCATATTCTGTTTTTAATCTAATAGTACAATCTCTATCAATTTCGGTATTTATTGCTTGCCATTTCCAAATCCACATTGAACTTTTATTTGGTCTTAGTTCTACTATATCTTTAACACTATCTCCAGCGAATAGACATTGATCATATGCATTTATTTTCATATTACTAAGAGTCGAATCTCCATCATTTTCAACAGTAAGTCTTAGTTGAACATATCGATCGACTTTTATTTGATCTGTTGAAGCTTCAATTAACATATACATATCTGGATTGTCAGTAATTTCAGATATTCCAAAAAAGGCTCTACTTCCACCAAAGTCTATACAACCAGATACAAAAATAATAGCTACTAGTGATAATAAAATTAGTTTTTTCATAAGAAGTTATTATTGTTCTTGATATTTAAGCATTAAAACAGCGGTTTCTTATCTAATTAGCAGCATTACCAAGTTTATATTTTTCTACAACGTTCCAATATTTTTCCAAATCTGTTTCTTTTAATTTCGATCTTGTTTTTAATACAAAATCAAAAACGATTTTTTTAGTATCACGCATTTCCTGATCTGGTACCATTTTCTTTAAATAAGCCAATGATGATAAAATCTCTATTCCGTCTTTTCCTACCGATTCATCGACTTGCTGTAAATCACCAATTATGCTATTAAACTTACTAATAATTTTTAAATCATCCTCTGCTATTTTACTATCTATTTCCCCCTCTTTCATCAATTTCAAAAAAGGTCGAGCCTCAAATATATCATCTCCCAAATCACTAGAATATGGTCCCATACTATCACGCCAATTAAATCTATAATTATAAATTCCATCTATTCCAAGTTCAGATAAAATATAAACAAGTTTTTGATTATAATTTCTATCAGAAAATTCATCAACCTTTCCAGCACTCATATAATCCAATAGACTAACTAATTTCATTCTTTCACTAAAATCACTAGATATCCAACTACACATAATTAACACTCTAAAACAATTTAACAATAAAGATATTTAAACCATTGGTTCAATTCTAACTGACTTAGTTCCTGTTATTCGATAAGAATAATCTGTTATATTTGCTGATAAAAAGTATGTTTTTTCTGGAGTATCTTGTGAATCTAGATCAGGTGCTTTAAATCTACAACTAATTTTATGAGTCTCTCTATTATACAATTTAATAGGTATTGTATTTCTATAAACTACATATCCGTTTTCATTCTGTAAATTAGCAATTACGTTTGCTGTTACTCCTGAACTTATTCCACCACTAATAGCTGTTTCTGTTGTTAACAATTCAAATGTTCCTGTACATGCTTTTGTTGCTTCTTCGAAATCATCTGAAACCCACTCTACTGGAACTTTTAAGAACATTGTTCCTGCTTCAACCTGTGAATATATACCACTTCCCTCATCAAAAATTTGTAATGTAAACGATATTGAAGAATTTGACTGTGCAGGCATTGGTGTTTTAAAAGTATGAATAATTTTTACTGGTCCTATTCCAACAAATTGTGGTTGATTTGTGATTTGGGAAGGTGTTCCTGATTTTTGTAATTCATCATTTCTTGCTTTTGATATAACTGTGAAATCATCATTTGTTTTTGCTGAACTTGTATAATTAATTTCCCACTTAACTGGACACACTGTTGGTATATTTGCTAATCTATCATTATTTGGTGACTCAAATCTAAACTCAATAACTTCTTCTGAATTTTGATAAAATTCACCAATTGTTCTAAGATAATAATTTGGTTTTGTTGAATCTGGTAAACCTTCCCATCCAGCATTAACATCAACTGGTAAAAATTCTTCTACTATCGGAGTACATATTCCCCAGTCATATAATTTGATTTTAACATCATTAATTGTTTCTTCATCCATATTTTTAATTTTAAACATAACAGTAAATTCATTTTCTGCAAGTATTGGTAAAGATTGAGGTACACTTATATCAGACATTACAATTAAATCTGGAGATGCTACTTCACTTGGTTGATTACCACCAAACCCAAGCATAGATAAATCAAAACCATCAATACATCCAGAAACTGATACAATAAGCATAATTGCTATTACTGGTACTAAATATCCTATTTTCATATTATCACTATTGGTTTTTTGATATAAAAGCTTATCGACAAAAAGATATTCCTATTATTTATATAAACCCCTGTGCGTCCATCAGTCATAGACGTGATGAAATTATATATTTAAATTATTAAAAACAGACAAGGGTATTAGATTATGAAAATCCAAATAAGTTTATAGAACTAAACTGAAGATCTGATGCGATAACTTTATATACCTGTTAGGTATAATACTCATTAGGTATATATGAGATTTTATAATAGAGAAAAAGAGATAGAAATCCTAAATAATCTGAAAGGAGATTTCAGAGTCGCTATAGTTGGAAGAAGAAGAATTGGCAAAACAAGATTAGTAGAAGAACATTATAAAAAGAACTGCCTAACTTTATTTATATCAGCGGAAAAATCTGAAAAAGAAATAATAAACGGATGGATAGATGAATATAAGGATATTTATCTGGTAAAGGTAGATACATTCAAAGATTTTTTTGAATATTTATTTACTAAGTTAAAAGATAAAATTATTTTCATAGATGAAATACAAAATATATTAAAAGTTAATAAGTCATTTTTATTTGATCTGCAAAGACTGATAGACAAGCATAAACCAAGATTAATTGTTACAGGTTCTTTGATTAGAACAATGAAAAAAACAGTTGAAAATTACAAAAGTCCGTTATTTGGAAGATTTGATATGGTTCTGAGATTAAAAGAATTGGATTTCCCCACAACAGTTAAAATCTGCAAAGATCTGAATATAGACTTTGAAACAAGCATCAGACTTTATTCTGTTTTTGGGGGTATACCAAAATATTATGAATTATTGGAAAAACTTAAAAAATTCGAATTTGAGAAATTCATACCTGATATGTTCATTTATTCTCCAAGACCATTATATGAAGAAGTCAGAACAATGCTAAAAGAGGAATTTGGAAAAGAGCAAAGAATGTTTTTTTCTATAATTTCAGCAATCTCGCAAGGAAATACAAAACTTTCAGAAATAGCGAATTTTGTCGGCAAAAAACCAACAGAGATTACCAAATATCTTCATTTACTTAGAAATGACTTTGAGATTATAACACGCGAAGAGCCTATCACAGGAGGAAAAAGAGGCATATATAAAATAGATACGAATTTAGTTGATTTTTGGTTTTCAAATATATGGAGGTATCAGGAACTTTTGGAGAAAAAAGACGATGAAAAAGCAGCAAATATACTTAAAAACAATCTTAATTCATGGACAGGAAAGAAATTTGAAAATATAATCTTGGATCTATTGAGAGGAAAAATAATAAAATCTCCGTTTGATTTTACTGAAATCAGTAGATGGTGGGGAAATTATAGAGATGAGAATAATGTTAGAAAAGAACTGGAAATTGATATTCTTGCATTAAATAAAAAGACAAAAGAGATATTATTTGGAGAATGCAAGTGGAAAGATGAGGTTAGTGCAGAAAAGATTTGCAAAGAATTAAAAGAAAAATCAAAACATGTTCAGTGGAATAATGATAAAAGAAATGAATCTTATGCAGTGTTTGCAAAGAGCTTTAAGAAAAAAATTAATAAATTTGAAGATAAGAAAGTTTATTGTTTTGATTTAAAAGATTTAGAAAAAGCTTTGATAAAATGATTTTTTATTAAAACCTAAATTAATGATTCACAAGCTTATTGTAAAGGTGCTTTTATTATCGGACTATCTATTTTCTTATTTGTTGAATAAGTATAACTAAATTCTCCAATCACATTCGTTGTTTTTTCAATCACATCTTGTCCGATATCACCTGTAAATGTGAATGTAAATCTTGCTAACTTGTCTTTTTCAAGACCATAAAGTGGATCTACGACTCCGTTTGTATTCTGAACAGCTAGTTTTGTTTCAAATACATAATAATCAATTCCATCAATAAATACATCTCTTTGAACAACTTCCTCAGGTCCAAATCTTGTTTGACTTAATATGTCTACTGCTGAAATTATATCTTTAGGTATCATTACTGTTAAATTTGAATCACCATTAAGTACCATTCCCTTTCCTTCATTTATTACAGAAACTGTAGCATATGATGTTTCTCCATTTCTTAATGGTTGATTTTGAATTGATAAACTAATCTTCACTGGTCCACCTGTATAATAAGAATCTATATCTTTTGGTCGTATATCATTATTAGTTAACTTTTCTAAATAAATATCACGATCCATTATTGTTATATCATTTTTAACTTCAACATTATAATCAAATTGATAATCCATATCAAATGTTACAAAACGATCTGCATATGAATATACAGCATATGTATTATCTCCAACACATGAATTATAACATGAAACAGCTTTTGCTTGAGTAAGCGTATTACAACATGTAGGTTTTCCATCTGAATCAACTGTTATTATTGATTTCTTTTGTCCTATTAGTATTCCAGCATCATTAAAATCTTCAAACTCTTCTAATTCACATGCTGTACCTGCTCTACAATAACAATCACATTGATTTATTGTAGCATAAGTTTCTAATGTTGACTTTGTTCCACTTGCCCATACACCTACATCGCTCTTAGAATTACATTTAAATGTTAATGATTTGAATTCACCAGAACCTGTTACGTCATCAGTCCAAGTACATAGAGAAACACCAAGTTCACCAACTACACCTTTTTCTTGATCAGCGCCATAACATGAAGTAAATACGCACTCGTCTTTAATCATTGGTGTATAAGAACATCTATCATTTTCTACACTTGGGTTTGAAGACCAACAATCTGGATCTGAATTATATGCACCACCAACTTTTGTTGGATCTTTAAGTAATAATGATTTTAGTTTAACTCTAATATTATTTGCTTCAAACTCCCCTTCATTTCTTAACTCTATTGTTCCAATCAAAGGAATTGCTGGATCTATACTACTATCACCAGTTCCATAATTAATTACTTTAAAATTCTTAAGTTCTACAGACTTGACAGTATTGACTGCAATGCTATCTTTCGCCGCATCCTTTTCAGCTTGCTGTTGCATATAACATGCTGGACATGTCATAATTGTCCAAGCATCTTCCATACCACCAGCTGCTGAATCAAGTGCATCACCAAGTGGACCAAATACAGAAGAACCTGCGTTTTCAATTGTTGGCCAATATGCTCCAAACATTTCAGTACCAACTGCTCCAGTAAATTGGAATGAAAATATGAATATTGCAAATATCATCATCATTACTCCTACTGCTGGTCTTCCTTCTTCTCCTGCCATTATTCCCATAATAAATGAAAATATGTAAAAAATAACCATCATGAATAACATTCCACCTTCAAGTTCCCAACTTGTAGAACCAGTAAACATTGAAATCCCTGCAAATGTCATTAATATTAAAAATATTGTAACTCCAACTGTTTTCTTACTATAATCTTTACCAATACCAGCGTAAATTGTAATTCCTCCACTATCTCTTTGTATTGCAGGAAGTGTAGCAAAGAATGCTAAAGCAATGAAAAGAATAGGTGTTTGAATTGAACCTAGTAATGAAGACCACTGTCCTCCAAATGCAAAGAATATTGAAAACGATAATAAAATACCTACAATAAATCTTCCCCATGCTTCCATTCTTTTTGCAGTATCTTCAGGATGATATTTAGTTGGTAATGTGAAATAACCGACCCATAAAATACCTAATGCAATTAGATTAACTTGATGAATTAAAATAAACTCTAACGCTGCAAATACAATAATCATTAGTTTAGACATTGCTTTAGCAGGGCCCTTTTTGAAAATAAAGTAACCCATTGCTCCAAATAAAGCAATTACTAACATGAAATATCCATAAATTGTAGCAAAAAATATCGCTATTAAACATATAAGAACTTCGATTCCAACACCTGCTACTTTTGATTTGAATTTATCGGAAAAGTCTTTTAATGCTTCACCACGAATATCACTTAATTTTGCACTTGCTTCTTTTAAATTATCTTTTGCATTCTTTCTTCTGGACTTTTCATCTTCTTTCCACTGTGGTGTTTCTGGTAAATATGATTTAGCTCTCTGTCTCCAAGTATATTTATCTTTGTAAAGAGCTTTAGAAAGTCCTTTTTGTTCTTTTGATAATGTTTTAAACTGTTCTGCTTTTCTTCCCAATTTAATTTGATCAACGAATGCATCTGCTTTTTCTCCTCTTAATTTAGATGTAATATCTGGTAATCGAGGCATACTATCATGAATTAATTTTGCACCAGTACAATATCCATTAGAACAATATTTTAGATAATCGTCATATCTTCTATGGCATTTGGGGCATACATTAACCATTTTATCACTCAATACAATTTATTTTATTCTCCATATATATCTACTCAACTACGATATAAGATGTATCAATATCAAAATTAGTATTTTTATCAGCTATGAACTTAACTACGTTCTCATCATCTCTTAATACATTTACATCAAAATCTTTATACACACTTGCTGTAGACTCAGTAATCTTATATCCATTAATGAATACTTTTAAACTTCCACCGTCTGTTGTTCTATTATCAATATAAACTCTTAGAAAAGCTTTGGACGGAATATAAGTAAGATTAAACACTTTAACATATTCAATATAATTTCCTTTCTCTCCAGACACGTTTAATTTAAAATCATAAGTAGTTGGTGCCCAGATTCTCCATCCAGATCCACTTGATTTAACTTCTACACTATTAATTTTATCTTTAAAACTGTCTCTATTAAACACAGCTGTATAGACTCCAGGTAATAATGCTTGTGCATAAACATTTTCTCCATTAATATCAATTACGAACGCTCCGTACGCGTTTGTATCTTCTATAATAATATCTAATCGACCATGGTCAATATCTTCTAAATTATTAACATTAAATGATTCTCTTACTGGTAAGTTTGAAACAATACCAGCTTGAACTGTTCCATCAAAAGTTGAATAAAGTCCTGTTTTTCTAAAGTTCGATACTGTAAAGTTTTCACCAATTTCTATTTTATCTCTAAAATCTTCAAACTCACCATAATAATTTGTATTAACATCTGCACTTGTTCCTCCAAAATCTATTATTCCTGTACCTGCTATGAATAATAGTAATAAGATTAGAACTCCGGTTGTTAATACAGGTATAAAGTCACTCATGTTATCACTTAAAGTATATGATTTTATATTAATAAATTAGTTAGATTCATTTTATTAATAGCCATTTCCATAATGGAATATACTTTATCTCTTTGCCATCAATCTTCTCTTCTTTCTCATAATCATCTGTTATAATCAAACCTTTCCTTAACTTGAGTTTTTTCATTGCTTCCAATAGGCCTTCTATTTCTCTTTGCTTTGTTTTCTTATCACTTACATCCCAGCAAACCTGTATCAGTTGCTTAGGTTTTAAACCTTCTTTTACAAGAAAATCCACTTCATTTTTATTTTTCCAGTAAAATATTTCTTTATCTCTTCTCTTTAATTCAACAAATACAATATTCTCAGCTATTCTGCCAATATCTTCTGAAAATTTAAATGAAACAACATTTCTTAAACCAGTATCTATACAATAAACCTTTCTTGGGTTTACAATCTGTTTTTTCATTGAATATGTGAAAATATTCATTTCAAAAAATAAGTATGCTGTTTCTAAATATTTCATATAATCTTTAACAGTATTTACTGAACAATCTAAAGTATCTTTCAATTTATTATAACTTATAAGATTTGATATGTTAGCCATTAATACAGAAGCTAAATCTTCTATTGTTTTAGAGGATTTTATCTCAAATCTTTTTACAACATCTTTTAGAATTATATCCTCATAATAATTCTGTAATAAATATTTCTTTTTTTTATAGTCAAATACTTCTGGGAATCCGCCATATTCTACATATTCTTTAAATAGTTTTTTTAGTGGTATTTTTTTGGAAGAGAATTTTAATTCATTTAATGATTTATAAATGAATTTTTTATATCTCAGGTATTCTAAAAAGCTAAATGGGAATACTTCAAATTTTAAATTCCTACCTGTCAATAATGTGCTTAATTCAGAACTTAAGAGTGTTGCTGATGATCCAGATACTATAAATTTAATATTTGTTTTTGTGTCATAAATTCCCTTTATCCATCTTTCCCAATCTGGTATGTTTTGGATTTCATCTAAAAATAAATAAATCTGATGTTTCTTTGATATTGAGAATTCTTCCATATATGTATCAAGAAATATATCAAGCTCATCTCCGTTTAATGGATATAATTTTTTATTATCAAAATTAAAATAAATTATATTTTCTTTTGGAATTTTAGATTTAATTAAATAATCCATTAACTGATACATTATTGTTGTTTTACCTGATCTTCTTACTCCTGTTATAGCAAGTATATGACGCTTATTGAGAAACTCATTTATTTTTGAAGTTATATCTCTTTCTATGCCTGTTTCTAGTTCTAATTCCTTAAATTCATAAAATAGTCCTGTTAGTTTTTCTTTTGTCGATACCATACAGATACTATGATATTTGACATTTATAAAGCTTTCAGTACACTGAACACTTTTAATGAATATTGTTCATTAGTATGATTAATATGATTTTATATTAATAAATCAAATTATAGTCGAATGTTATATATAAATCTTTCGATTATAATAGAATGATTATTATACGATTTGCTATAAATTTTTGCGCTGGTGTTGCAAACCTTCATATGATTTTTCGCATTATAATTACAGAGTTTTAATAAATCATTGTTCAAAATATTGCTTTATTTTATCATCTATTATCCTATGTCTTGCTAACCAGTTTATAAGATCTATTTCATTAAACTGCCCAGCAATTTTAGCTTGTGTGTTATTCACATAAACTGCAGATGTTTTTGTATAAATTTCTGCTTCTAGATTAATAAAATGTCTCAACTCCATCTGATCAACAATGTGTTTACAGATTGAAGCTGCGTTCTCATCAGACGGACTAATTTTTAAAAGATAGTTATACATATCTTCTTTTAATGATTCAATGTTTTGACTATGTTTATTAAACTGACTTTTCAAATATTCAATAAAATCGGGGGTTTCTAATGGAAGTTCAGATACAAATTTTTCTTCCGGCTCTAATTGAATATTCGATTTTAAACTTTCCAGTTTTGATGATTTAGTTCCACTCGTAACCATTTCATTCATTTCCTTGGTTACATAAGAAATTACATTTGCTTCAAATCCCATTTTATTTAATCTTTCAGCAAGTCTGTGAACATGTTCATTCCCAACAATAACAAGACCGTGTTGAATTGGATTTTTTTCAATATATTCAGAAATGGTTATTGCCATGTTATTTTCTCTTTCAATATTATTATCAACACGATCTCTCTGAAAATCCCACAAATCAATAGCATACATTTTTTTGGCCCGACGAAAAAGTAAAAGCTCGGTGTCTCTAATATCTTTAACAATTTTTACAAGATATGAATCAAACTTAGAAAAATGCTGTATTGCGCTTTCATAATCGGTGTAATATTCTTGGAATTGTTCTAAACTTATTTTGCCAGCATACAAATTTTCTAAAACTCCTTGAAAATCGCTGCCAAATTCCTGAAAAAGAACATCATAAGACATACCAGATTTCTCTATCTTCTGATTCGCTACAGAATATATTGTGTATGCTACTTGTAAGTGTTTAGTTCCAAGCATTTTAACTTTTTGAAATAAGCTTTCAGAAATCTCCCCATTAAAAAACTTATTTGCATTTTCAGTTATAATATCTATAGTATTTGATGGATGTGATTCCCCGACTAAATCTATTTTAGGTTTAATATTATTAGATAAAAGAAGTTTATCTATTGCTTCTTTACCTTTTCTTATATGTTCTAAATATATAGGAAGTAATTGTTTAGAAACATTTAATTCATATACGGGACCTTTTTGTAAACCCAGCGTTATCGGATGGGGTTTCATTCGATCAAGGTATTCCTGAAGACTTTTCCCCACTTCACTATCTGGCTCATCTGGATCAATTAATGTAATAGGATCCATATAAAAATCTACATTAACATTACTTCTGTCTTTACAAAAACTCACTGTAATTACTTTTATTCCTGGAAATGCAATTTCAAGTGCTTTTTTAACTTTGCCAAAAGTCCGTCCACCAAATGTAAATGAATCAAATAATATTACCGTATTGTCTCTTGGTTTCTGATAATTTGATACTATATGGCTAGCAAGTTGTTCTACATCTATCTCTCCAGAAGATAAAGGCTTAATATAATATCTGGTACTTGGAAGTGTAGCCCCAGTCCTCTTTAATGCATATTCATATAATAAAGAAACTGATCTCGATGATCTTTCAAGATAAAGAACCAAAGTATCATTTGTAAAAATATGTTTCGTTTTAGTTGCAAGCCCAACTAACAATTTTGCCAAATTTGAATAATTTGCATCCATTACTTCATTAAAACCTTCTTGTTCTAACTCTTTCAAATGACGTGTTCCACTATCTTGTTTTTCTTTTTCTGAAACATCGTCTCTTTCTTCATCAGTAGATTCATTTGAACTCAAATTCTTCTTAACCAATATTCTACCTTTTAGACCTGGACCAACTTCAGCATAATTTCTCCTCAAATGAAACTTTAATGCCTCTGGAGCAGATTCACCCCATATCTCTTTAAATCCGCTTTGCTGTGCATCGGTTTCTAAAGCTCCTTGAAGAAAATCGCCTAAACCAAGACCCCTATATCTCTTATCAACATTTAAATTAAATGCTTCTCCTGTTGCACTATCAAAACAAACAACACCAATTGCTTTTCCAGTATCCTTTTCAATTAAATCATATTCAATAAAACTTCTAGCATGTAATATAATTCTTTTTAACGATCCTTCCCCAATGGTTATTTGATTCACGCGCTCTCTTTTTTCAACAATATATGTCTTACCTGTTTTGTCTACGTGTTTTTCCGAAACTACTATTCCCATACCAATAAGTTCTATTTATTAAATAATAAACCTTATTATTACCATGAAATCAAGCTTTGATCCAAAAACAGACGTTGGAAGAATAACTCCAGAAAACATGGACGACCTGTTTCTCCTTAAAGACATTATAACTCCTGGATCACTTGTTAAATCAAAAACACAAAGATCAATACAAGTTAAACGTGGAGATGAAAAAGTAAAGGTTGGTAAACGTACAGTTATACTTACTATTATTGTAGACAAAGTTGAATTATCAGATAAGTTAAGACTTGGTGGAAGAATAGCAGAAGCACCTGAAGATATAGAAAAAGGTCATCATACTTTAGGAATTGAACCTGGAATGTATTTAGAAATAAAAAAAGATTGGAAAGCTTGGGAATTAAATAAAATTAAAATTGCTAAGAAAAAACAAGAACCTGTTTTAATATGTATTCTTGATGAAAGAGAAGCTGATCTATATGAAGTTGGTTCTAAAACTTCACATCTTGGACATTTTAGTGGAGGAGTAGGAAAGTCAGTTGAACAAAAAGCACCAGAATATTATTCTAAAATCGCAACTGAATTAAACAAAGCTGAAATGAAAGTAATAGTTGCAGGTCCAGGATTTGCAAAAGAAAATTTAGTTAAACATCTAAAAATAAAAATTATGACCGATTCTGTTTCACACTCTGGTGAAGTTGGACTTCAAGAATTAATCAATAGAGGAACAATTGAAAAAGTAGTTATTAGTTCAAGAATAACTGAAGAAACATTAATTGTAGAAAAACTATTAGCAGAGATTATGAAAGATGGCAAAGCTGTTTATGGAGTTAATGAAACCAAATCAGCAATAGAAGTAGGAGCAATTGAAATATTATTAATTTCTGATATGAAAGTAAGAGAGATGGAAGATTTAATGGAATTAGCTGATAAATTAAAATCAAAAGTTATGATAATCTCAAGCCGTCATCAAGCAGGTGAAAAATTATTAAATCTTGGTGGAATCGCTGGACTATTAAGATATAAAATTTAATTACTTCCTTAGCAATCTTTTCATTAATTTAAGTTCTTTCTTTATTTCCTGAAGTTCATGATGAGTTTTTCTATCTATGATATAATCATATTCTACTCTTCTTCTGTCTTTTTCATTTGATCGGTTTTGACTCATTAAAATAACTGGTGCTTGCAAAGCTGCTAAACAACTTAAGAATAAATTCAAAAGAATAAATGGCCATGGATCCCATCTTCCAATAAATGCAGTTATGTTTAGTGCTACCCAAACTGCTATGAATATTAATACAGAAAATATAAATCCCCAGCTTCCAGCAACTTGAGTTAATTTATCTGCTGCTCTTTGACCAAGAGTTAATTTTTTATGCGGAAGATCTTTAAGACCATTCTTCTTTTTTACCATAATAGAATTTAATTAAGCTTATATTTAATAGTGGTGGACCCCGAATTAGCTATATATTATTATTTTTACATTTCACTCAATTCTTCAAAAAACCTTTTATTTTCCCTGATTATTCTTTCAGCTATTGGTTTTGCCTCTTTCCACGTCGCCGCTCTTACTGGCTTCTTTCTACCTGGTATTTTTATCATTTCAACCATCTTACCACCTCGTATGATTTGCTATCCATAATGCAATATCTTTTACATTTGTTTTTGGTTTTACAGACCAAAAAGTTACATTGATTTTTGATGTGTCTCCAACATCCAATTTTTTACCATTTAGCTCCAAAAATGTCATCATTGCATCAAATGCTGTTCTTTTATTTCCGTCCACAAATGGATGCCTTCTTACTGTCTCTAACAAAAGAATTGCTGCTTTGTTATTTATTCCTCTCGTAAATCCTGTCTTATAAATAATGAAATCAATTTCAGATTCGCTTCTTATTCCGTCATCTGTGAATTTTTTGTTAATGTTTATCAGCGTCTCTTTTGTCACTGTTTCAATTTTTGTCATATACAAATATTGTAATTTACAATATATAAATATGTATATTTATATAGACTATAGATAATATTATCTTTTGATGTGTGGCCTCGAAATCCACTATAATAATATTTATTACTGAACTAGATCACGAGCCCGCAAATAATCTTTATATAATTTATCAACAGACTTCTGATTTATCATAACTTTTTTATGTCCACCTTTTCCATCAAAGACAGATCGTTTATGATTAAGAACTGAACCTGAAAAGTTTTTAGGAATATGACATAATTCATGAAGAATTGTTTTTTCTTTATCTGTTTGATTTAGATGATCATAGTTTTCTGACACAACTTCTATAATATAATGTGCTTTTACATCTAAAGCTTTCTGCCAAAGATTTGGTAAAGACCATATTCTTGCAATTGCATTAGTTGTTGTTTTAAACGATCGATAACAAACCAATCGATTAACATCTATATGTTTCATATCCAATCCATCAACTAAATCTCGAATAATTTCTTTTATATCAATTGCTGTTTCTGTTTTCATAAGAATCACCTTTAATCTAATATTTTCATTTGTTCAATATTCTCTATAAACTTTACAGGAAAATTAAACTTCTTAAAATATGAAACAGATTGCTGCATTGCCCATTTTTCTGTTAAATAATGACTAGCACCAATAATATTTATTTTATATTCTTTAGCTTTTTTCAAAAATTCTTTTGATTTACTCACAGAATATGGATGCTGACATTTGTTAGTACACCCTGTTATATAAGTTCTGATTCCAAGTTTGTGTGCTTCCTGTAACATATCAACATCATTTCCACCACCTGGAACCAAACCTACTAAACCAGATTCATTTGAACCAAATCTAAAAACATTAAGCGAATTGTTTCCAAGTTTTTCCTGTATATATTTTACAAGCTCATCAATTGTTTTTAATGGCAATGCTCCGTATACTGAAACCAATGCCCCGTGATATTCTTGAAATTCCCCCCGAACACTCATGTTCAAAATTTTTGCAGTTCCATATCCAGTTGATACTCTATCTTTTTCATTTCTTACTGCATCCCAAGAAACATGCATAAACATCAATGAAATTCCATTCTCTTCCATAATTTTATAATCTTCATCACTATAAGTTTTAAAACCCATTCCAATACCATTCCAATCAAATGGATGATGTGTTATAAGTAATGAATCTTTTGAAATCTCTTTCAATACTTGAGTACTTGGAAAACACGCTAAATATATTTTTTTAACTTCATTAGAATTTTTAAAAATCAATCCTCTATTTTCTTTTAAAAACTGTTCAGTAGCTTTAGCTTTTAGTTTATCATCTGTTTCAATAATAAAATTCCAATCTTCTGGATATTTATCTACATCCCAATCTTTCTTAATTTGAATAACGATATCATCTAAATTCATAAAATCACAATGGTGGGCGGGGAGAGATTTGAACTCTCGATCCCTACCTATCCAACTTTTCTAAACAAAATTGTCGAAAAAAGATGTAAGGGTAGTGTCTTGACCGGGCTGGACTACCCGCCCATAACTATATTTAACAATAATCAAATATAAAAAGATGTAGAATTTTATTCACTTGATCTTAATTGTGGAAGTTTGAAATTTCCTTTCTTAATCGTTTCTTTCTTTTTCTTAAGACCTTTTCTAAACTCTTCTACTTTTAATTTAAGTCCAGCATGTTTTTGTTTTATCTTCAAACCTGTATTAGATTCTCCGCCAAAACTTCTAGTTTTATTCATCTTACCTGGAAGACTTGGCATTTTTAAATTAATCTTTCCAGATTTATTTGCAAAATAAAGTCCAGCTCCAAGTGCTATAAGAACTACTAAAACTGTTACTACCATCAATCTTCCTTCATTAAGAAACTCAATTCCAGATTCTTGTACACCAACTATATTTTCTGCTTCCATTAATAATGTTCTTGCTTCTGAAAGTGAATCATATGCTTCAAAGTACTCACCTAATTTAATATGTGAATCTGCTTTAATTAGTAAACCTGTAATCTGGCTTAACATGTCATTAACAACTGTTGTATTTTCTTCATCAAGATTTGTTGAATTATAAGCTCTCATCACATTATCAAACCAACTTGAATAGTTAACATAATTTGCAGCTATCTCTACTTTTGTATCTTCTGATGGCATTACTTTCATTGTTGTTGTACTTGTTATTTCTGTTTGTGCATTTGATGCTTTAAATGTAATTGTATATGTTTTTGGCTCAGCATCTGCTGGTGCTTTAATTAAAACTTTATATTCTTTTTTCATTGTTACTGCAATATTTTGTTCTCCTGTTTCAATCATATACCAAAAGACGAAGGTATTCCAGATATTGAAATTTTTACTCCATATTCTTGGAATGCTCCAGAATTTTTTACTTCAATTGTTTTTGTTGTACTTTTTCCTTGCTCAATTGTAAATGTATCTGGGCTTGTTAGTTCTAATTTACGTGAAAGACCAAGATTTTCATTGTCTCCCCCACCCGGACTACCCGTAATTATAACAATAGGAGGTGGTGTTACTACTGGTGCTACATATGTTGAAATCGTAAATGATCTATCAGTACTTTGTTTATCCCATCTATCTGTTGCATCTGAACTATAACCGCTTATATTCAAATTACATGTTCCATCAACAGCACCAGTAACTGTTGTACTATTTGAGTACATTTCGAAACTATCAATAGAATCACTAACATTTACACTTATTTCTGAAACGCTTAAACATGATTCTGGTGTAAAATTCATAGTAATTATTGATGATGCTTTATAACCATAATTTACCACACTGAATTTACAAACAATTGAATTCCTATTATACAATGAACCGCCTTCACAACTATCTACAATTATTTTTAATGTTGTCTGATCAATTGCAAATTCGTTATAAGATGTATCTAAACCTGTAAAAGTTGGATGTGCTAATGAAACATTTACACTATAATTTCCACCAAGTAATATGTCTGGCAATGCTTCTGTTGTTAATTCATAATAATCTGCATATTCTATTACAGATATCACATTCAATGAAGCACTATCATTATCATTTCTTAAAACGCTATTATTAATATGTAAAATTGAAACTGTAAAATTTGTATCATCTAAATCTGAAATAAGTTCATTGTCCTCATTCCAATAACTTGGTGTAACATTAATCTTCAAAACACTTTCTGACTGAACAACATCGCTATATGCTTCATCTCTTGCATTCAAAACTGTCATATTTACTGTATCAACTAAATTTACAGAAATTGGTATTTCATAAAGAGCCGAATTATCATTAAACCTTATCCACCCCGAATATGTTCCAAGTGTACTTGCCTTTGTACCATCAACTGCAATTTCTATTTCAAATGTTTGATTTGATTCTGCTAAAATATCTGTAGTATTATCAAGTTCATGTGTGAATTCCATATATTGGCTAGTAGTATTTATCGTATGATTCAAAGTGAAAGAATGTGTTACATTATAAATATCAGCCATACCCCCCAATGGATTATGAATCATAAACGATACTGTTCTGGGTTCATTCATTCCAGTTAAATTTGTTTGATCAATTGAAAGTGAGTTTGGAATAACCGTTAAATCAGTTGCAAATCCACTAAAAGATATTAAACAAAAGATTAAAACAAATGCAGGAATAATAAATTTTATTTTTGAGCCCATTATATCACATATAGTTATACGAACTGCTCGTATAAATCTTTTATTTTTTATTAGTTTCTACATATTTAAGGCTTTCTATTGACAAATGTCAAGTCCAACTTCATTCAAAAGTGTCTTATTTATGTAAATCGGAGCATCTAATCTAACTGCAAGTGCTAAAGCATCAGATGGCATAGCATCTAGTTCAAGTATCTTTTTACCATTATTAAAAATTAGATCAGAATAATAAAATTCGTCTTGATATTTAGTAAATCTTACAGACTCTAAAGTAATATTATAACTTTTTAGAACTTCTACAAACGTATCATGAGTAGTTGGTCTTCCATCAATCTTACCTTCTATTCCAAGTTGTATAGACAAAGCTCTTTCAGGAGATGTTTCAGCTACTATTGCTTTACAATCATAACCAACTATGACAATATTTCCTTCCAATTCAAACACATTAGCTTCAACATATCCTTCACTTGGCATTGTTAAAACTGCATAAGTAATTGTTAGACCTAACAAAAACAAAAGAATAGGAACAGGAAAGTATTTTCTCATGCCTTTCCCAAAATTCTATACATATTGGTCCCGCAAACTGAACATTTTCCTTTTGCAGCCTTCATACCATTTTTCATTACTACGTTTTCAACGTCTTTCATTTCTCTTTTTTCCTTACATTTCATACAATGACCCTCAACCATATTATTCAACCTCCATGTTTTTCTAGGTATTAATGTACCTATACACTTAAAAAATGTTAATATATTTCTTTTATTATGTAATATTAATATGTAAACATCTTTCTTAAATCTACATGTTCTACCATTAATAACCCTTTCGATAGATGCCTTGACTGTAATTTTACTATCAATATCATAATAACTCTTCAACCATTCTTTTATATTTTGAATAAGTTTATTGTT
>JAHIEG010000017.1 GCA_018901655.1 Nanobdellota archaeon
TATTTTTCACCTCTTTTTTTTATATATATCATATGCTAGCTCAGCTGTTCCATCAGAAGTTCTCGCTAATCCATCACTAACATCTCTTAACGTCTTATTATCTGGCGCGTAAGCACGTGTATCTTGATTTACTGTTACATAATTTCCATTTTCTGATATTCTTGCCCTACTAATTATACTAACTTTGCTCATAGTATCACCTATGGCATTAGTCGGCCCTTTAGCCAACTTGCTTCAGATTTTATCCTTTCATCACTTCCACTAATATACAATTCTCTTATACATTCAACGCCATCATTTGTTTCGTATACACCAGATGTTTTTTCAGTTTTCAGATAATCGTTTGACCGCCGATTTACGTTCATAAAATCACCCAAATGTGTTTTCTCTTTTTATTCTATCAGCTTTTTCTTCAAATCTTCTTCTATCAGATTCAGAATATCTTGTATCACCTGATCTTTCTTTTGCATGATCATATTGATCTAAATCGTATTTCATAGAAGAGCTATCATAGCCAGTTGCTTCTTTAATTCTGTTTTTTCTCATATCATATCCCATGTCAGTGTCTTGATGTGTCATAACATGTGATTCTGACCGATTGTCTGATTCAACAGTTCTTATTCTGTTTGTATTTCCATCTCTAACCACTCTAGTTGTCATTGTAACACCCCCTTAAAACTAATGATAATGATTATTTTGTTGGTAAAACAATTTCTTACCCAGACTGGTAGTAGATTTAAAAACCTTTGATTTCTATAAGGTCTATGCTTGACAAAGAAGTAAAAGATATCAAACTTGGAAAACTATCCTTTTCAGAATTAGTTGATCAAATGGGAGAAGGTGGTGGATTTTCTGCCAAAAACTTGTCTACAGCTGTAAACATTCTTGAAGAAATGAACAAAGACAAATGTATTAAGATTCTATCATTTCCAGCATGTATAATTTCAACAGGTATGCGTGGAATAATTGCTCAAATGATTGAGAAAGGATTGGTTGATATAATCGTTACTACTTGTGGAACTTTAGATCATGATCTTGCTAGAGCGTGGGGTGGGAAATACTATCAAGGTTCTTTTGAATTAGATGATAATAAATTACATCAAGAAGGTGTAAATCGACTTGGTAATATTCTTATTCCAAATAAAAGTTATGGAGAACCTCTTGAAGAAAATATGAAACCAATTCTTGAAGAACTTTATAGTCAGAAAAAAGAATGGTCTGGCCGAGAACTTATTCATGAATTTGGATTAAGAGTTAAAGACGAAGGTTCTATTTTACATCAAGCTGCTAAAAAGAATATTCCAATATATGTTCCTGGAATAACAGATGGAGCATTTGGAACTAATTTAGTTTGGTTTGCTCAAGATCATGAATTTAGATTAAATATATTAGATGATGAACTTGAACTTAGTGATTTGTTATTTAGGGATAATATTACAGTTGGTGCATTAATGATTGGGGGAGGAATATCTAAACATCATACAATATGGTGGTCGCAATATGCCAAAGGTTTAGATTATGCTATTTTTATTACAACAGCCACACAATATGATGGAAGTCTTTCTGGAGCAAGATTAACAGAAGCGGTCAGCTGGGGCAAGGTTAAAGAAAAAGCAAAGTATGTGACTGTCGACGGAGATGCCACGATTATACTTCCAATTATTCTAAGCGCATTGTATGAAAGGGTTTAGCTGCTTGAATTAAAGGTTCAAATTTTTCTTTTATCTTATTTGGTAAGAGATTATAAACTTTTTCAATATAAACTCCTTTGCAATTTTCGTTATTAAAATCACAATCATATCTTGCGTTCCTAATGTCTTCATTATTATCAGTATAAGCGAATATTGATATAATATTTTGTTGAATCGGACACACCATTTCACCTTTTGTTAAAAGACAAATGTCTTTTCCATCTATTTTTTCAGATGCTCTTAATTTACAATAATATTCTAAAGCAGATTTTTGAATAAGTTCAATAGTTAATTCTTCCATAGAAGTTAATTCCCAGGAATCTTTAAATCCTTAATCTTCTGCAACTCTCGGTGCAAGTATACATCTAAATGAAACATTGTCTCCTTTGAATTCAATTCTCATTGGATAGTCTGTTCCAAGTTCTATTTTAACTACGTCTGAAATTCTTGAAGCTTTAATTATTTTTTTTAAATAATCAAGAGGATATCTTGTTTTAACATGGCTTTTTGTATTTATACTCAATAATGATTCATTTCCTTTTTCTAAAACCAATTCTGTTCTAGACGAATCTCCTTCTGCAGACATTTTCATAACTCCCTCAGTCAGATCAAAAATAATCGAATCTGCAATAATATCTGCATCAGCAATTCCTTCTTCAATAATCTTTGCTTTAACTTCCATACTTGCTGAAAAATCTAATTGATCAACCGGAGGTATTTCTTCTTTAGAAATGTCTAATAATGGAATTGCAAACTTTCTTTTTGACTTTCCAATAAGAGTTATTTCTAGTTTATTATCATCTTTTAATTCTAACTTCATTTTATCATCAGTTCCAGCTCTTTTTAGAATAGTTAAAAAGTTCAAAAGATTAAGTCCAATTTCTTTATCACCATCACAATTATATTCATCAAATGCAGCAGAACTTAATTTAAAATCAACAACAGCAACCATTGCTCTATCTGTTGCTACAAGTTTAATTCCTTCTCTACTAACCTTAAATAGACCTTCATCAATTAATTGAGAAATAGTATCTATACTGTCTCTAAATGATTTTGGATTTGAAGTTACTGCATTAAACATATTATCACCTACTAATTATCTTCCTCGCATCTTTATATAGATTAGATGTCTGGCTCCCTTGATTTATGACTGCTGTATAAATATTGCGACAAGGGTGATTTAATTATGGTCGAGAAAATATATAAAAACATACTATTGAAAACAATACCTGAAGCACAAAAATTGATTAAAGATTTAGAAACTCCTGATATAGACTTATTGCTAAACGTAGAGAAAGATAATATAAATAGAGGTATAATGAAACGCTGGTTAATTAGTCTGAAAACCGGTTCTCATGATTATAAACTTAATAAGGCTGAAGAAAAAGCAGAAAGAGGAATAGATTCTAATATTAATTGTAAAGATATTTCTCCAGAGATTAGAGAATCGTTGAGAAAATTTAATGCTCAGAACAAGGCAAATGGAAAGAGTGTATTTACAAGAGTCAGTTATTTATGTGCTCTGAAAGGATTTATGGTTTTTGTTAACAAGCCATTAAAACAAGTAACAAAAGATGATATTATTGATTATTTGGCGAATGTTAAAAATAATCACACTGGAGAAGAGTTGTCTGAAAATTCTAAGCTTTTGTATAAATCTATCTTAAAGCAATTTTTTCAGTGGTTATATGACATGGAAGATAGGGACTATCCAGATGCTGTGAAATGGATGAAATTATCAAGAGTTAATAATAGTCTGCGTGCTGAAAAGATGAAAAAAAAGATAGTAAGTAAAGAAGAGATAAAATCTATGACAGATGCTTGTGATCATCCAAGAGACAAGGCTTTGGTTATGATCCTTTATGAAAGTGCCTGTAGAATAGGAGAGATAACAAAGGTTAAGATTAGTGATCTGATTTTTGATGAATATGGAGCTTTGGTGCTTGTTAATGGAAAAACTGGAGCAAGGCAGATTAGATTAATAGATAGTATACCTTATTTGAAAGTTTGGCTAAATCATCATGCTTATAGACATGACAATGATGCACCTTTGTTTATTAATTTATCGAGATGGGGATATGGCCAGGCACTTTCAACTGTTGATGGGATTAAATATATTTTGAAAAACGCTGTTAAACTAGCTGGTGTTAAGAGAAATGGAAATTTTCTTAGAATACATCCACATCTGCTAAGACACTCTCGACTAACTCATCTTGCTAACGAAGGGTATAATGAATCTTGGATGAGAAAATTCGCTGGATGGTCAGCAGATTCTACAATGCCTAAAGTCTATATTCATATGTCTGATAAAGATGTTGATGAAAAAATGTTAGAAAACCGTGGCTTATTGAAAGATAGGGACAAAAAGGAAAAGAATCCACTGGAATCAAAACCGTGCGTGTTTTGTAAAGAACCAAATCCATCAGAAAATAAGCTTTGTTTAAAATGTGCAAGGCCATTGGATATTAAGGTTATAAGAAAAATGGAAGAAAGGGATCAGTGCTACCACGATTTGTTGGATATTATATTGAATGATGAGATTATAGGAAATAGGATAAAACACATTAAAGCAAAAGATTCAGAATTAGAAAACAAGGCACAGAGTCTGGTTAAGGTTTTGGGTTAGATTTAGTGATTTAAGAGAGAGTTTAAGGAAGGGACGAAGATATGAAATGAATCACTACCACAGAACGGAAGAGTAGTATAAGTAATTACAATAACAATAAATACCAGTAAAGGTAATACAGATTAGTAGGTTAGTTGATTAATATGGAATTAGTAAGTATGAGTAATATATCGATTGAATCGAAGATTTTATTACTAAAAGAGATAGGTTTTGATTCTGATGGAGAATTTGTTTTAGATTCTGATGGAAATAAAGTTCAAGATAAATATTTAGATATTCCGGTTCGAATTGAAAACATGGTCATATTACCAGGAAGCACAATAATTTTAGATAATAATGAGTTGAGTCTTTCCAAATTTATAGAGGAGTTTGGAGATGTCTTTTAATCCAGTGAAAGACGTAACAGAAGGTGTAGTGGAAGGTGGTCTTAATTGGACAACAAAGCAAATTAAATCACTTGTTGATAGGTGGAAACATAAGGAACTTGTTTTTATTCAAGACCCAAAAATAATGGAAATAGTTAAAGAGCAATACAAATCTGGGGAATTATCAATTTATAAAGAATATATACATGATAAAGATATATTATTTTTAATAAAAATGGGATTGACATTAAAAGTGCTTGAACATAAAGGTGAAGAAGAACGAAGAACTAATCTCAGAAATAAGATATTTGGGAAATTTAAGGTTAAAGGATTACATGTTGCACAATTTGTTGAAAATGGTCTTCTAAATAGATATATTGGAATACTTATCGATAATGTAATTTCAATTGAAAAATTTAAAAGTGATATCATGGAAATTCTCAAGAACATAGAAAAATATGTTTTATTTGTTAAAACAGGTGATATGGAAAGACATATTGTACAAAGTGCAGTAACATCAACTACAAGCAATAGTCCATCGGTATTTATAATATCAGGAATATCGTCTGCTGCTGTAATAATAAGAAACTGTGAACCGAAACTAATAGAATTACTTAGAGACTATGAACTCGAAAAAATAAGTTCAGCTCAGAAGGAAAATCTATTTTTTAAAAGAATATTAAGAGCCAATTAAATCCGCCAATCTCATTCAGCCAAAATTAATACTTAATTTTTCTTACATTCAAATATAACAACAGACTCTTTTTAAAATGGGATATTTTTTTGGTATGGTTTAAACAATTTTATATCGTCTTCAAAGTTCATAGGACTAAACTTTACTTTAGGCATATAATAAGTATAATGATAATGATTTATAAGAATTAGACCATGAAATAAGTATAAGGTGATAGTATGGCTGAAGTAAAGGTTTTAATTGAAGGATATGCTAAAAGAATTGAAGAAGGCTGGTTAGCAAGTTCAACAAGCACATTGGTAAAAGATTCAGGGAAAAACATTTTAGTTGATCCAGGTGCAAATAAAAAAGATTTATTAGAAGCACTTTCAAAAGAAGGATTGAAGCCAGAAGATATCGATATCATTTTTTTAACGCATTGTCATCTTGACCATATATTAAATATTAGATTGTTTCCAAATTGTTTCACATGTGATTGTAATACAATGAGGAACGGTGATAAAGTAAAAGTATTTTCAGGACTATTGCCAGGAACAAATTTAGAAGTTATTAGAACACCTGGTCATGCACGAGAACATGCAGTTCTTATTGCTGATACAGATAAAGGAAAGATTTGTGTTGCAGGTGATCTATTTTGGTCAGGAGATGGAGTAGAATTTAAAAAAGATAAAGAATCTCTGATAAACATGGAAGACATTCATATTAAGGATCAGGGAATACTGATAGAGTCAAGAAAAAAAGTTATAGATATAGTAGATTATATAATTCCTGGTCATGGGAAAATGTTTAAGGTGGATAAATGAAATTTGTTGAAACTGTAACAAAAGATGGATTAATTTTACAAGGTCTATTATGTGAACCTAAAAAGAAAAGTAAAAAAGCGATACTGCAGATTCATGGTATGAGTGGTAATTTCTTTGAAAATGATATGATTAAACCAATGTTATACGATTATCCTAAAAATGGTATTACATTTCTTACTGTAGAACAGAGAGGATCTGAACTCATAAGATGGTTTGAAACAAAATCTGGAAAAATAAAATTAATAGGAAGTGCTAATGAAAAATTTGAAGATAGTTATTATGATATAGATGCTTGGGTGAAATTTTTGAAAAAACAAGGTTACACACAAATCTATATATCTGCACATAGCTTGGGTCCAACTAAAGTAGTTTATTATATGAACAAAACTAAAGAAAAAATAAAAGGATTGATATTTATCTCGCCATCTGATATGTACGGATTGGTTCTCAATAAAAAAATATATCCTAAATATCAAAAATCACTTAAAGAAGCAAAGAAACTAATTGGGCAGAAAAAACCAAATCAGATGCTTTCAGAAAAACTTTGGGACTTTTATATGCTATCTGCTAAGACATTTTTAAGCTTATTCGATAATAAAAATACGAGCGTATTTAATTATTTTAAACCAGAACTTGGTTTTAATGGTCTTAACAAAATAGAGGTTCCTGTATTGGCTTTCTTTGGAACTAAAGATGATGGAGTTGTAACAGATCCATATGAAGCTTCAGATTTATTAAAGAAGAACCTTGTAAAATGTCCAAAATATACTGGAATTGTTTACAAGGGAGCTAAACATGGTTTCGAAGGTTTTGAAAATAAAATAGTTAAAAGGGTTTTAAATTTCGTAAAATGATGTGGTATGTTTATGAAGATAGAACAAATTTTTTTTGAAAACAGTAAAGGAGAAAAAATCGGTGGATTTTTACATATGCCAGAAGGAGAAGGTCCATTTCCAGCAGTTGTTTTAGTTCATGGTTATGGTGGTGGAACACATGAAAATAAGAATATCCACATGTGCAATGAACTGGCTAAAGAAGGATTTGTTGCATTAAGATTTGATTTCTACGATAAGCCAAATGGAATTAGTGAACCAAGTATTGAAAACATGTCTGTTACACAACAGATTGATACAACCAAATCAGCCATTGATTTTATTTCCAGCTTGGAATATGTCGATAAAAATAAGATTGGCTTAACAGGACACAGTTTAGGTGGTATGACAGTTGTATTATACACGCCAACAGATGATAGAATAAAGGCACTTGTTGTGCAATCTGCTGTTTCCAAGTGGGGCGATACAAACGAACTTAAAAAATATGCACAACCAGAAGTTAAAGAAAGAGGATATCTTCTGCGTAATAAAAGTTGGGGTGAGATGAAAATTAATTATTCCTTTTATGAGGACGGCTTTAAACATGATATATTTAGATCGGCTGAAAAAATAAAATGCCCAACATTAGTTTTTCATGGTGATATGGATGCTTCTGTTCCAATAGAACATGCTAAAGAACTTATTAAACATCTAAAAACAGAAGATAGATTAGAAATAATTAAAGGTGCAGACCATTGTTATTATGACAATGATACTTTACCAATTGCTACAAAATTAATGATTGAGTGGTTTAAGAAGTGGTTATAATGGAGGATAAGTGATTAAATGAGTTTCATAATTTGTTATATTACAGTTTCAGATGAAAAAGAAGCATTGAAAATAGTTAATCATTTAGTTGAGAAAAGAATCGTTGCTTGTGGAAACATATTCCCAATTAAAAGTGCATTTTGGTGGAAGGGGGAAATTAAGAATACAGATGAATTTGTAACCATTGTCAAAACAAAAGAAGAGAATTGGGAAAAAGTAAAAGAGGAAGTTAAGAAAATACATTCATATGATGTTCCATGTATTATGAAAATTAAAGTAGAAGCAAATGAAGATTATGAGAAATGGTTGAATGGTGAGGTTGGAAAATGAAATTAGAAGATTATTTCAAAAATGGAAAAGTTTATATTTGGAAAGAAAAGTTTTCAGTTATTAAAGCAAAGAAAATAGACCCAAATGCATTTGCAAATATAATTGATAAAAACGAAATAACAGTAATTATAGAAGAATCTAAAGTTAACCAGGAAGATGTTATTAAAATTGAGAAAGGTTGGAAAATAATTACATTTGATATGATTTTACCATTTGAATTAACTGGATTTATGGCAGCAGTTTCAAAAGTTTTAGCTGAAGAAAAAATAAGCATATTTGCAATATCTGCTTATTCAACAGATCATGTTTTAATTAAAGAAGAGGATTTTGATAAAGCAAAGAAAAAACTTGAACAAATGGGATGTATAGTTGTGGAAAGGTGAAATTAGATGAAAACTGAAATATATGAATTACCACAAGGAAGGATTGGAATATTTCATTCAGATAAAAATTTAAGTTTTGGATTTTTAGAATTAGAAGAAAATCAAGAACTTAATAAACATAGTAGACCTGTTGATGAAGAATTAATTCAGATTAAAGGTATTTCAGAAATAACATTGTTTGAAGAAACTGAAACAAAAACAATTATGTTGAAAGAAGGTGAAAAAATAATAATACCTGCAAACACTGAACATATTCATGCTAATAAAATGAATGAAAAATCATTAACATTTTGGAAATTTGAAGGAGATATCACAGAGATAATTGATAAAATTAGAGAGGCTAATAAATGACAGAATTATACGAAAAAGTTAGAGAATACGTGTATAATGTTTTTGAACAGAAAAGAGCTGTTAAACACTTTGAAAGAGCAGTTTACTGGTTAAAACAATTAAAATCAGATGTTGATGAAGCATTATTAATTGCTACTATTGCTCATGATATAGAAAGGTCAAACAGAAGTGAAGAAATGTGGGAAATGCTCAAAGAAGACCCTGCAAATTTGACTAAACCTAAATTCTTAAAATATCACCAAGAAACAGGTGCAGAAGTAATTGGAGAATTTCTTGAAAAACAGGGAGCTAATAAAGAATTAATAGATAGGGTCAAAATGCTTGTTTCTAAGCATGAAGAAGGTGGAAACGAAGACCAGAATTTATTGAAGGATGCAGATAGTATTAGCTTTTTTGAAAATAATGCTGAACACTTTTTAGATAAATATGTTAAGATACTTGGTAAAGAAGCAGTTAAGATAAAATTTGATTGGATGTATAACAGAATAACCTCTGAGAAAGCAAAAGAGATTGCTAAAAAATGGTATGAAGACGCAGTTAGAGATTTAGAAAAACAATAATTTTACTGCAGATAATACAACAATTACAGAAAATGCTATCTTAACAAACTTATTTCCTTTCTTAATAGCTGTATGTGCACCAAGATAACCACCTATCATCATTCCAATCAGTAAAACAATTCCAATCTGATAATCAATAATTCCATAGTAAGCAAATATTACTGTTGAAATAACTGCATTAAATACCCAAGTTATTTTATCTAATCCCATAGATTCTAAGAGTGGTAATCCTAACATGAAAACAAATAAATATATTACAAATATTCCTGCACCAGCTCCAAAAAATCCATCATAAATTGCTACCATAAAATAAAAAATATAACCAGAATACTTCATTAATTTTGAAGGATTTGCTTTTTTCAATCCTTTATTTTTGAATATAAACATGAATGGTAATATAGCTACAATTAGCACACCAACAATTTTACTTAAAATATCTGGATTAAAATCAATTAATAATCGTGCTCCTATTATTGAACCAATTACACTTAGTATAATGAATATTGGTGCTAAATGATACGGTATCTTTTTTTCTTTTGCAAACTTATAGATAGTTGTTCCAGCAAAACCAACTGCTCCAAATCTATTTGTAGCTATAGCAACATTAGCTGGTAGACCAAGAAAAATTAAAGCTGGTATTGATATTAAACCTCCTCCACCGCCAGCAATTCCACCTATGAATGATGCTGTTAAACCTATTCCGAATGTTAATAATAGTGTTATAATATCCATGATTAAGTATAGACTGTTTAATTAATAAATTAAATTGGATTGTAATCTAATAATTCTTTCGCTTTACTAATATTTACATTTTCTACATCATCTGTAATCGTAAATGCTTCATACCAGAATTTCTTATCTATTTCAATTGCTTTTTTTAAAGCTTGCAAAGCATTATCTATCTTCAAAGTAATTCCATCTAATGACCAAACTTCACCAGGCTTTCCACCAATTGGTCCAAATCTTAAGATTATAACTTCTATTTTCTTAGTCAAACCATAATTAGCTAAAATCTGTTCTGCAATAACCTTACTTGTTGAATAGCCAATATCACAATCTCTACAGTTCAAATCATCTACTTTAATATGTTGTGTGATAACAGGATTTTCTTCTTTAATTGGTTTTACAAAAGGTACACCATTTTCTACACCATAATATCCTGTTGAACTTGCATGTATCAATCTTTTAACATTATTTTCAACCGCAGCTTGTGCTACATTCATTGTACCTTGACAGTTAATCTTGAAATAATCTGAAAACGTTTTATTTTCATCAGGACCACGTATAGCAACCAAATGAATTACAATATCAGAACCAATCATAGAAGATTTCAATTTATCATAATCTAAGATATCTTGACCTTCTGTCAAATCATATTTTACTATTTCATGCTCTTTTGAAATAAGATTAATCAATTGCGTACCCAGATATCCTGAACTACCAGTAATGAATATTTTCATAATAAGTGTTATCTATGAATCTTTATAAGATTTAATGATAAATACTAATTATGGGAGGATTTATTGAAACTAATGATACACTGCAAATAACTACTGAACAGGGTTTTCCAGTAGATATTCTTAATTTAGAAAATCATCAGAAAACTCCAATTACATTAGATGATGTTAAAGATAAGGTGTTTGAATTTCATGGTAAATCAAATGCAAGAATATTTCATCCAGCTCCAAATAGAAACTTCCTTGTACACAATATAGATGGTAAGTGGATTTATTGGGGCAAAATCCTAATGATAGAACAAACAATATCTTGGGATGGGAAAGAACACAAAACTTCTGGTAAATATAAAATAATTCAGATATATGATCCAGAATACCAGATTCAGATAACTAAAAATGAAACTAACCCAGGAAAGAGCTATTTTTAGGTGAAATAAATGTTTTTCAAACCAATTGTTATAACAATAAATGAAACCCCTACTATTATCTATCCTTGTCCAGGTATAGAGAAAGTATTTAACAAAGAAGACAAAGTCTGTATAGAAAAATATTTACAAGAATTATATGACAAGAATAATCTGAATAAAAATGGAAAATACAATATAATTGTTCTTTGGAATGATGACAAAGATATTATGGTTGATTTGTGGATTTATGATAAAATTGAATCATGGGGTTCAGGACCATTGGTTGATGTAAAAATATTTAGGAATGCTGTCCTTGATATGTCAACAGGTGTTTCTGCTGGAAACGGCTTAGTCTTATTGGGATTAGAGGAACAGCAAAGATGGCAAAGTAAATCTTTAGAAGATTATCTAAAAGGTTCAAGACCAAAATTACCTGACCAAATCAATGCTAAAAAGAGTTTTTATGATATAAAGAAAATGGTGAAATAAATGAATATAAGACATGCTTCAGTAATTGTTTTTTATGATAAAGACGGAAAAGTGTTATTGCAGGAAAGAGGTTCGCATAGCAAACTTGGAGAAGAATGGGGATTTTTTGGCGGTAAGATAGAAGAAGGAGAAACACCTAAGCAAGCGATAAAAAGAGAAATTAACGAAGAGTTAAATTATGATTTAAAAGAATTTGAATTTCTTGGCAAATTTGAATATCCGCCATTTAAAGACTGGCTAATAACTGTTGAAATATTTTTAGCTCCATTACCACCACAAAAAGATCTAAAAGTAAGAGAGGGTAAATCAGCTAAATTATTTGATATTCGTAAAACAAATGAATTGAAAATGGTTTCAGGAGATCATATAGTTCTAAAAGCTGTGGAAAATTATCTTATTAAGAATGATAAAATATCATATTTTGATGCTATTTTAGTTTTAGGAGAACTCTTAAAACCAGATGGATCAATATCAGATAATTTGAGAAAAAGACTTGATAAATCAGTTGAACTAATAAATGAAAGCTGTTCACATCAGATAATAGTTTCAGGAGGATACGGATTTTTAGCTCCATACAAACCGTCAATAACAGAAGCAAAAGCAATGAAAGAATATTTAGTTAAAATACACGGTGCTCCAGAAGATCGAATACTCATGGAAGAGGAATCGAAAGATACAATTGGAAATGCTTATTTTGTTAAATCAAAATACTTGGAGCCAAATGAATGGAATAAGATATTAATTGTAACTTCAGACTTTCATACAGAACGGGTAAAATATGTTTTCCGTAAGGTTCTTGGTCCTCAATATTTGTTTGATATTGTCGGGGTTGAAAGCGACGCTTCTGATAAAGAGTTAGAAATGGAAAAGAAGATTATCGGGTTTATTAAAAAGTATTTAGAAGATGTGGAGGACGGAGATAATGAGGCAATTAAGAAGCTCTTATTTGATAGACATCCGGCTTATGCTAAAAAACCAGATATGACTAAAGAACAGTTATTGGAAATGATGAAAAGGTGAAATAAATGATTGAAATAGCATGTTGTGGAATAGATTGTGAAAAATGTGTAAAATTCAAAGATGTATCTGCTGAAAAAGTAAAAGAGATATTAAAATCAATTAAAGAATCTGGATTAGATGAATGGCAAAAACAAGAACCAGGTGAAGAATTTAGTTATAATGATTTCAAAAAAGGTCTTATTTGGTTTGAAAAATATATGCGATGTAATGGTTGTAAAGAGGACGGAATGTCGAACTGTATAATAAAAATTTGTTGTAAAGAAAAGGGTGTTGTTAATTGTAGTAAGTGTTCATCGTTCCCTTGTGGTAAAGTTAAGAAATTTAAAGAAGACATGGGTATAGATGTTGAGAATAATTTTAAGGTGAATAGATGAAAATCAATATTTTATCAGATATAAGAAAGGAATTAAAAAAGCATATTGATATTAATTACAAAGATGGTTCTTATAGACTTTTCAAAGAAAAAGTAAAAATTATGGGAGTTAGAACACATATCGTTCGAAAGCTATCTAAAAAATATTTTAACGAGATTAAACATTTGGATAAAAAACAAATATTTTCACTATGCGAACAATTATTAAAATCAGGATATAGTGAAGAATCAATAATTGCATTTGATTGGTCCTTTAGATTAAGAGAACAATACAAAAAATCAGATTTCAAAATCTTTGAAAGATGGTTAAACAAATATGTTTCAGATTGGGGTAAATGTGATAATTTTTGCACACATACAATACATCATTTCATTACAAAGTTCCCTGAATTTGTTCCTAAAGTAAAATCATGGTCTAAATCTAAAAACAGATGGGTTAGAAGAGCATCTGCTGTTAGTTTCATAACAACTGATAAATCCTATTATGTGGTTAATCACAATCTTAATGATGTTTTTGATGTAGCAAAAACATTGCTTGAAGATAAAGACGATTTGGTTCAAAAGGGATATGGATGGATGTTAAAAGCTGCTTCTGTTTCTAAACAAAAAGAAGTCTTTGATTTTGTAATGAAACATAAAGATAAGATGCCAAGAACTGCATTAAGGTATGCTATTGAACACATGCCTGATAAAATGAGAAAAGAAGCTATGAAGGTGATCAAATGACATGGGAAGGAGCTATAATTGATGAGAGTTTAGATAACAAGAGAATATATAATTTGATTAAAACAACTAAGACAACAATAACTCCATTAACAGGTGAGGAAGAAAAAGGAGATATTCATTTACATGAGATTGAAATAGAAGATAAAAATAAAGAAGAATTTGTAAAGATTTGTAAACAAGATATAAAATATGGCTGGTATATTGATATATCAAAAGATAAAGGAACAGAAAAACAAAGAACAATTATAATTTTTAAAGATAAAGAATTTGA